>JAUQVI010000209.1:0-6467 GCA_039794885.1 Thermostichus sp. DG02_5_bins_236
TGTCACCTGTCAGCGCACCAGAGGGGATCCCTCGCCGAGGGCTGTTGCCCCGCTCACTTCCGTTTGGGCGGAATCCGTCATATTCAAGCAATGGGGAGGCGGATCGATCAGGGGTGGGGTGATCGGCTGTGGCGAAGTGGGCGTTAAAAAGGTCTGACAAAAGGGCACGCGATTGCGCTGAATATCGGCAATGTAAGCAGAGGGAATGGTGCCCAAGTAAGCCCCCAACACCTGCTGATTCGGATCCTCCGGTAACACTTGGTAGTACAACATCAAGCGATTATCAGGGAACCAGGCACGGACGAGCTTCTGCAGTTCCTTCAAATTAAAGCCTGGCTCCTCTGGGTTTTGAATTAGGTGCATCCCCACCAGCCGCCCGCCGACAAAATAGGCTTGCACAAAAAAGCCTCGCGCATAGATGGGGGTCTGCAAGGGATCCGGTAGCAAAGAGGCATCCGCCAGGTAAAGGGCTTCCCCACCGGGGCGCAGCTGCCAACGGATCCAGCGGGGATCCTCGCGGTCGCTGGAGATCGTTTCCCAGTTATTGGCGCGGGCATAATTCAAGAAGCGCTCCTCAACCATCCCCAGATAGAGCATTTCTAGCGGCTGCAACGGCAGTCGAGCCCGGGTTTGCAAGAGGGGTAAGGCTCGCAATTCTCCCTGTTTGAGAACCAGGGCTTCTGCAAAGGCAGGGCGACGATCCCACAGCAACAGGGCCCCCAGGATCCCTAGCCAGACCGCTCCACAGAGACCTTTCAGCAGTAGCCTGCTCAGCCTCAGCTGTGGCCAACGATCGATCGAACAAGGCAAAGTAGGCACGTAGGATGAGATCACCGGAGAATGTGGGAAGAACAAGGCCAAGGATGCCCTATTTTACCCACAGAGCCAAAACCCGCAGTGAAATTTAATCAGCTCCTTAATGTGAATGTATTTGCAGTATCTGAAGTTACCGAAACGGGCTTGATCCCAAAAAGCGGGATCCCGGCTCTTCCTACTCAACCGGGTTTAATTGTCATCGGCGGCCCCACTGCAACTGGGAAATCTCACCAGGCGCTGCTGCTGGCCCAACGGCTGGGATCCCCGTTGTTGAATGCTGATTCCCGTCAGGTCTACCGTGAGTTCGATATTGGTACGGCCAAACCCACCCTGGCAGAGCAGGCCCTCTGGCCCCACGAGTTGATCGATCTGGCGGATCCCAAGGAGACCTTTACCGTCGCGGAGTTTCAACGGGCAGCTCAAGCTCGCATCGCCCAAGCCCATCAGCAGGGACAAACACCGATTTTGGTGGGTGGCACGGGCCTTTATATCCAATCCATCACCGCTGGCTTAGGGATCCCGGCTGTCCCCCCGCAACCGCAATTGAGGGTGCAATTGGAAACTTGGCCCGCCGAGATTCGCTACGCCTGGCTGCAACAGTTGGATCCCATTGCCGCTCAGCACATTCACCCCCATGATGCGGTGCGCACTCTTCGTGCTTTGGAGATTATCTATACCACAGGGAAAACTGCCTCTAGCCTGCGCCAAGCCCAGCCGCCTCAATACCCCATTTTGACGCTGGGTTTGCAGTGCCCCATGCCCCGTTTGCAGGCCCGCATTGCCCGGCGCACCACAGAGATGCTTCAATCAGGCTGGATTGAAGAGGTAAAAGGCTTGCGGGAGCGGTACGGGCTGGATCTGCCGCTGCTCAATACCTTGGGCTATGCAGAAATCTCTGCCTACCTGGAGGGACGGATCCCGGAGGCTGAGTTGCAGGCGCTGATTGTGCAGCACACACGCCAGTTTGCCAAGCGGCAGATGACCTGGTTTCGCGCTATGCCTGGGATCCAATGGCTGGACTGCGAGGCGGAGGATTTATCGGAGCAAATTGGGCAGCGGGTTACAGACTGGTTGGCAAGTTGGCCAGCTGCTCAAACAGCTGCCGGCGGTAGTGGGCATCCGCCTGCCGATCCGTAGGGATCTCCAGAACTCGCACCCCCTGCCGGGGCAGAGAATTCAGGCACTGGGCTAGGTGCTCCCAATTTTGCACTAAGCAGTGCTCAACCCCATGAGCTTGGCAGAGCAGGGCAAAGTCCGTCGCCTGAGGGGTGGCAAAGTAAGGTTCAAAGGGCGGGTTTGCCCCCTGGCGACCCATTTCAGCAATGGGGAGAAACTCAAAGATTCCACCGCCACGATTGTTAATGAGTACAACAGTCAGGGATCCCTGTAACTGACGGCCTAGCTGCAAGCCGTTGCTGTCGTGCAAAAAAGCCAGATCCCCCGTCAGCAAAACAGTGGGGCGATTGTGGTGGGCAATCCCAAAAGCTGTCGAGAGCAGACCATCAATCCCATTGGCACCGCGATTGAAATAGGGCTGGATACAACGCCCGTTGGGGGGCCAAAACCATTCCACATCCCGCACCGGCGTGCTATTTGCGATAAAGAGCGGCGTTTGGATCGGTAGATGTTGGGCAAGCCACCAAGCCACTTTCCCCTCAAACCACCCCGGCAAGTCAGCTAGCGTCTGATCCAAGACTTTACGGACTTGGGCTTCTGCCTTCAGCCAGGTTTGCAAAAAGAGTGAGGGAGCTTTGGGATCCCAGCCGGGGATCCCTGGAGCTAAATCCTCCACCTCAACCGGTATGTGGGTGGTGGGGTTGTGCAGCGGATCCCCATTGTCTGGCCGTGGGTCGAGCCGCCAGGTACGGGGGCAGATACGGGCCAGGGTTTGCCGTAGCTCCTTGCTAGTAGGCAGGGATCCCAATTGGATCACCTGTTCCGGCCAGAGGTGGGGCTGCGCCTGCCGCAAAATGAAATCGTAGGTACTGATGAGGTAGGGGTTGAGAGGGGCGTAGTTGCGCAAAGGGGAAAGTCCCTCCGCCAATACGGGCCAACCCAACGTCAGGGCCAATCGGGCCACTGCTTGTGCATGGGCGTGGGGATCCTGAGGTTGTGCTGGCCCCGCCAGGATCACCCCCCGTTCACAGTGGCGCCAATCCTGCCAAAAGGATTGCTCTCCCAAACGGATCCCATCTCGGGGCAGATCTGACCAAGGCACTACCCCGCGAAAAAAGCGCTCCTCAAATCCGGGTTCATCCCGGAGATCGGCCAGCGGCTCGGTGCTGCCATCCGGGATAGGGGCCAAGGGATCCCGAAAGGGCACATTCAAGTGAACCGGGCCGGGAAAGGGGTAAAGCGTCCGTTCCCAAGCGTGGATCAGGGTTTGGCGTAGATAGCTCAATTGATTGAGATCGGCGGCTGGGAGAGCCAATTCCGCTTGCCAGTTGGGATAGTGACCGTAAAGCTTGACCTGATCGAGGGTTTGCCCAGAGCGACAGTGGCGCAGCTCCGGGGGGCGATCCGCCGTCAAGATCAGCATCGGAAGGCTACTTTCTACCGCTTCGAGCAGGGCCGGGAAAAAATGGGCGGCGGCACTGCCGGACGTACACACCAGCGGGATTGGTTGCTGGCGCTGCTGTGCCAATCCCAGGGCAAAAAAAGCCGCTGAACGCTCATCCAAGACCGGAATGGCTTCTATTTCGGGGTGCTGTGCCAACGCATAGGTGATCGGTGCCGAACGGGAGCCCGGACACACCACTGCCTGACGGCAACCCAAGCGGCTCAAAGTCTCCGCCAACAGGGATCCCCAGAGGGCATTGATATTGCGCCAATCCAGAGCCTTCACAGCGGAGATAAGGTATTGAGATTGAGTCGGGATCCCGGCGGCAAAAAGTGTATGCGGGCATCGTGCAAGCGGAAGAAATGATCTGCGTCCGTTTCCTGAACCGTCGAGTGCAGTTGGGAGCCATCCACGATGGTCACCGTGCCCAGACCAATCACCTCCATTACGTCATTGGCTTGAATGACCACCGCCGTATTCTCATCAATGCCAATACCCAAACACTGGGGATGGTGAGCCACTGCCGTTACTAGGCGTACCAGGCGGTTGCGCTGATGGAAATGTTGATCGATGATCACGCGGGGCAACAGACCCAGCCCCGTCTTCACCGTTACAATCGCTGGGGTGGGAGGCTCACCGCTATAGCCACGGGAGATCATCTGTTGACCCAAGGCAGAAGCACCGGCACTAGTGCCGGCAATTACCGTCTGCCCCTGTTGCCACTGCTGTCGAATCACTTCGATTAAATCACTGTGAGCCAGCACCTCCGCCAAGCGCTCCTGATCGCCGCCTGTGAAGTAAATACCGGTGGAATAGCGAATCTTTTGGATGATATCGGGATCCCGGGCCTCCAGGGGATTGCGAATATTGAGAACCTGAAGGCTGGCTGCCCCCATCTGCTGAAAAATGTTGGTGTACATCTCCCCCAGCACCGCCGGGATCCCGGAAGCCGCAGGCACGATTGTGATATGGGCAGACTCTCCGCCCGCACGGCGAAAAAACTCCCAAAGGATGTGACGTTCATTTTCTTTATCCTCAGCTCCCCCGACCGCAATAATGTCTGAACGGGTGGTGGTGGGTTCCTCCGCAGCAGGATAAGTGAGCGGGTGAGCATCGTCGTTGGTGTTGGCGGGACGAACTACGTTCCACTCCAGCTCACGGTGGGCAGCAGAGACATCAGACAGATTGGGCATGGAGCGCAAAGGTTACCGATGGAGTAAGGGAGCACATTTCACTTTCACTATGCTACGGCTTGTGATCCGGTTTGGCGCGGCCCAGGTTAGATTTCCTAGATGGGTCAGGGTTCTCAGATGTGGGAATAATAAGTTCTAGATTCTCTCTAGACCCCCCCTTGTCTTCATCCATCAGGAGCAACCATGGCCAGAAAACCCGACGAATATCTGATCCACATCATGTTGGAGGGCGGCCAAACCATGCAGGTACGGGTCAGAGAGGCCCGAGAATACACCGAATTGATCAACAACCTCATGGTCGGTGGCGAAGACTTTATTACCTTGCCCAAACAAATGGACAATGAGTACATGATCGTGCGTCCCCAACGGGTAGCTGGGGTGGCGGTTGAGGCAATCTACGCCTCCAGTGTCGGCATTGACCTTTGAGCCCCAGAGATCCCATCCTGAGGCAGGAAGTTGACCGAAAGAGCTTTGGATCCCTAGCAACATAAAACCCCCACCATTAAAGGCAGGGGCTACGGGAGTCTTGAGACTCCTACTGACTGAGTTCAAAAGAGCCTAGAACCTTCTATTAAGATCCTAAGAATCTCAGAGGCTATTCAAGTTCACTCCTGCGGAGGCAGGATCACCTTGTCAATCACATGAATGACACCGTTGGAGGCTTCGATATCTGCCGTCACCACGTTGGCATCATTCACCATCACACCATCGGCCAAGGAGATTTCCACAGGGGATCCCTCCACAGTGACCACTTCTCCAGCTTCCAAAGAAGTGGAGAGAGCTTCACCAGGTACTACGTGGTAGGTGAGAATTTGGATCAGTTGCTCACGGTTTTCTGGCAAGAGCAACTCCTCCAGAGTACCTTCCGGCAAAGCAGCAAAGGCTTCATCGGTGGGCGCAAAGACGGTGAAGGGGCCTTCCCCAGACAGGGTTTCCACCAAACCAGCAGCTTCCAACGCTTGGGTCAAGGTGGTGAAGGAGCCAGCCTCAACAGCAACATCCACAATGGTGCCTGCAGCAGCGGGAGCTTCGGCTGTCTGCATCTTGGTGTCTTGGCTGCCCGCATTCACTACAGGGGCCACAGCCAAGGTAGCAGCAGAGGCAACGGCCAAGGAGAAAGCAAAGAGATTGCGAATCATAAAATTGTAACCCTTCGTGAAGAGTAGGTTTACATTCCTTCATGACGCAAGGGATCCCGCTTAAGTTCCCAAAAACCGAAAGAAATCCTAAAAAAGAGATTCCCGAACGCCCAAACACATTTCTAGATAAGGATTCTAAGGTTATGACTACTTGTCTGCAGAGTCGCAAAAGTGAGTGCCAGCTCTGTTTGGCTGTCAAAGGTTGCCTGAGAGGGATCCCCTCAAACTGAGAAAATTGTTACAAACTTAACGGGCAAAGGCCCGTTCAACAGGAATATCCAATTCACATTGACATCCTCCCCAGCTTGCTAGGCAAGCTTTCTGCGTAGCGGTAGGGTGAGGCTTGCCGCGCAACCGGTCAATTCAGGAGCGGCGCTCACTCCTCGTCGCTATCGAAGTCGTCGGCGTAATCATCTCCGATCAGATCATCGATATCGTCAATGTCTTCTTCTAGAACCACCCCCGGCACTTCGATGGGATGCTCGATTAGCCGACCTTCTTGGCGCAACCAATCGATAATGGAAAGGCTACTGGGGGAGGGTACCACGGTTGGGGGTTGATCACGGGGTTCTTCACGCAAAGAAGGGTTATACATAGACAACAGGTAGCTAGAGCTGATATCGACAGTTCAGTTGGCGATTAAAGCCATTAAAGTCGAGCCAAACCAGTACTTGGAAGGATCCACTTGCAGTACTCTAGCTTAGCCTATCCCCTTGCTTGCAAAAATGGGTGGAGCACCCTCTCCAGTTCAACTGCCCG
>JAUQVI010000210.1:0-6425 GCA_039794885.1 Thermostichus sp. DG02_5_bins_236
TCATCTGATCCTCATTCAGTGGAACGACAATAGGTAGCGGGCAGCTTGACCGGGATCCGGCTGTTTCACCAAAGCTTCCCCCACCAACACGGAGCGAACCCCCCAATCCCGCAACTGTTGCAGATCGGCAGCCGTGTGAATACCAGACTCACTCACAATCGGTAGAACGTGCGGGTACACTGTACCGCTATCACGAACGGCACCGCTGACGGGCACCGCTAAGGCTTCCCGGTAGGCTGCTAACAGCCGGTGGGTCGTGTTCAGATCCACCGTAAAGGTTCTCAGATCCCGATTATTGATACCAATCATCACCCGCCCCTTGGACTCCTTCAGTTGAGGTAACTGCAGGATCCGCTGCAACTCTTGCGGGGTATGCACCTCCAGCAGAGCCGCCATGCCCAATTGGGCAATCAGCTTCAGAAAATAGCCCAAATCCGCATCCGAAAGAATAGCCGCAATGAGCAGGACCGCATCTGCCCCCAGCGAGCGGGCCCAGAGGATTTGGTAAGGGTAGAGAATAAACTCCTTACACAGTAGCGGCAGCTCCACTGCTTGGCGAATTTGCCGGAGATATTCGCCACTGCCGTGGAAAAATCGCTCATCGGTCAGAATGGATAAGCAACTGGCCCCCCCTGCCACATAGCTTTGGGCAATCGCCACCGGGTCAAAGGGATCCCGTAGAATGCCGCGGCTGGGAGAGGCCTTTTTTACCTCCGCAATCAAAGAGACCGGATGGGGAGACTGGGTGAGTGCCGCCACAAAATCTCGGGTGGGAGGAGCTTGGGCCACCTGTTGCTGCAACTGCTTGAGAGGTACCTGTTGACGCTGGCGTTCCACTTCTTGCTCTTTGTGCCAGACGATCTCCTCTAGGATGTGGCGAGGCTTGGCTTCAGGCGAAGCAGATTGATAAACCTGGGAGGCCACCACCACCGCTGGAGCAGGAGAACGACGACGGATGGAAAGTGGTTCACCTTGTAGCTCCATAGAACCCCTTAACAGAACTCCACATCATACCCTAGACTACTCTAGTTTTCCGGCGGCAGTTTGAATAGCTACTCCAGCCCTCCGCAAGCCCGGCTGCGGGAAGGTGGTTTTTTTTACTCCAGAGGGTGAACGATCCCAGCAGAAGCTGGTTAAACTGCAAGTTAGGATAGGGGCTAAGTTGGCTACTGCATTGCCAAGTATGTGGATCAAACTGGGGTGGACAAAGCACGGGCACTGGCTATTGAGCCTAGACAGCTTGACTGGCTGCACCCTAAACACCATCCCAACTTCCCAGGGGGGAAAGCAGCTCGGCTTAGGCAGAGTTTGGATCATCGCTGTCCATGCTGTTTTGAAGGAGTCCAGGTGTGCTGTATCTAGCAGAGCTATCCAAGCCAATTGGGTTTGCCAAGTCGTCTCTGCAATTGCTGGCTAAGCAGCAGCAAGACAATACCTGGGTGGCGGTCAACGAAGAAGCCATTACCCTCGAGGGTCGCATTGCTCAGGACGCGAACCGCTTTAAGGATGGCTCCTTGGTACTGGCGGAAATCTCCGGCAGCCGTCAGGTTTCCCGCATTAGCGAAGCAGCCCGCCAGTTGGTTACCTATCTGCAAAACTTCAGCCGCGTTCAGGATAAAGCCCGCAGCCAAGAGGAAGAAATCGAAGTTTGGAAACAATCCCTCACCTTTCAGGCCCAGGAACTCACTCGCCGCGAGATGGAGCTAGAAGGGCAAGAGGAGGAAGTTCAGCGGCTGTACGAGCAATACAGAGGAGTTGAGGAAGATCGTAAACTTCTGGACAATCTCAAACAGGAGTTGGAGACCCAACAGGCCTACCTAGCCGAGCAACAACGCCTGATTGGTCAACAGCGGGAGGCTCTCAATCAGCAGCGGCAGGAACTGGAGGCACAGTTGCAGGAGGCGGGCTCCAGCCGGCTGGGGGAGGAAGAAGCGGCGCAGTTGCAGGCTTTGATCCAACAGCTTCAGGAGCGTTTACAACCTCATCAGGAGGCTCTTACTCCTCTCCATAGCTTGAAGAGCCACATCCAGCAGCGCCAAGAACACCTGAACCAACTGATCGCGGCTCTAGAACAGGAACGACAGCAGGCGCAAACCCAACAAAATGAGCTGGATCAAGACTACCGCACTTGGCAAGAACGGCGCACGGCTTGGTGGGGATCCCGGCAATCCTGGGATCAAACTCAGGCTGGGTGGCAAGCCCAACAGGGATCCCTGCGGGCCTATCAAGAGCAACTGCAGCAGATAGCCAAGCAACTACAACTACAGGAGATCCTCCACCAGCAAGCCTATCGCCTCATAGAAGAACACGATTTCATCACCGCTAGCGGGGTCAGCAACGGCGCGGCAGGAGCAGCAGCTCCCCCCATCTCCCTGGAGGAACTGACGACGTTGGTCAGCCAACTGCGGCGGGATTACGAACAGCGCTCTGCCCAAGTGAACCAACAGCGGGCTGAGTTAGAACAAAACCGACAGGCCTTGCGGGAACTGCAAGAGCGCTTAGCGATGGCCTCTCCCGATGAGCAATTTGATATTGAAATGGATATCGACTACGCGCAGTCTGCCTGTGGAGCCTTAGAAGAAGCCCTGTTGCCCCAAGAGAAAAACCTGCAACGGGAATACGAAGAACTCAGCCGCCAAGAGGCCCGACTCAGCCAGCTACAGGGTCAACCCGCTGCTGCTCCTAGCCTACCTACCGTCGATATTGGGCCAATCCTGGGACAGATCGACAGCCAGAAACAAGCCCTCCTGCAGGAACAGAGCCGTTTGCAAACCCTCATTCAGCAACTGGAATCGTCTCTGCAGCCTCAGCAGGAAAATCTGGTCCGCCAACGGCAAGACCTGGAGCAGCAATGGCGACAACTGGAGGAAGAAGAGGGATCCCTGCGGGTACGCACACAGGTCATGGCGGAAACCTGGGGGCGACTCAATCATCTGCAGGCCACCCTCTACCCCGAGCGGGATCTATGGGTGGATTTGGCGGCCCAACTGACACAACTGGAAACAGACTTGGGCCAACACCAGCAGGAGACCTCCACGGCCCGGGCCCATGTGGAGCAGGTGCAATCTCTATTGGCCACCCTTGCCCAAGCGTGATCGGATCCCTATCCAGTTAGAATCCCCTCCCGCCTCTTCGTGGATCCGCGGCCTCAAGAGAGAGGGCAAATCTGGTAAAATTTGGTAGCACTTTGTGGTCATCAAGACCCCAATCTGTCGGGGTGGGGAGACTTAAAAGTCATTTTGATCCGGTTCTTTCCTCGGGCCGCCAAGGGTATTCCAGTTTGAGGTCAGCTTGTGCAAATTGCAGTTGATGCGATGGGGGGTGACTATGCTCCGGAAGAGATTATCAAGGGTGCCCTGCTGGCCCATCGGCAGCTTCAGGTTGAGATCGCGCTAGTCGGTCGTCCGGAATCTCTACAGCCTTTTTTGCCCCAGCCCTTGCCTACCGGGATCACCATTGTGCCTGCCGAAGATAATGTGGGAATGGCGGAAGAGCCCCTGATGGTGCGTAAAAAGCCCAAGGCTTCCATCAATGTGTCGATGCAGCAGGTGCGGGCCAACCAGGCGGATGCGGTGGTGGCAGCCGGCAACACCGGTGCAGCCATGGCTGCTGCTTATCTAAATCTCGGGCGGCTAGCCGGGATTGATCGGCCCGCTATTGGTGCTCTTCTGCCCACCCTGAAAGGCAAGCCGGTGCTGCTGTTGGATGTGGGGGCCAATGTCGATTGTCGGCCCCGCTTTCTGGAACAATTTGCCCGCATGGGATCCCTCTATTGCCAGTGTGTAATGGGAGTTGATCATCCGCGGGTGGGCCTGCTCAACATCGGCGAAGAAGCCAACAAGGGCAATGATCTGGCGGTGGCCACCCACCAGCGCCTGGCCCAACTGCAGGGGATCCACTTCAGTGGCAATGCTGAGGGGCGGGATGTGCTAACGGGTGAGTTTGATGTGGTGGTCTGTGACGGCTTTGTCGGCAATGCCCTCCTCAAATTTGCCGAAAGTGTTGGCCAAGTGATTACCCAAGTGTTGCGGCAGGAGTTGCCGCGGGGTTGGCGAGGTAAGCTCGGCACTTGGCTGCTCAAACCCAACCTCAGGCAGGTGAAACGACGCATTGACTATGTGGAATATGGCGGAGCCTTGTTGTTGGGTGTGAATGGGATTTGTGTGATTACCCATGGCAGCTCCAAAGAAGCGATGGTCTATCACGCGATTCGGTTGGCTAAAGAGGCGGCTGAACAGAAAGTCTTGGAACGGCTACGGACAGAAATGGCAGACAACACCCACTCAAAATCCAACTCGAGGCTGAGTTCTGGCCCCGTTGGGAACAGCGAGGCCCAGCCCCCTGACCTTAACCACGAAGTGTTGCCCTTTCGACCGTTGGATCGGGTGGAAGGATAGAGCCAATGCCCAACAATGGCCTCCCGACGGTGCGGTTGGTGGGGATTGGTGCCGCCCTGCCGGATCCCTGTCTGCACAATGACGATTTGAGCCACATCGTCGAGACTTCGGATGAATGGATTTGGCCCCGTACTGGCATTCGGGAACGACGGATTCTGCCACCCCAACTAAGTGTGGTGGATCTGGCATGTCAGGCGGCAACAGCAGCGCTTACCCAAGCCCAGCTGGATCCCCAAGATTTGGACTTAATTCTGTTGGCCACCTCCACCAGTGCCGACCGCTTCGGGTCTGCACCACAGGTACAAGCCGCTCTCGGGGCAACACGGGCCGTCGCTTTTGATCTGACAGCAGCCTGCACAGGGTTTGTGTTTGCGGTGGCCACGGCAACCCAGTTTTTGCAAACTGGGTTATATCGACGGGCTTTGGTGGTAGCAGCCGATGTTCTCTCCCGTACAGTCGATTGGACGGATCGCACCACCTGTGTATTGTTTGGGGATGGGGCCGGTGCCGTCGTTTTGGAGTCGGATACTGCGATAGCTGTAGGTTCATCAGATTTTAGCAAACACGGGATTTTGGGCATTGAGTTGCGCAGCGATGGCAGCGGCAGTGAGCTGCTCAGTTTAAGTATGGAAACGGAAGCCAGACCCTTAGTAGGATCCCTGCAGGTAGGACAATACCGTTGTCGCCCGATCACCATGAACGGTCGTGAGGTATATAAGTTTGCCGTCCAGGCGGTGCCTGAGATCATCGAAAAATCCCTGTTCCGAGCAGGGATCCCGGCAGAGGCTGTCCAGGGGTACTTTGTTCATCAGGCCAATCAGCGCATTCTCGATGCCATTGCCAAACGCCTTGAAGTGGATCCGGCTCGCGTGGCCAGTGTGTTGGAGCGCTACGGCAACACCTCCGGGGCCTCGGTGCCCATTGCTTTGGCAGATTGGGTGGAAAAAGGTTGCTTCGGCCCAGGGGATCTGGGGGTGATGGTGGGTTTTGGAGCCGGCCTCACCTGGGGCTCGATTGTATTTCGTTGGGGGAAGTAGTTAATGACCATTGCCTGGATTTATCCCGGCCAGGGATCCCAAGCCATCGGTATGGGGAAAGACTTACGGGATTGGGAGGGGGCTGCCCAAAAGTTGGCCTTGGCCGCTCAGGTGCTGGGCTGGGATCCCTTGGCCCTGACGGAGGCAGAGATTAACCGCACCTGCTACACGCAACCGGCTCTGTTTACAGTTTCGGCCCTGCTGACGGATTACCTCTACACTCAGGGGCAAACCCCCACCTGTACAGCAGGACACAGCCTAGGGGAGTACAGCGCCCTTTATGCTGCCGGGGTGTTGGATTTCGAGACCGGTTTGCGCTTGGTCGCCTTGCGCGGCCAGCTGATGGATGCAGCGGGAGAAGGGGATCCTTCTGGGGGTATGGCAGCGGTGATCGGGTTTGACCGTGCTAAGTTAGAGCACCTCTGTGATGTCATTCCCGATGTGGCCATTGCCAACGACAACAGCCCGGATCAAGTGGTGATCACCGGCCATGTTGATTCTGTGAAAGCAGTCTGTGAGCAATTGAAGGCAAAACGGGCAGTTCCTTTGAAGGTGAGTGGCGCTTTTCACTCCCGGTTTATGCAGGCGGCTGCTGAGAGATTTGCTTGTACTCTGGAGACTGTGAATTTTCAAACAGCGCGAGTACCCGTTTATAGCAACTGTACTGCCGTAGCCAGCCGGGATCCCCGCGTCTTGAAGCAAGCACTCTTGGCACAGATGACCTCCCCGGTGCGTTGGCGAGAAACCGTTCTGCAAATGGCTGTTGACGGGATCCAACAGGTGTGGGAAATCGGCCCAGGGGCTGTGTTGACAGGGCTGGTGAAGCGAACAGTACCCGTGCTGGAGCGACAAAACTTCAGTACCGTGACATACTCCCGACACTCATGCTGACGCATAGAATGCGGGCTTCTCAGTGAACGGGCGTATCCTGAGCTTTTTTATACTCCACGGGATGCCCCACCGCCGAGTGTTTTATATTGATGGCAGCATT
>JAUQVI010000211.1:0-6379 GCA_039794885.1 Thermostichus sp. DG02_5_bins_236
ACAGCCCTTTGAGGGCACGCTAGTGCGCACACTATTTACCTTGCACAGGCCACGAGAGCATTCTTCTGTAACCTTTCCAGGAAACAAGCATGATAGTAGAAAACCCGCGCAAGAGCTGTAACTGCTGCCGCTAACCTTGTCGTGAAGCACAGTGCTCGAAAAATGTAGGTACAGCGAACATTAATAGCCGGACTGGAATGAACAATTTGGGTTGAGAAGACCGTAAGCTTGGATGATTAAAGTTCTTGCTGCCATGACAGAAACCCTGATGCCACTGCTCTCTGTTGAACCCATCGATTGGTTTGCCCGCTGGCGGGATCGGGTGGAAGCTCGGGAAGCGCAGAATGTGCGTTGGCAGAGTCCGCGCATGGGGGATTTGGGGTTTTGGGCCGTGGCTGCCCCCCGCTTTGCCCGGATGACCCGCAATTTGCCCGCAACCGATCCCTTTGTGGAGGCGATGCGAGCCCGCCTTCAACCTGATGACGTGATTTTGGATATTGGGGCTGGGGCAGGGCGGTATAGTTTGCCGATCGCGCCTTGGGTCAAACAGGTGATTGCGTTGGATCCCTCGCCGGAAATGTTGCAGCAGTTGCAATTGATCGCTGCGGAGCAAGGGATCCACAACATTCAAACCCTCCAGGGATCTTGGCCTGAGGCCCTGGCGGATCTGCCCTCGGTGGATGGGGTGATCTGTGCCCATGCCTTTTACTGGGTCAGCGAGATGGAACCTTATCTGCAAGCCTTACAGGCGGCAACAGGCCGATTTTGTCTGATGCAGATTCGCACCCATCAGATCGATGCTTTTTTGGATCCCTTGTTTCTCCGCTTGCATGGGGAGTCTCGTCCGCCTGAGCCGGTGTTGCTGGATCTCTACGGAGCACTCATGCAAGTGGGGATTTGGGCAGATGTGCAGATCGCCAAGGGATCCAGTCGTTCCTATGCCGAGGTGGAGGAATTAACTGAGTTTGCTACAGCCCTGCTCTGCTGGCGGCCAGAGTTGGCATCTGTGCTCAGTCGAGAGGAGATCCACGCCTACCTGGAGGGGATCCTGGAGTACCGGAACGGTCGTTACTGGCTCAATGACCAGGCGAATCAGATGGCAATGGTGAGCTGGCAGAAGGGCTAAGGGTTCAACTTTCGGCTCGATAGCCCAAATCGCCAAGGGTACGCTCCGACCGCCGCCAATGGGGCCTCACCTTAACGAAAAGCTCCAGATAGACTTTGCCCAAGATGAGCTTCTGAATTTGCAGGCGAGCAGCCTGGCCGATCTGCTTGAGCATTTCTCCCCGTTTGCCGATCAGGATCCCCTTTTGCGAGTCCCGCTCCACCGAGAGGGTGGCCAAGATGCGCGTCAGACTGGGGGTTTCTTCCACTTGATCAATATTCACCGCCACCGAATGGGGGACTTCCTCGCGGGTGTGCAGCAGCACCTGTTCCCGAATCAGCTCTCCCATGATGAAGCGCTCCGGCTGATCCGTCACCAAATCCGGGGGGTAATAGTAAGGCCCACTGGGGAGCAAATCGATGGTGGCTTTGAGCAAGGGATCCAAACTGCCGGGATCCAGCGCAGAGACCCACACCACAGGTGCTCCCAGTCGCAGGGCTTGGTAGCTCTCCTGATGGGCTTGCCGGGTTTGGGCATCGCTGGAGGCGAGATCCGACTTATTGCAGACCATCACACAGGGAGAGTGGGCCGGGATCCGCTCAGCAATAAAAGCATCTCCACGCCCAGCAGGCACGGATCCATCCACCACGAAAAGGATGACATCCACAGCGGCCATCGCGGCCTGGGCATTGTGTACCAAAATCTCCCCCAGACGATGGTGGGGCTTATGAATACCGGGGGTATCCACCCAGATGATCTGGGCTTGCGGCAGGGAGAGGATGCCCTGGAGACGGTTGCGGGTGGTTTGGGCAACGGGGGAGGTAATGGCAATTTTCTGACCGACCAAGGCATTGAGTAGGGTGGATTTACCGACATTGGGCCGTCCGATCAACGCCACAAAGCCCGACTTAAACCCCGGCGGCGCCGCTGGGATCCCGTAGGCCAGAGCTTCTTCCAGTGCTGCGGTAGTCTTTGAGGTTGTTTCAATCCCCTCTGGCTGGGATCCAGCATCGGTAGTAGGAACATCCGCCATACCCAAACCCTTAATGTCCAGAGTGGGCAATGGAGGTATCCGGCAATTGCAACGATAGGGATCCCAGGGGAGCCAAGGTGGTGCCGGGATAGTAAAAATCTAGGATCTGCGCCGGGCTAAATCCCTGCCGCGCCAAGGTGTAGGAGCCATACTGACTGAGGCCAACCCCATGCCCAAATCCACCGCCAACAAATTGGTAACCCGTTAATTGATCTGCTTCCTTCAGAGGCTCTAACCGAAACATGGTGCTGTAGAGGCGCGGGAAGGCCAAGCGCACCCGATCCTTGTGCAAGGTGATCGAATACGGCCCTTCTGTCGTTTGTAAATCCAGCTGCATCGCCTGCACGCGGCCACTGGCGGAGCGCTCTAGAATGTCCATACCCTTGATGCTTGTCCACTGCGGCATTGGGATCCCAAGGTACTCTTGAGCGGCCTGCAGTTGTGCGTTCAGTTCGTTTAAGGACTGGACAAATTCCCAACGGAACAGGCGCGATACCCCCACTTCGTTGAAGCCTTCCCGCTGCGCCAAGAAGGCTTGAAAGCTGCTCTCCTGGCGCAAATCTAAGGACTGACCCGGTTGATGGGCAATATCCGCCTGCGGACGTAGGTAGGGGCGCGGATCCCCATCCCAGACATCCTCAAAGGCAGCAGAAACCCCGCCATTGGTGGAAGAATAAACTGCATCCACCAGTTCGCCATTGTAGGTGAGAACCTGGCCACTGGTTTGTTGAATTGCTTCGTCAGTGCGTGGGTTGGTTCCGGTTAACCCTCGATACACTTGGCAGTGGGTGTTGGCGCAGATCTGATAGTCATCGATCTGAAAGCGGTGTAGGTTCTTCAGGGCGTAGGTGCGGGCCAAAATCGCCTGCGCGGCCATGGCGGCAAAGGGGGCCCCCGGCCCCACCTCATGGGGCACTACCCCGCGCAGATAGGTTTCTAACGGTACGGCATTGACCACCGTATAGCTGCCGTAGGCATTGGGCTGAATTGTCAGGGATCCGGCATAGTAGCGGTCGTTCACCCGTAGATAGCCGGCATCGGAGGTGACCGTCAGGCGAGTGCGATGGTAGCGGAAATGGTCGTGAACCCAGCTCAGTTCGGTTCGCTCCTGCCGCTCTTGTACCACTGTCCTGACATTCGGGATCCCTTCTTCTCGGGCATAGAGATGGATTTGCGTCAGTTGTTGGGGGGTATAGGTGCGGTGGGCCCACACCTGCCATTCTTCCGGTTGAGCGATTTCGGTGCTAATGCCCAAAGACTGCCAGTGGTTGGCATTGGCCTCGGCGCTCTCAAAACTTTTGTGGCTGCTCAGGATCAGTCGATGAATCGTTTCTGGGGTTGTCAGGGCGCGATTGACAATACCGATGGTGACTTGGGCGGTGCGCTGGGTTTGCAGGGTGCCATCCGCTTGCTGGAATTGCAAGGTTAGCATGGAACCTGCCGGGGCCGCCAATTCCACCTCATCTGTCTCGGAGCGGCCAAACCGTTGCAGAATGCCCACCTGCAGGGTCGGGTTTTGCGGGGTAGCCACGGTAGCCGCAGCCTGTTCCTGGAGAGGATTCAAGGGATCCCCTGCTCCAAAGGCTGTCAGCAGCAAGCCTAGGCCGGAAATGAACATACTCTGGGCAACCCGGCGGGTTTTCGCAGTAGGGGGCTTGTAACTGGGCATAGCCGCTTTATCCTGACAACACACCCTGTCGATTTTACTCGCATCTTTTCCGGCATACCCCCAGCTATGGATTCTTTCCCCCTCAACACCTCTGCTCATACACCGGAGAGCATGGCCCGATCCCCCCTACTCAAGGGATCCGGCTGGCGATTGGGCTGGGATCCGACCGGACAACATTTTGTTGCTTTGGTGGGGGGAGAGATCTGGGCGCTGGAACTGACCCAGACGGAATGGCAGGACTTTGTGGCGGGGCTGCAACGCTTGGCACAGGACATGGAAGCGATGGGATCCCAATTGATGGCGGAGGAAGGCATTACCTTGGAGCAGGCTTTCCCCAGCCTAACTTTGATTGCTAGCGGCACTGCCACTGCTTGGAGTCTTTACCTACAGCTCCATCAAGGGCGGCGTGGAGAAGGCTTCTGGCCCGCAGAGGTTGTTCCCAAACTGTGCCAAGCCATAACCCAATGGCAGGATCAAAAGGAGGATTAGACGGGAAACAGGATCCCTGCCCAAGATTTTCTTCTAAGCACTAGAATGCGGGAGTTTCCGTCCCTATTCGGGAGCGCCTGTGGATCTGCATAACCTACATACCTACCTCCGTCCCCAACAGTTGGCGGATCTATCCGGCTGGGATCCAAGCTGGAACTGGTTAGCGGGAGGAACCTGGCTGTTTTCACAACCCCAACCGCATCTGCGCGGGCTGGTGGATTTGCATTCCTTGGGGTGGAATGAACTGGAAATCTGCAACCAAGGGTTGAAAATAGGGGCAACCTGCACCTTTGCCCAACTGCTTAAGCAGGATTGGCCAGCCGATTGGCCAGGGATCCGCGCCCTGTACGATGGCATAGCGTCCTTGGCCTCTTTTAAGGTGGCCCACTTCGCAACAGTGGGGGGAAATCTCTGTCTGGCCCTGACAGTAGGGGTAATAGCACCGGTGTTGATCGCCCTCGAGGCCACTTATACCCTGGTTAACTTGCAGGGATCCCGGCGGCAAATTCCAGCCCATCAATTTCAAACCGGCCCCCAACAAACCTTGCTACAGGCGGGGGAAGCGCTACAGCACATTTGGATCCCGGCTCAACGCCTGCGCGGCCCCAGTTCCTTTCAGAGGCTTGGCCTTACCCAAACGGATCCCGCCTTGGTCATTGTCGTTGGCTCGCGGGATCCTGACTCCGGCGATTACCGCTTTGGTCTCAATGCCGCCGTCTCACCACCGCAACTGCTACAGATGGGATCCCAGCCCAACCCTGTTCACGTTAGCGGTGCGGAGCACCTTCGCGTTAGCGGTGCGGAGCACCTTCGCGTTAGCGGTGCGGAGCACCAACAAATTTCCTCCCTTTTGGCAGCCCAGGTTGACGGCTGGATCAGTGACTTCCGGGCCGGTGCCCTTTATCGCCAACGCATGAGTGAAGTGTTGATTCGACGGGCTTTGGCAGACTTGGGCTAAGTCGAGATCTTGCCCTGCGCTAGGGGTAGAGTCCAAGCCAGTCGCGGCACGGTGGGCAGGTGCCACGCAGCTTCTTCTGCTTCATACAAAATATGAGACTGTGGCAGCTCCTGGTCAAGCATTCGATTCATCTGCACCTTATCTGCACAATCTGTAGCAGATACTGCTGAAAAAACTGTTTGAACCTCTTAAACAGGGGGCTCTATCGTCGCAACAATATCCCGGATCACCGCCTCTGCCTCCTGTCGCTGGTTTCCGGCCATTTCCCCAGATCCGAGCAGAGAAATCCGATGGGCCAACACCGAGACGAACAACGCTTGTAAATCCTCTGGCACGCAAAAATTGCGTCCATTCACCAAAGCCTGCGCCCGTGCTGCCCGTGCCAAAGCCAAGGCACCACGGGTAGAAACCCCGGCCCGCAACAGCTTTGAGGTGCGGGTGGCCTGCACCACCTGCAAAAGGTAATCCACCAGGGATCCCTCTACATGGATCTGATCCACCGCTGACTGAATCCGCCGCAACTCGTTTAACGAGAGAACCGGCTGCAACGAATCTACTGGCTCGGCTTGTTGACGGTGTAAAAGTAGAGCTCGCTCGATCTCAGCGCTCGGATAACCAATCGACAAGCGCATCAAAAACCGATCCAATTGACTTTCCGGTAGGGGATAGGTGCCGTGATATTCCAACGGGTTTTGGGTGGCCAAAACAATAAAGGGATCCGGCAAGGGATAGGTGCGATCATCTACCGAGACTTGTTTTTCTGCCATCGCCTCCAACAGAGCACTTTGGGTGCGGGGAGAAGTGCGGTTAATCTCATCCGCCAGAATCACATGGGCAAAAATTGGACCAGGACGAAATTCAAAATCTGCCTTGTCTTTGTTGAACAGGGTAAGACCCAGGATATCCGTCGGCAGCAGGTCGCTGGTGAATTGGATTCGTTGAAAATCCGCCCCCAAACTGCGGGCGATGGCCCGAGCCAAAGTGGTTTTGCCAACCCCTGGCACATCTTCAAGCAGTACATGGCCGCTCGCAACCAAGGCTGTGATGACCGCCCGCACCACCTGAGACTTGCCCTGAAACACCGATTCGATATTGGCGTTCAGCCGACCAATTTGTTGGTGTAGG
>JAUQVI010000212.1:0-6346 GCA_039794885.1 Thermostichus sp. DG02_5_bins_236
GTGACCATGCGCCCATGGGATTCAAAGGGGGTTTCCAGGGGTTTTTTCACAGTCTCGATTTCCCAAAGAGGATGCACCATCGGCTTCACAGAGGTTGCTCCCTCCGGGATTTGTATCCGCAAGCGGGTGGTTGGGGAGCCGTTGCAGCCATGGGGAACTCGAAAGGTTAATTTGGCATAGCTACCGGCTGGCGCCTCTTTGGGATTCACGGTGACGTGGGCTAATGCAGGAGCGGAGATGGGCAAAAAGCTTAAGCCCAGTACCAATCCCCAATGCTTCCCCCAGGATAGGTAGCTCTCTAGACTCAACATGGGCCAATGCTCCTCAAAGATGGTGTAAAGGGTGTGAAAAACGTTTTAGGAATAGGAAAAGGATACGGATGTCGATTGCTCCGTTAGGGATGGTGATGGGATCCCTCTTGGACTAGGCCCATGCTGTGCTGCCCCCAGCTGGATAGTCCCATGGACACCAACCCGGCACTGACCAGTCCCATGGACACCAACCCAAAGGACAAAGCCCCCATGGCCACCAAGCCAATCGAAACAATGCCGTGGGTAACCACTCCGATGGCAACAATCCCGTGGGCGGAAATACCAACTGCCACCAGGCCATGCGCCCCCACTCCCACAGACAAGATCTTGCGTGGGGATCCCTGCC
The DNA here is from genome assembly GCA_039794885.1 of Thermostichus sp. DG02_5_bins_236. Taxonomy (GTDB): domain Bacteria; phylum Cyanobacteriota; class Cyanobacteriia; order Thermostichales; family Thermostichaceae; genus Thermostichus. The sequence goes on from JAUQVI010000212.1 coordinate 658, forward strand.
CTTCACATCCCTGTGCGTGCGGTAACACCTCAGATCGGCGTTCCGGAAGCAAAATCGGATCCCTAGCCATCAGCCCTTACTCCAGTTGTGCTCGGCCCGATCCAAGACATAAGCGGCCACGGATTCGATTTCTTCTGGTTTGAGCAGCTTACCGAAAGCAGGCATCGCTCCTTTCCCCTTGGTGACTTGCGCTTGGATTAACTCAGGCGTATCGACGTTGTACTCGTGCAAAGCAGCTAAGGACAGGTTTTTGGCTGCCACCAAGGAGTTCCGTCCACCCAAGTGACAACCGATACACTTGGCTTGAAAAACTTTGGATCCCAAGGCTAAATCGGGTTCGGCAAAAGCCCCCTGCGGAGAGAGAAGGGCCATAATGCCCAGCAGCAGAAGCACCAGAAAGCCCTTGATAATTGGTGTTTTGACCATCATTTTGACCGTGCACATCACTAAAAAGGTGACAAATAGAAGACCTAAATTGCGCCTTGTTACTATCTCAGGCTTAGGCGGGTCGGTCAAAAGACAGCCTGTCAATCCCACCCCGGATACCATAAGGTCAGGATCTTGATCGTGCTCCGCACGACCCGGAGGGTCATCGAGTCCATGAGTGGTTTGCCCCCTGACACGATTCATCTGGTGCGCCAAAAGGCCGATCTCGTCGAGGTGGTGGCCGAAAAGGTGGTGCTGCGCAAGCAGGGGAAGAATTTTGTTGGGCTTTGTCCCTTTCATAACGACCGCAAACCCAGCTTTCAGGTCAGTCCCAGCAAGCAGATCTACAAGTGTTTTTCCTGTGGTGTCGGCGGGGATGTGCTGCGTTTTGTTAGCCAGATGGAGCATCTCTCCTTTGCCGAGGCGGTGCGCAAATTGGCCCAGCGCTACCATGTGCCTCTCCCCGAGGGATCCGCGCAGGAGCGACAGGCCTACGAACGCAAGCTTTCCCACCAAGAGAAGTTGCTGGAGATCCTGGCTTTGGCTGCCGATTTTTATCAGCACGCCCTTAGATCCCAGATTGGATGGCCCGCCCGCCAATACCTATTCAGTCGCCACCTCAGTGAAGCAACCTTGGAAAAATTTCAGGTGGGTTTTGCCCCACCCGGCTGGCAACCTCTCTACGAATACTTGGTTAATCAAAAGCGCCAGCCCATCAAGCTGCTGGAGGAAGCCGGACTGTTGGTGGCCCGTCAACAGGGATCCGGCCATTACGACCGCTTCCGACACCGGATCATGCTGCCCATTTTTGATGTGCAAGGCCGGGTAATCGGGTTTGCGGGCCGAGCGCTTGCTGATGAGCAACCCAAGTACCTCAATTCCCCTGAGACCGAACTCTTCAGCAAAAGCCAGGTGGTCTATGGTCTGAACTTTGCCCGCGAGGCTATTGTCAAAGCCGATCAAGCTTTGGTTGTGGAAGGGTATTTTGACGTGATGGCCCTGCATCAGGCCGGGATCCAGCAGACAGTGGCGGCTATGGGTACAGCCCTCACCCCGCAACAGGTCAAAACCCTGTTGCGCTACACCGAGTCAAAGCGGCTCATATTTAATTTTGATGCCGATCGGGCCGGGTTGAATGCTGCAACTCGGGCCATCGAGTCGATTGAAGAGCAGGCGCGGCGGGGAGAAGTCGAACTGCGTATTCTCACTCTTCCCGCAGGTAAAGATGCTGATGAGTTCCTGCGGGAGCAGCCGGTCTCCGAATTTCAAACCTTACTGAATCAAGCCCCCCTTTGGCTGGATTGGCAAATTGAACAGGTGCTAGCGGGCCGAGATCTGAGTCGGGCCAGTGATTTTCAACAGGCCCATCAAGCCTTCGTCCAATTGCTCGCCGGGTTGGGGGGGCAGTGGCGTTCTTTGTACTTACATCAAGTGGCCGAATTGCTCAGTCGGGGCAATGGTCGCCTCAGCCGAGATCTGGAAGAAGAACTGCGCCGGGGGGTACGGCAATATCGTTGGGCCAAACCGGAACAACTTTCTCCCGCCAAGGGATCCAAACTCTTACAATCGGAATCCCATCTACTACAGATTTTTCTCCATTTTTGCGAGTACCGCCGCGAGATTCGGGAAGCTTTGTTGGAGCGGGAATTGCAGTTTAGCTTTCGCCCCCACCGGGATCTGTGGCAACGGATTTTAGAGCTGGTCTATGGTCAGCCGGAGCTAGAAACCCAAGAAGAGCCTTTGCTCACGGCTTTGCGCACCATCTGTGCCCATGATGAACAGCTCAACGAGCGTCTCAGCCACCTGCTCTGGTTGGATGAGAATACCCGTGTGGCCTTGATGCGCCCGCGGATTGTGGTGCGAGCTGCCATTGCCAACATGGAGCTGGAAATTCGCCAGAAGCGCTATCGCTATTGGACGCAACTGTGGGATCAAGCCTTTTCCGAAGGCAATACGGCTCTAGCAGCCCAGTACCAAGCCAGCATTCAACAGGAATATCAGGCGATTCAGTCTTTGCAACGGGATGTGCAATTGAGCATGGAAGACATGCTGGAAACCCCGCTGGCTGAAGACTTGATTTGAGTGTCAGTTCAGATATCCCCAAATCGCCCTGGAGATAGGCCAGGGATCCATTCATCTGCTTGCCCATAAGCGTATTGAGCAAAGCGGCGGGCCAAAACCGGGACGACGGCTAAGGGGTTGCTGAACCCTGAAAACAGTTGCAACCCTTCCAGTCCGGGTAGGGATCCCACTAAAGGCTGTTGATCGCCACTGAAGGCCACCAAACAGTGATACCACTGGCCGGGGAGGTGGGCCAATTTAGGTAGGTAGCGACCGGCCTGTTCCCGAATTTGCGCTTCACTGGCTGCACCCTCTACCACCGCATCGGGATCCGTCAACACACGGCTGATCTGGCCCATGCGAATGCTGCCAAAGGACTCCGTCCCGCTAACGCGGTCGGCAAATTGCAGGATGCCCACATCCAAAATCGGGGGGCAGGGTTCCTGTCCGGGTTCATCCCAAAGGGGCTCCTGGTCGGGGTGGGTGGATCCCTGTTCCAGTTCAAAGCGTTGCACCGGTGTAGTCATCACCAGGGTATTGAGTTTGATATCCGCAGGATCCAATTCCACTGATTCGGCATGGGTGAAGTAGATGGGCACTCGGATCCCGGCTTGGCGTAACAAAGCCCGTGTCCAGCCCCCGGCGCACACCACCACCTGGGCCGCCCCGTGCAAGACTTCTCCAATCTCTACCCCAACAATGCGATCCCCTTGCTTGCGCAAGCCCGTTACCGTTCCCGTTAAAAGGGATCCCCCCAATCGTTGAAAAGCCTTTTGAAAGGCAAGTGCTGTTAGGAAGGGATTAATGTGGCCGTGGCTCACCCAGAGGACTCGCTCAAGAGCTGCTGGATCCAGCAGTGGTTCCAGCTCGCAGGCCGCCTGCACAGAAATGGGTTGGGGTGGGATCCGACAGTCCGCCATATCTGCCTCCACCGCATCGGCATCGTAGCCAGGGGCAATCGGCATCAGCAGATCCAGCTCGCGAAACTGGATATCCGCCTGCAACTCTTCAGATAAGGTGCGGTAGCGTTGGATCCCTTCTGCCCCCAAGGCTTTGAGAAAGGGGGTTTTGCCTGCCCAATGAGCCAGTCCACCGTAGCTGTAGCGGGTGGCCCCATTCAGTACTGTATCTTTCTCAACCAGCAGCACGGATCCCCCCTGGCGGGCCAGCTCATAGCTGAGGGCTGCCCCTGTGATCCCACCGCCAATGACAATCCAGTCGTAGTTTGCCATTCCCCTCTCCTCTGCCAAAACCCCATTTATTGTTGCCGCAAAAGGAGTGAGTTTGGGGTATCGAGTATGGCAGAAATGGGATCCCTATTTCTTCGAGTGAGGGATACTAATCCTGAGCAAGGGATCCGAGAGGCAGAGTCAACCATGAGTGAATTGTTGCAAACCATCAATCGTAGTCTGCTGGAGCTGGTGGGCCGCAGCATCGAGCTGTTACCAGGATTTTTAATTGCCGCTGCTGTTCTTTGGGCCACCCGTTACGGCATTCAAGGTGTCCGCCGTTTGGTCAGTTCTGCTGCTGCCCGTTGGATCCCCAGCCCCTCCTTACAATTGCTGTTGGTGCAAACCAGCCAGGTGGGAGCTTGGGTGATCGGGATCCTGGCTGCCAGTGTCATTGCTTTTCCAGATTTGCGTTTGGGGGATTTGATTGGGCTGCTGGGTTTAGGGTCGGTGGCCGTTGGTTTTGCCTTTCAAGACATTTTCAAGAACTTCCTGGCAGGTGTGCTGCTGTTGCTGAATGAGCCTTTTCGGCTGAACGATCAAATTGTGGTCGGCGACTTTGAAGGCACTGTCGAAGAAATCAACATTCGCTCCACCCAGATCCGCACCTATCAAGGGGAGCGCGTGGTTATCCCCAATGCCATGGTGTTCACCAGTCCAATCACTGTTTTAACGGATCGCCTCTATCGCCGCACTGATCTGGAAATTGGCCTTGACTACAACACGCCTCTTCCCCGTGGGCTGCAGGTGTTGGGGGAAGCGATGCAGGGGGTGGAGGGGGTGTTAGCGGATCCCCCTGTTGAAATCGATGTTGCGGGATTTGGGGATAGCTCGATTGATTTTGTCGTGCGCTATTGGAGTCGGCCCCGCAAACCGGAAGTGCGCCTTGCTCGTACCCAAGTGATGATTGCTCTCAAACAAGCCTGTGACCAAGCAGGACTGGTAATTCCTTACCCCATTCGTACCGTGTACATGTTCGACCAAGAGGTGTTTCGGGATCACACCGCCAATCCCAAAGCTGCCTAGAGATGTTGATCAGCTCAAGACGGGATCCCGAGCAAATCCTCGATTTTGGGCATTTGCTCCAAGGGAATGATCCGGCCCTCATGTTCAAAATCTGGGATCTCATGAAAGTTAAGGTAGCGGTACAGTTCGCCGGCAAAAGGTTGCAACTTGTTGGAGACAATCTCTTGATATTCCTCTGGCGTTGGGATCCGTCCTAATAGAGCACAAGCGGCTGCTAGCTCGGCGGATCCCAGATACACCCGCGCATCTTTGCCCATGCGATTGTTGAAATTGCGGGTGGAAGTGGACATGACTGTGGCGCCATCTTCCACGCGAGCTTGGTTGCCCATACATAGGCTACATCCGGGCATTTCCGTACGGGCACCGACAGCGGCAAAGGTGCCATAGACTCCTTCTGAGCGCAGCTGTGCTTCATCCATCCGGGTCGGAGGGCAGATCCAAAATTGACGTACCTTAGCTCGGCCTTGCCCCTCCAAAACCTTGGCAGCTGCTCGATAGTGACCGATATTGGTCATGCAAGAGCCGATAAATACCTCATCGATCTGGATCGGGGTATCGGGATTGCCTGCTGCATTTTGAGCATAGACCTCACTCAAGGTCATCACCTTATCCGGGTCATTGGGGGCACAAACAATCGGCTCGGTGATGCTGCTCAAATCAATTTCAATGACTTCAGCATATTCAGCATCGGGATCGGCTTCCATCAAACTGGGATTGGCCAACCAGGCCTCCATTTTGGCAATGCGCCGCAGCAGAGTCCTAGCATCCTGATAGCCCCGCGCAATCATGTTTTTGAGCAGAACCACATTGGAGCGCAAGTATTCTGAAACCGTTTCAATGCTGAGCTTGATCGTGCAACCGGCACAGTTGCGCTCCGCCGAAGCATCGGTAAACTCAAAGGCTTGCTCCACTTTCAGATCCGGCAAGCCTTCGATCTCCATAATCCG
>JAUQVI010000213.1:0-6265 GCA_039794885.1 Thermostichus sp. DG02_5_bins_236
TATCCACAGCTTTGAACACATTGCCATAGCCGCCCTCGCTGACGTGGTAGGTCAGCCGGTAGCGGTTGCCAATCAATTGTCCAACTAGGCGCTGGTTCATGGGAGAAACCGCCAGCTGTCGATAGCTTAACTACGATTCTAGTCAGCTTACAGCTCTTGTGCGGGTTTCCTACAACAATGCTTCTGCCTTGGAAAGCGTGCAGAAGAATGTTCTGGTGAGGGTGCCACCTACCTTGTGTAGGGAGATATACCCTGCAAGGTAACTCGCTGTAATGGCTCAAAGCTTGTTTGTGGAGGGATCATCTTGTTGTTGTCAGCTTGTATCTGGGATTTTGCCCCCCAAGCGAACGGGATCCCGCTAGGATTGGGACATGAACTCTTCTTCTGCAACCGCTCCGCCAGCTTTATCTCCCTTCTGGCTTAAGGTCACCGAGTTTGCCCTGGAGATCACGGCCACTGTCGGATCCCAACTGGTGGTGGATTTTGGTCAGGCCGAGCCCACTGAAAAAGCTGATGGTAGTTTGATTACTCCCTCGGATGAATGGGCGGATTACACCTTTCAACAGGCGATTGCCGCAGCTTTCCCAGAGCACGGCTACCTGAGCGAGGAATCGAACCACATCTTCCCAGGGACAGAGTGGTGTTGGGTGGTGGATCCGCTGGATGGCACCACCAACTTTGCGCGTGGGATCCCGATTTGGGGTAGTTCTCTGGCGTTGCTGCACCACGGGTTGCCAGTGTTCGGTTGTGTGCATTTGCCGCCGATACGCCAAACTTTTCATGGCTACTACCCTCAGGCCACCACTGATCCGGGGCCAGCCGCATTTCTCACCCGACAGGATCGGGATCCCGTACATTCCCAACCGATTCATCCCAGCAAGGCCCACCCCGGCCCCAACCAACTGTTCAATTTTTGCTCCCGCAGCAGCCATTGGATTAGCCCACAATTTCCCTGTAAAGCACGCATGATGGGGGGAGCTGCCTACAACATACTGTCGGTGGCTACCGGTACCTTTTTGGGAGCAGTGGAGCGATCCCCCAAGATTTGGGATGTTGCAGCTGTATGGCCGATTGTCAAGGGGGCTGGTGCCGTTTGGGAACCCCTAACCTGCGGCGATCCCGACCCCAGTCAACCGCTGATCCCCGGCCAAGACTATGGACGGCTGGCCTATCCCACCCTGTTGGCGGCTCAAGCGGAGTGGATCCCGTTGTTTCGCTCCTTCATTTCTTTGTAGCTGTCGTAAACCGCCAGCACATTATACCAATTCAAGAAAAACACCCGGCACAGCTCCAGGGCCAGATGTGGGTGACCCTGATCAATCAGCCAGCGTAGCAAGGGTTCCACCCGTTTTTCGTTTAGCCATCCCCCCAGCGACAACAAACCCCAAAGCAGTTGGTGCAGAGGGGTCATCTGGATCATCAAACGCACCTCCCAAGTGGGGTGTTTTTGGTAGAAGAGGATCCCCATGCGGCCCCGTTGCCGTTCCCGCTCGATCAAGCCAGGGATCTGTTTCAGCTCAAAAGGGGGGTGCCAGTGATAGCCCGCCGCCTGTGGACATTTCACCAATTTCAGGCCCAAGCGTTTCAGTCGTACCCCCAACTCCAGATCCTCCCAGCCATACAGCTGAAAGCGTTCGTCAAAAGGGCCGGCTGAGGTCTCTGCTGCCAACTGCAACCAATGACGGGCAATGGCGACGTTGCCAGTGGCAAAAAAGGCTGCCGAGAAATCTGTGGGCTTAAAGGGCTCAGAACGGGGATCCTGAAAATTGCTGGTATTGATCACCCGCCCGTAGGTAAACACCTTCCCCTCATGGGCATGGGTGGGATCCCCTGTTACCCCATGCTTCTGCAACAACCGGGCATGGCTGGCCAAGAAATGTTTCACCACCACTAGGTCGCTATCGATGAAGATGATCACGGATCCCTGGGCATGGCGGAACCCGAGATTACGGGCGGCAGCGGGGCCTTGGTGCTCTTGACACAGCAGCTTCAAGTTGGGCAGCCCTACAGGGTTCGTTTGCAGCCATTCCACGGTGCCATCACTGGAGCCATCATCCACCACCACCACTTCGTAGCCGAGGTAATGGCCAGGCTGCTGCTGGGCTAGGGCCTGCAAGCATTGCTCCAGGATGGGGCGGCGGTTGTAGGTGGGAATGATAACGCTAAAGTACACCGGGGATCCCTGAGATGGCTGTGCGATCACTTGTTGATCATACAGAGGGGATCCCTGGGGGGTCTCCAAAAGCAGACAAAAATCACACCCACAGAGATCACGCAAGATCACCCACAAAATCACACAAAAATAAGGAAGAGGAGAAAGGTTACACTGTTGAGACTGCGGCTGGAGGCTTGCCTGTGCTACTGACCAAGGGCTTTGAGGTGGAAATGTACACCGGCACCGCTACCGGGGAAGTGGTGGGCTTGTCGGATCTGATTTGCCAGGCTCTGCCGGGATTTGTGCGGGAGCCGGATCGGCGCAATGTCGAGTATATTACCCCTCCTCTGCGTCGCTATGAAGATTTGATCTGTGCATTGTTACAGCCGCGGGCTCAGTTGCGGCATTTTTTGCGCAGTCTTGGTCCTTATACCCTGTTACCAGGAAGCACGTTGGCATTGGGAGGATCCGACCATTTCCAGCGTTCCGATCCGGGTAACCCCTACCACGACTACATTGAGCGCACCTATGGCACCCAGGTAGTCACCGCCAGCATTCACATCAATGTCGGCTTGCCGAATACCGAGTCCATCTTCCGCGCCTGTCGCCTATTGCGGGTGGAGGCTCCCCTCTATCTGGCTCTGAGCGCTTCCTCCCCGTTTCTGGATGGGCAGGTGACGGGATCCCATTCCAGTCGCTGGCAGGTGTTTCCCAAGACCCCGGCCCAGGTACCCCTCTTTCGAGATCAGGCCCATTACATCACCTGGATGCAGGAGCAGTTGGCCCTGGGCACGATGCAGAATATTCGTCACCTCTGGGCTTCTGTCCGTCCCAATGGCCCGGAACGCCCCTATCACCTGAACCGGGTGGAGCTGCGCATCTGTGACTTGGTTGGCGACCCGGTGATGATCCTGGCGATTACAGCGTTGATCGAGGCACGGCTGTTGCATTTACTGGCGGATCCGGAGGCATTGGATCCCTTGCAGGGCGCATTTACCCCGACGGAACTGGAGACCCTTTGTGATCAAAATGAGCAAGCTGCTGCCCGGCAATCTTTGCAAGCGACTTTGATCGATTGGCAAACCGGCCGCGAACGGGTAGCACAAGAGTGGATCGAGCAACTGCTCACAGAGGCTTGGCGCATTGGTCAACCGCAGGGGTTTGGTTGTTTTTTGGCTCCACTCCAGACGCTGCTCAAACAGGGCAACGAAGCCCAGCGCTGGCTGCAACAGGTCAACCAGGGATCCTCTCCCGCCCAGGTATACCAACAGGCCATTCAGGAGCTTGCTTTCCAGGAACAGGCGATGCTGGAAACCCTGTGCCAGGCGGTGGGGTAACCTGCCTTACCTTTCAGACCTGGCTGAGATCTGGCCTAGGATACAACCAAGCTGTGGGCCGCCCGCTTGTAGGCTTCGTCCAGAGTTTCTGCCAGAGTAGGGTGGACATGCACTAAGGTGGCCAACTCTTTGACACTGGCTCGGCGGGCAATCGCTTGAGCGGCCTCGTGGATCAAATCTGCCGCATGAGCGCCAAAAATATGGGATCCCAGTAACTGTCCGGTGGACTTATCGAAGATCAACTTCACCATGCCATCGGTTTCTCCAGAGGCAATCGCCTTAGAGTTGCCACCAAAATAGGTGCGCACGGTGCCGACGCTGTAGCCCTCCTCTTTGGCCTGGGGTTCTGTCAACCCAACAAACCCCATTTCCGGATGGGTAAACACCGCCGCCGGAATGCTCAGGTAATCCATATGGGTGGTGCGGCCACAGATGTTTTCCACCGCTACAATCCCCTGGGCCGCTGCCGCATGGGCCAGCATCATCTTGCCTGTGACATCACCAATTGCCCACAGGTGAGGCAGATCCGTGGCCATGCGACTATCAACAGGAATAAAGCCCCGTTTGCCAATATCGATCCCCAACTCCGCCAACCCCAACTCCCGCGCCACCGGGATCCGTCCGGCAGCCACTAGACAGCCATCCACCGCAAGAGTTTCCCCCGTAGACAGGTGAAGGGTCACCGGCTCGCCAGGGATCACCTGTTTGGCCAACACCCCCACCAGCGTTTGAATAGGGCGGGGTTTGATCAGCACCCGTTGCGCCAGCCGGGCGATATCCGGATCAAAAGCGGGCATCAGTTTATCCAGCGCCTCGATCAGGATCACTTCCGATCCGAGGGCAGTATAGACATCCGCAAATTCCTGACCGATGTAGCCACTGCCGATGATCGCCAGCTTGGCCGGGATCCACTCCAGTCGCACCGCTTCGTCACTGGTAAAGACTGTCTTGCCGTCAGTTTGAATGCCGGGGGGGACAAAAGGCTGGGATCCGGTGGCGATGATCACATCTTGGGCGGTGTAGGTTTGGGAGCCAGTTTCCCCCTGCACCTCGACCGTTTGACCGGAGAGCAACTTGCCCCGTCCCCGCAGAATGGCTACTCCCAACTTTTCTAGAGAACGGGTCATATCGGAGCGAATTTTCTCCACCACCCCTGCCGCATGGGCAGCAATCGCCCCCCTGTCAAATTGGATGGATCCCACCTGAATGCCCAGCTCAGCGCTGTGTTGCAGTTCTCGCAAGCGACCGGAGGCTGCCAACAGGGCTTTGGAAGGGATACAGCCGCGATTGATGCAGGTGCCCCCCAGTTCTGTGGACTCGACAATGGCAGTTTTCAGGCCGGATTCGACAGCGTGGAGGGCCGCGCCATGTCCGCCAACGCCCGCGCCAATAATGATCAAATCGTAGTCGTAAGGGTGCTGGGCACCTTGTGTAGCAGGAACGAAACTCATGGTGAAACAGGGTGGACAGGTGCCTTATTTTCTCATTCCCCTGGCCCCGTGACACCCGATCTTCAGAATCTCCTCGCAGGTGTGGGTCGGTGGGATCCTCACGCAGGCTCCACCACCTCTTGCAAGGCTTGGCGGGCAATGCGAGTGACATAAACCGTAACGGCGACAGTAGCGATCAACCCGACGATGCGAATCACCCACTGGGCAGTTTGGGCTTGCGGATCCAACTCAGAACTGCCCATATTGGCCAGGGATCCCGCCAACGAGCCAATGTACACGTACATAAACGTGCCCGGTACGATCCCCGCAGTGCCTACCACATTATCCAGAAAAGAAACTTGTGTCAGGCCAAGAGCGTAGTTGAGCACATTAAAGGGAAAGGCCGGCGACAAACGAATCAACCCGACAATTTTCCATCCCTCACGCCCCACTGCCCGATCAATAGCCGCAAACTTCGCATTGCCAGCAATCAACCTAGACACCCGTTCCCGCGCCAAATAGCGCCCGATCAAAAAGGCCAAATTCGCCCCGATCGTTGCCCCGATCACCACATACAAAGCCCCAGCCAGCACCCCGAACACGGCCCCCGCCCCCAAGGTCAACACCGAAGCCGGTAGAAACAGCACCGTTGCCACAATGTAGATGCCAATGAAGATGATCGGCCCCAGTGGCCCCAATCCTTCGATCCAGGCTAGAGCATCAGTAAAAAAGCTCTGCACAGCTCCAAACACTCCCAGTTGACGTGCCACCAAAAAGACAACAATAGCCACACCCACGCTAACAGCAAGCTTGAGCCAAGACCGCCGCTTGCTAGGGGTTGTGCTGGGTTGAGACAGATCTTCCATCGGTCAAACTCCTTCAGAATGGGTGAGCCCTGAGATATGGGAAGCATCCGTCCGATTTAATAGAGGTTCCGATCTCTTCCATGTCTCAATAGGGCGGTGCAATCTCTCAAAGTTAGATACACAGGCTACCTTTCCCCAATCGGTACAAGACCTTGGTTTAGCTCTAGGCAGCCTGCACATTCATCTCAAAAATGGATAAGTACTTAGCTAGCAGTCACCACCAGGGGGTAATTCAGGGTGGGGTTAAGGGGGCAGCTATATACATATTCACCTGGTCTGAGACTGACCACGTAATCTTGGGTTTTGCCTTCTGTGAGGCCACCCCCACTGACTCGGGGTAAGGTTACACCTCCCAATCCAGCCCCCCTCAAGTAGAAGCCCACTTCATAAGGCACCGATTCATTGGTGACGCGGAAAACATAGTCTCCGGCTGGCAGGGTGAGGGGTTGAGCTGTGCGGCTATCGGCAGTGGTTTGG
>JAUQVI010000214.1:0-6190 GCA_039794885.1 Thermostichus sp. DG02_5_bins_236
TTATTATGGCCCATCCTGGCACCGAGCGGTTTGAGGATCTTAAGGGCCGACCGATTTTCGTCTCTCGGGGTGCTTTCGCCGGTTACTGGCCCTACCTTAGGTCGCGCTTTGGCTTTACTGACGAGCAAACTCGCCCCTACAACTTCAACCCCGGCCCCTTCCTGGCGGATCCCACCTCCGCCCAGCAGGGTTACCTTACCTCCGAGCCCTTTGCCATTCAACGGGAAGGGGGCTTTGAGCCGGTGGTGTTCCTCTTGGCCGACCTAGGATATAGCCCTTACTCCACCACCATCGAAACCCGCCGTCAACTGGTGGAAAGCAACCCCGATTTGGTGGAACGATTTGTGGATGCTTCCATCAAAGGGTGGTATAGCTTCCTAGAGGATCCCCGCCCCGCCTATACCCTGATCAAGCGGGATAACCCGGAAATGACCGATGCTCAGTTGGCCTACAGCTTCGAGAAATTGCAGGAGTACGGCATCATCAAGTCTGGGGATGCTATCGAGAAGGGCATTGGGGCCATGACCAATGAGCGCTGGCAAACCTTCTTCGACAGCATGACAGTGGCCGGGGTGTTTGAGCCGACCATCAACTATCAAGCGGCCTACACCCTAGACTTTGTGAACAAGGGCACCGCTTACTACACTGCTTGAGCAGTTCCCGAATGGTGCTAAGTCTGTCTAAGTCTGTAATGAAGGGATCCCTTCCGCTGGGGATCCCTTGATTTGTTGGAGTTCTAGGGTTTGGGCTGGGATGCCGGAGACAAACACAAGCAGTCCAATCGAACCCTCCTCAGGATCTAGATCTACTGTTCAGTAATGGTGACATTGAAGCCTTGGCTTTTCAGAGTTTCGGCGTGATAGCGGGCATATTCCAGTTGCTCAAAAGCTGCCAACTGGACAAACTTCTGGCCGTCCACGTCTTTCACAAAGGCCCCATCGGCAACTTGCCGAGCCCGCGCCAAGCTCTCATCCCCCAAATAGGTGGTCAAAACCAAGAAGGTTCCCTCACCCCGATTCGGCCCGAGAGAGTCCAAATGGCTAGCAGCAGCTGGTAGAGAAGATGTCATCGCAGGTTCAGCTTCCTGAACGGGGCGCTCCAAAGTGGCGGCCAGTTGCTCGACTGTTCTTGGCCTTTGCTCAGCAGAAGAGGCTGCATCTGTCAGCGAAGCCAGATCCATTTGCAAGCTATCCAACAGGTTTGGGGTGTCTTCTAAGGGATTGACCTGCAAGTCCTGCAAATTGGGGGTACTCGCCAACCCCAGTGCCAACCGACTGGGATCCCAACTGCCCGAATAGAACTCCTCCCCGACTTGGGTTTCCACCGGCCCCAACGGGATTAAGGGCAGCTGGGCCAAATTGACCTCAGTGGGGGGCTCAGTGGTGGTGGGCAAACTGCTGGTCTGGGGAAGAGACAGTTCTTCTGGCCAAATCAGCCACCGCACCCCAAACCCGATCCCGGCACACGAGAGAGCCCACAGCAACAACACCACCCAGGGAGAAAAAACTCCGCCAGACTGTTGCGTCTCCTCAACCTCCAGATCCTCGACGACCTCTTGAATCAGCACGGGTGAAGAACGCTGTACCGAAGCACCCTGTTGCTTGGACTGTCCAGGGCGCTGGAATCGGTTTGGGTCAGGAGTGATCTGAGAAGGCATCGCATTCAGAGAAGGAGAAGTAGCCGTTCGCTGCAGACGTTGCCAGAGGCGAAACCGCTCTAATTCCTGCAGCACATCCAAATGCATCTGAGCCAGAGCTTGCTGAAGCGTGAGATGAGGCATCAGTTGCCCCTGCTGCCGAGATGAAAGCGGACTCAGAGCCGGTCGGCTGAGGGGTCGGGTAGCGTCTGAGGGGGAAGAGGAAGGACTCATAAACAGCCCATGCTCGATAAATAGAAGGATCAGGGGTCAGCAATCTGTGCCCAATCTTGGAATACAGCCGCAAATAGCTTAACAGGAGAGTCCACCCATAGCGAGTGGTTACTCTATCACCATGACACAGACCGCCATTCCTCTTCTAGGGTTTTGACGCAAGGTAGAGGGCACGTACATCCGCTGGCAAGTACTGAAACAGAATCTGGCGCGCGGAAACCACAATGGCATCCACCTCTTCAGGGGCGAGAAAATATCCGTCAGCCTTGAGCTGGGCAGCAATACGGGCGGGTGACCAGCCAAAACGATCCCGCAACAGCAAAATGAAGCGCATATCCCCTGGCAAGGTTTCCAGCCCAGTGGTTAAGTAACAGGCTAAGGCGGGGGAGAGATAGGGTTGGGCCGGTTCAGGTGCTTCTGCCAAAGTCATACCAACAAAAGAGTGCGTCAGTTCTCGGGTTTGATCCGCCAGCCAGAGCTTAAGTGTAGTCTCCGGTGCAACCTCAGCCTCGGAATCCCCACTCAAGAGACTGTTTGCATCCAGACGTTGCAGCCGTGGATAGAGCCGCAGCCACACCTGCTCTCGACAAGCGGCCCACTGCTCCGGCGACACCTGCTCCGCGATCACTCCATCCACCCAGCTACAGTAGCGGCAAAACAGGCAAATGAAATAGCGGGCCACCTCCGGCTGCTGCTGAAAAGCTCTGAGCAAGTCCAGATCGTTGTAATGGGCTACCCCTCGTACAATTGAGGCCCCACATTCCGGCCAGACACCTACCGCTTCACTCATCGGGATCCCTTACTCAGGAGATTTGGGGCTCAATGCCTCTAGCTATTTTCCAGTATTTCCCGGCAGGCGGATAGCAACTGTTCTTGCTCGGGCAGGGTACGCAGGCCAATACGCAGGTAACGATCCCCCAACTCCGGGAAACTCCGGCAGTCCCGCACCAATATCCGATGCCGTTGGAGCAGGGCCCGTTGGATCTGTGTTGCTGAACCTGGACAACGCACCAGCACAAAATTGGTTTGACTGGGCCAGGGATCCCAACCTGGGAGCGCTCGTAAACCCTTGCGTAGGTGTTCTCGGGCAACCGGTAGCCACGCCAACGTGCGCTGACGAAACGGTTCATCCGCTAAGGCCGCCTCCACCGCTACCGCCGCCAAGCCGTTGACACTCCAAGGATCCCGCCACCGCCGCCAGCGCCGCCAATGGTCAGGATGTCCGACGGCAAAGCCAATGCGCAATCCCGGTAGGGTATAAAACTTGGTCAAGGAGCGAATCACCACTGTATTGGGATGGATCGCTAGATAGGGAATTAGGGTTTGGCTCTGGGACTGCCCCGCTCCCACGTCTGAAATAGAATCTCTTGAGTCATGCTGAGGCAGATCTTGAGGACAGTCCTGCGGCAGAAAGTCCATAAAGGCTTCATCCACCATCACCTGCTGAAACTGGGGCAGCAGCTCCAGAATTTCTGGTCGGGATCCCAACCCACCGCTGGGGTTATGGGGGTTATTTAGCCACAGCATCCGCCCTGCCGGGTCATGGCTGTATGGCCGAAACACCTTTGCTAAGTCAAGGGATCCCTGTTCATCTGGAAAAGGGGATATCAAGGGCCTGATCACCGCTTTTGCCGCACAGAGAGCTCGCTCATAGTCCCCAAAGGCAGGCTTGGGTAGCCACACCTCCCGCCCTTGTGCATCCCGTGCGGCCCAGGTGAGCAACTCTGCTGCTCCATTACCCACGAAGACCCAATCGGGATCCACACCCCAATGCTCAGCTAGCCGAGTGCGTAGCTGCCAATACTCAGGATCAGGATAGCGGCTGATGGCAACCGGATCCGGTTCAGACAAGGCTTTGCCCAGGGCCTGCAAGACCGACTCCGGTGGGCCAAGTGGGTTTAGGCTAGCTGAAAAATCAAGAATATCGCAAGGAGAACAGCCAGCAATGGCTGCTCCCCAAGCCCGATTGCCACCATGCTGAGGCCAAGACATGCTTTGAGAAGGGATCCCTACCCAGATTTAGCTTTGCCCCGCAACACAATGATGACTCTGCACGGAGTTGGATGCCGCTAGGGTGCTGTAGGCATATCAAGACTTCTCGCCTGCCACCGCATCGCGGAAAGACTTACCTGCGGTAAAGGCAGGGACAATGCTTTCTGGGATCACCATTTTCTGATTGGTTTTCGGGTTGCGGCCTTCCCGTTCTTTGCGCTTACGAGCCTCAAAGGAACCGAAGCCCACCAGGGTCACCTTCCCTTTTGGCTCACCACTTTCATCGCGGGAGGCGACCTCTTCAACGATGATCTCCAGTGCTGCCGAAATGACAGCATCAGCTTCCTTTTTGGTCACATTAGCGCGATGAGCGACGGCATCAACAAGCTCTGCCTTGTTCATCCTGATCTCCTCATGATTAGGCAATAGGGTTGGATCGTCCTCCGAACGACGCAGAGCGTCATTGCCTTGCGGCACGCTCGCGCTATCGGCTTGTGGGAGCGGGGCCTGCCCTGCAACTGGCAAGATTGTGGCAGCTCGGCTCCAAATCACTGACATATTCTACAGCCAAGTTAGGGCAGAAGCCTGTTGGGGAACGGGTTTTCGAGGATCTTAATGTGCTTTTGGGCAAAAAGAGTCTCTGTTTGAGAGATTTTATACCGATCTGGCCTGGATCCCACGGGAAATGCTGGGATCAAGACTCTGGCTGGAAATAAGCCCGCATCACCTCTCGAAAGACCGGGGCCGCCTGGGCACCCCCCCCACCGCCACTGTTTTCCAAGAACACCACGACTGCCAGTTCCGGCTGGTCATAGGGGGCATAGCCGACATACCAAGCGTGGGAGCGTCGGGGCGGATCCTCTGCTGTACCCGTTTTGCCCGCTGTCGGGGGGAACCCCGGCCCTAAGTTGGCATTGCCGCCGGTGCCGAAAACCACCACATCCCGCAGTCCCTGCTGCAAAACTTGGAGGGTTGCTGCAGACATGCCCACCGACTGGCGCATGGGCACTGGGTGTTCGGGGATCACCTGCTGGGAGAGTAAGGGGCGTACCCGCCAGCCCCCATTGGCCACTGCCGCCGTAACCACTGCCATCTGTAAAGGTGTAGCAGTGATAAATCCCTGACCAATGGACATATTCACTGTATCGCCCACATACCAGGGTTCACGCCAGTGCCGTTGTTTCCAATCGCCATCGGGGACTAGACCTAAAGCTTCCCCCTTCAAGCCGATCCCCGTCGGTTGACCCAACCCAAAACGGCGGGACCATTCCTGTAAGGGGCCGACTTTGGTGCCGAGGGCAATTTGATAGAAGAACGTATCGCTACTGTAGGCCATGGCCTGCCGGTAGTTGAGTCGCCCAAAGCCAGCCCGGTTCCAATCCCAGAAGCGCCACCCCCCCACCTGGACATAGGCGGTTGTTTGCAGCACAGTACCCGGTGGAAAGACTCCCGACTCGATCCCAGCGGCAGTGGTGATGATCTTATAGGTGCTGGCAGGGGCATAGGCACGCATGCCGCGGTTAAGGAAGGGAAATTCCTGCTGTTGGAGAGCATCCCACTGGGCTTGGGTGATGCGACTGGAAAACAGGTTGGGATCAAAGGTGGGATAACTGGCCATGGCCAAGATCGACCCATCGCGGGGATCCATGGCAATAACTGCCCCTTTGCGATTGGCCAGAGCTTGCTCTGCCACCTGTTGCAGGCGTACATCGAGGGTGAGTTGTAGGGTTTTCCCCGGCTGGGGCGCTTGTTCCCCCAGCACCCGCAACACTTCCCCCATCGCGTCAACTTCCACCTGGCGCCCCCCCCACTGGCCGCGCAGATGGGACTCAAACAATTCCTCTGCTCCCATCAAGCCAATGATATCCCCCAGCCGATAGTCAGGATTAGCCTGCAGTTGTTCTTGCGGGATCTCGCCGGTGTAGCCGAGTAAATGGGCAGCCAAGTCGCCATTGGGATAGAGTCGTACCGTTTCCGCCTCCACCATCACCCCCGGCAGCTCGCGGCTCATCTCCTCCAGTTGAATCACCACTTGCGGGCTGGCGTTGCGCAGGATGCGGACTGGAAAAGGGGAGCGATATCCCGCCTGTTCCAACTTTTGTTCAATTTCTTCCGGGGCAATTTGCAGGTACTGCGCCAAGGTTGGGATCATCTCCTGCCAGCGTTGTCGCGACTGCACCAGCGGCCACAGAAAGACCGAATGGGACAATTGGCTCCCCGCCAGCAGCACACCATTGCGATCGACAATGCGGCCTCGTTCTGGGGGTTGAGGCAACAGCCGGATGCGGTTGGTATCCGCCAACTGGCGGTAATACTGGGTTTGCACCA
>JAUQVI010000215.1:0-6171 GCA_039794885.1 Thermostichus sp. DG02_5_bins_236
CGGACTTTAACGTTCCTCAGGAACTTCGATGGAGCCGTCAATGATCTCCTGCTTGACAGTTTCTACAGCCGCCACTAAATCTGCAGGGATCAGGGCTTCGTTGTACTCATTGAGGGCATAGCCTACACCATCATTCTCTAGGCCAAAGTCTTGAATGCCGCCGACAAAATTGCCCTCCACTACACTACGAATCACGTCATAAGTGGCAACATCCACCCGCTTCAGCATCGAGGTGAGGCCGTGATTGAGGGTGGCAGGGTTGTTATCGGTATCCCCCAAGTAGTTTTGGTTGGCATCTACCCCAATAAAGAACATCGGGCGGGCATCGCCACTGCAGGCACTGGTGTAATCGGCGGGCTTAGGCACATCCGCAAAGGGATCCCGAATGAAGCTCACCCCACTGGGTAGATCGGAGGTTTTGATGCACCTTTCCTGCTTGACAAAGTCAATCAACCCCAGACCAGATCCCCCGGCAGCGGCATAGAGGATATCGGCTCCTTGAGCTTTCTGGGCAGCGGAGATCTCTTTGGCCTTGGCCGGATCATTCCAGGCAGCCGGTGTAGTCCCGACATAGTTGGCAATAACGCGACAGGTGATGCCCTCTTCAGCACAGGCGTATTCCACCCCCGCCCGATAGCCAGCCTCAAACTTGTGGATCAGCGGGATATCCATGCCGCCCAAGAAGCCGACCACCCCGGTTTGAGTTTGTTTGCCGGCAAGATAACCCACCAGGAAGGATCCCTCATGTTCCCGGAAGAGGAGGCTGGCCACGTTATCTTCTTCAGGAGAAACAGAATCCACCAAGCCAAATTTTACGTCTTTGAACTCTGCAGCACTGGCAGTCACTGCCGGTTCCAAAGCAAAGCCAACACCCACCACCACATCAAAAGCTTCTTCGGCAAACTTGCGTACCCCTGGCCCCAGTTGTGAGGGATCCGTCGGCTCAAAATCAAACACCTGAACGCCAAAATCTTGCTTAGCCCGTTCCGCCCCTTCGGCAGCCGATTGGTTAAAACTGCGGTCATTTTTACCGCCTTCCCCAAAGGCAATGCCCACCCGTACGGACTGAGCTTGAGCAGAATGGCTAACGGCCAGCAGCCCTGCCAGTACCAAAGAGATCCCCAATGTTTTTCGCATCATCATGATTCCTAATGCCCCAGTAGCTTAATTAACATTTCACGAAAAGCCAATTTGTCCGCTCTGAGCACAACCTCAGCATTGGCGGGCTGACCCATAATTCCCAAACGATCCACCAAACTGTAGCCGCGGGTCCGCTCCCCCCGACATTCAACGTCCACGTAGTGACGACGACTTTCTCGAATCAGTTCCGGTTGCAAGGCCATCGCCATCGTCAAAGAATCGGGATGGGTAATGCCGTCGAGGCCACCCCCCTCTGGGTGAGAGCGGTTGAACTCCCAGGCTACCCGGTTCACAGCTAGGTAAAACCGGCTGAGAGGAGTATCCAGAGACAAAATCGGTTCTAACTCTTCTTGCGTCAGCAGGCCATCGCTAACTGATAGATCCCAGGGGGAAAGAACCACGTCAAACCCAGCTTGCAAAACGATTTGAGCCGCTTCCGGGTCGACATAAAAATTGAACTCAGCCGCTGGGGTAATGTTACCGAGAGCATTGTTGGTACCACCCATAATCCAGAGCTTTTTCACCTTTTGCGGCAGGGTGGGGTCTTGGGCCAGAGCCAGCGCTAGGTTTGTCAGGGGGGCTTGGGCAATAATTTGCAAGTCTCCGGCATAGCGGTTGGCCCACTCCACAATCGCGGTCGGGGCAAACAGAGACTCTGGGCGCTGCTTGGCTTTTGGGAAAAAAGAATTGCCCATGCCATCTTCTCCGTGGACATAGGCCGCTGTAACCAGTTTGCCCACCAGAGGCTTGCTGGCTCCGGGGTATACAGGGATCCCAGCTTTTCCAGCTACTTCTAGGGTATAGAGGGCATTTTCGCTGCATTGTTCTAGGCCCAGGTTGCCGGCACAGATGGTGATGGCTTCGACACAGCTGTTGGGCCAGAGCAGCCCGAAGAGAAGTGAGGTGACATCATCTCCGGCAGTGTCCGTGTCGATCAAAAAGTG
This sequence comes from Thermostichus sp. DG02_5_bins_236, assembly GCA_039794885.1. Classification (GTDB taxonomy): domain Bacteria; phylum Cyanobacteriota; class Cyanobacteriia; order Thermostichales; family Thermostichaceae; genus Thermostichus. Next base: position 2,085 of record JAUQVI010000215.1, read on the forward strand.
CTGCAAAGCCATATTCAGGCAACACCCAAATAAGGTGTCATCTTACCGAGCAGAAGCCGTTTGAGGGCGAAAGTTTAGGTCAGCTTCAACTTGAGGCTGGAGCGGTGGCAGGATACAGCAGGTGTATCTTGGGGGAAGTGGTCTTCCTGCCTGAATCGAGGGTTTATGTCTACTTCTGAGGGACTTCGTCCCGCTAGTGCGATCCGCTCCATTACGCCCCAACAGCTAGCCGAACGACTGCGGCAGGGTGACTCCCTGCAGCTCATCGATGTGCGGGAACCGGTGGAACTGGAACGGGTGAATTTGAATGGGCTTGGCTTTCGTAATTATCCCCTCAGCCAGTATGAGGAATGGAGCGAACGGATCCTGGTGGAGCTGAACCCCGACCGGTCAACCTTCGTGCTGTGTCATCACGGAGTTCGTTCTGCTCAAATGAGCCATTGGTTACAGGCAAATGGGTTTACCCAGGTTCACAATATCAGCGGTGGCATTCATGCTTGGGCCTGTGAGGTGGATCCCTCACTGCCCACTTACTGAAGACGGGTTGAAGACTTAAAACATAATGTTTCCCATCTTGAATTTGCACGGGGATCCGCAGCAGCGGGGCTACCAGTACGGATCCCAGGCGGCTCCACAAATCCGCCACAGCATCGCCAGCTATGCCCGCCAGTTTGCCTACCGCTGTGGACTCACCTGGCAGCAGTCACAAATCTTGGCGGAGGGATCCCTGCCTTGGCTAGAACGCCACACTCCCCAGATGCTAGAGGAGATCCAAGGCCTTGCCACTGGCAGTGGTTTCACCTTCTCCGAGATCCTGGCCCTCAACCTGCGTACCGAGATCTTGGCCCGAGCCGTATCTGGGGGATCCCATCCCAATTACGCCGCTGCAATGGAACACAATCGTCAGGCCGGAGTCCCTCAGCACCCCCCGGATCCCATCCCGGAATTCGATGGGATCCCTCCAACCGAAGCCAGCCCAGATTGGGGAGAATGTACCACCCTGGCTGCCCTACCCCAGGTCACCTCCACCCAGCACACCTACCTGGCCCAAACCTGGGATTGGATCGGGGATCAACGGTCAGCTTGCTTGGTTTTGCGGACACACGCTCCAGATTATCCACCCTGGCTGACCTTGACCGAAGCCGGGATCCTAGCCAAAATCGGCCTCAACCAAGCGGGGCTGGCGGTAACCCTCAACCTGTTGCGCTCCCAGCAGGATGGCCAAACCCAGTCTGGGGGAATGCCCGTCCACTTGCTGCTGCGGCTGCTGTTACAGTGTGAAAATTGGCAGCAGGCGCTGGAAAGGGTGAAATCCTACCCTTATACCGCTTCTTCGTGTGTTAGTTTGGCCAGTGCCAGCGGACAGGTGATCAGCTTTGAACTAAGCCCACAGGGAATCGGTTTGCATCACCCTCAAGGGGGCCTCCTGGTGCATACCAACCACTTTCTTGATCCGACCCTGCAAGCTCATGAGCTGCCCCCCTACGTGGGATCCTCGACAAGACAACGGCTGGAACGGGCCAGTTATCTCCTGCATCAGAGCGTCCAAAGGGGATCCCTAGACGAAGTCGCCTTACAGGCAATACTGCAAGACCGGTCGGATGCCCCCGGCTCCATTTGTCGCCATCCGGATCCTCATCTATCGGCTGTAGATCGCACCGAAAGTGTGGCAGCTGTAGCGATGGATCTGAATACTCAGATTTTGCACGTAGCTCCCGGCCTTCCCGATCAAGTGGAGTTCGTGCCGATTTCTAGCCCCAACGACGACTCAGAATTACCAGCCTGTGCTTGCTGAAACACGTTCCCTTTGGGTCGCTCCATGGGCATCCATCTACCCAACAACCCTCGAGATGGAACGCTTCTAGAAACCGGCAACCACATCGCCCAGAATGGTGATGGTCATCTTCGACGCGCAACGGCTCAGCGGTTCGTCTGTGCGGTTAGGGACTTTTTTTGGGAAATCGCCCTGGCGACCTGTGGTATTCCCGGTGACTGAGGAAATCCTAGTGTGGATCGACACATTTCCCGACTGCGCTGGACGCAACAAAGTCCCCAATAAACCAGAAGGTACCAGCTTCGGCTATCTCACCATCATTCCACAGCATGAAAAAGTCTGTGACCGCTTTCCCATGAGTGAGGTTTTTATCTGGTCACTCGACAGCGAACTACGGAATTATCACCATAATCCCCAGGGCATCTTTAACGGGACAGACAGGAAATCCCCACCTTAAGAAGATGAGGATGAAATGTCGCGTGAGCCGGAGGCGAACAAACTACTCGTGACTGTGAGCGTCGATGTAGTGCTTCAAAACAGATAGTGGCGCACCTCCAACAGACCAGTAGTATTTCTGCCTTCCCCAAAAACCAGACCGATAAAACTTGTTCACTTCTTTGGGAAACTCCTGTCTCAAAATACGGCTGGTAGCAGATTTCAGGCTTCTGACAAGAGCCGAAATGTTGTTATCTGGGTGAATGTCTAACAGCAAATGAAGATGGTCTTCTTCTGCCCCAAACTCAACCAGAACACAGTTATTCGCAGAACACACCCTTTCTATCACCTCCCTGCATCGGCTCACCATTTTCGGGGTGAGTGCTTTACGCCGATATTTGCAGACAAAATAGCTGTGGAGGTGAATACTAAAAATGCTGTGAGAGCCTTTCCTGTATTGAGGTTTTTCATGTGGTGGTCAATGCATTATGCTGGATTCATGCTAACACGCCGTACCACGTTCAGACTGTATCCGTCTCGCCAGCAGGTTGCTAAACTGCACTACTGGCGTAGATTGCATTGCAGTCTCTACAATGCGGCTGTAGCAAACCGGAAAACCCAATATCAGAAGTTTAGGCACTCGGTTGATTATTTTGAACAGCAGAACTCCCTGCCCGCATTTAAGGAAGTTTGGGAAGAGTACACAGAGCTAGGCTCTCAGGCTCTCCAAGCAACTTTGAAGCGGGTCGATTTTACGTTTCAACGGTTTTTCAAACTCAAGTCGGGTTATCCCAAATTCAAGCCTTCTCGCACCTATCGCGGCTGGACTTATCCGGCTAAATCAGGCTGGAAAGCTCACGGTAACGGTGAAAACGGCTATCTGGAACTCTCAAGACTGGGAGTGATTCAGATGCGCGGCAAGGCTAGAACATGGGGTATTCCTACTACCTGTACCGTTTTCTTTGATCAGGGCAAGTGGTACGCATCTATCACGGTGCAATGCCAACCTGAACGAGAACTTGGAACAGGTGTAATCGGTGCTGACTTTGGGTGTAAGACTGCGGTTGCTTTGAGCGACGGGACGAAAATTGAAGCTCCCAAGTTTCTTGCCAAAGCTCAGGATCAAATCAAGAATCTGTCTAAACAGCAGAGACGGAAGCGCAAACCTGAAAAGCACAAAGTGAAAGCTTCACGGCGATGGAAGAAGATACAAGCCAAAATCCGCAAGGTGAAGCGCAAAGTCAAGAACCAGCGTCAAAACTGGGTACATCAAACAGCGACAGACATTACAAGCTGTAACAGCATCGTCGCTACGGAAAAGATCAATCTTCGGGGTATGACCCGCAAGGGCAAGACTAGGCAGAAAACTGGACTCAACCGCTCCATGCTGGACGGAGGAATGGGGATGCTGCGATCTGCGATTGAGTATAAGTTGCTGGAAGGAAACGGGTTTCTGATGGAAGCTCCTACCCAAAAGCTCAAACCGACTCAACGCTGTGCAAAGTGCTGGGAGCTAACACCCAAAACACTGTCAGATCGCCTGCACGTCTGCTCTAACCCTCAATGCAGGCATACCGAAGATCGAGATGTAAATTCTGCCCAAGTATGTAAAATTTGGGCAAGGGAGATAGGAACTGTCTCCCAAAACGCAGAGCCGCCTAGCTCTACTTCTTGCGGAAGCATGAAGCAACTAGGGGCATTGAAGCGTCAGAAACCCCCTGCTCTGTAGCAGGGGTGTAGTTCATTTCTCTAAGTTGAGGAGATGCAGTAGGATCGAGCTGAAGAGAGGGGAGGGGCAGGCGGTCGCGTTGGTGCTGTCGCTACTAGGCAGCAACATGAGGAAAGTCCGGGCTTTCAGAAGAACACACCGCTGGGGAA
>JAUQVI010000216.1:0-6126 GCA_039794885.1 Thermostichus sp. DG02_5_bins_236
CGATGAACACCGCCAGGAAATAGCGGATGAACTCCAGCGAGGAGAGAGAAAAATCCCCCGTTTGTGCCGCTTCGCTCCATACCCCCATCATGATCAAGGGCAGGGATCCGGCCAAGACCCACAGGATCAACTCAGCCCGATACTCCAGCATGTAGGCGTAGTAGGTGGAAAAGAGAGCACCCAGTTTGCGGGAGAAGGCATTCATAAGGTGCCCATTAGAAGTCCTGTGGGGATAAAGGGCTGAAGTGGGGCAACACTGCGGCAAAATCCACCACTGCACCGATCACCACCAACGTCGGCGGGGCTACATCAGGTGGCTGCCTCTGCAACTGATCCAACCGGTACAGATGAACGTCTTGCTGTGGAGTTGTGCCCCAGCGAATCAGGGCAACCGGGGTATCGGGGGCCTTGCCGCCCACCAACAGTTCCGCCACAATATAGCCCAGGTTATGCATACCCATGTACACCACCAGCGTTTCCACCGCCGTCGCCAAAGCCCGCCAGTTCACCTCAGGACGATATTTCCCTGCCGACTCGTGCCCCGTCACAAAGGCCACCGAAGAGCTGAACTCCCGATGGGTTAAAGGGATCCCGGCATAAGCACTGGCTGCGATTCCTGCTGTGATGCCCGGCACCACCTCCACAGCAATCCCCGCTTGTACCAGGGCCAACATTTCTTCCCCTCCCCGTCCAAACACAAAGGGATCCCCTCCCTTGAGGCGCACCACCACCGCTGCAGTCTGGGCCTTTTCAATCAGTAGGGCTGTGATCTGCTCCTGAGGCAGCGTATGAGCGCCCCGGTTTTTGCCAGCATAAATCCGTTCGGCGCTGGCTGGGATCAGATCCAAAATTGGGGAGCCGACGAGGGCATCGTAAATCACCACATCCGCATGGGCCAGCAGGGCTTTCCCCTTTACCGTCAGCAACCCCGGATCCCCTGGCCCCGCCCCCACCAAATACACCTTGCCCATACGGTTTGTTCAGTCCTTCGGAGAATAGAGGAGAATGCCTATGGAAATGATTGTGATGTAAACCGGCTTCTAGGGAAGCCCTATTCTAGCGCTGGAAAAGCCCCCTCAACTGTGTCGGCAATCGCCTCGATAAAGAGTGGATCTTGCCAGAGGGGGGACTCCACCTGGATTTGCAGCAGGGGCCATTCCCGTTGTAGCTGCTGGGCTTGGGAGTGCAGGGAGCGCAGCAGCCCGCCTGGGAAGAGAAAAAACGGGAGCACCTGCAGGTGATGTTGGCTTAAGCGCAAGCAATGAATTACAGCGGCTTCCAAGGTTGGAGGCTGGGCGGCAAAAGCCATGTGTAAAGGGATCCCAGGCAAGTGCTGCTCCAATTGTTGGATCCCGGCCTGTAACTGGGCTGCAAACCCCGGCAGCCGACTGCCATGTCCCAGCACAATCCAGGCATCTGCCCGCTCGGCAGCGTCCTGCAGATGGGTATGAATACGAGCCGCCAGGAGATCCCACACAGCCGGATGGCTTCCAATCGGGGGGGTCAGCCGAATTGTCAGTTGTGGCCAGCGGGCCTGTATTTGTTGCAGTGCTGCAGGCAAATCCTCCTCCACATGGGATCCCCCCCCCATAAACAGCGACAGCAACACCACTTTGCCAGGTGACCCACCGACCTGACGCAGCAAACGAACCTGGAGCTGGTGATCGATTTGGTCTACCAAGCTCAGAGGCTGCCCTTCTAGCTGGGCTAGCTCCACCGTCAACGGGATCCGCTGCCGCACCCGTGCCAACAAATCCGCCAAAGCCTGTTGATACTCAGGATCCCGGCTGCCATGGCAAACCAAAAACACCAGTGGAAATAAGGGCATAGCCAGGATTAGGGTTGCTAACGGGACTGTTCCATTCTGGAAGATCACGGCAACTCCTCGCGTATGATCTGGATGGTGCACATCCCGTTTTCCGGCTCAATCAGCCCTTTTTTAGGATTTCATGTCATTTGAGAATCGTTCTGCTACCCCCGAACTGTTGATCCATGTGCTGCGGGAGGGCCTAACCGAATCTACCCATCATTGCCAAGCCGTTGTGGCCGATAGCCGTGGACGTTCCCTAGCCATGGCCGGCAGTAGCACCACCTCTGTTTTTGCCCGTTCTGCCCTTAAGCCCTTTCAAGCGCTGGCAATGCTCTCCACTGGCATTCGAGAGCGCTATCGTCTGAGCGAAAAAGATATTGCCATTATGTGCGGATCCCATCAGGGCACCATGGCTCATGCTCGGCAAGTCTTCAGCATGATGTGGCGAGCTGATCTGGCCCCAGAACTATTGATCTGTCCTACCCCGCCCGAGAAGCCCAGTCCTCTGTGTCACAATTGCTCCGGGAAACATGCAGGCATGCTCATGGCTAGCCGTACCCAAAACTGGACGTTACAGGACTATGCTCAGCGGCAACATCCGGTACAAGCGCTGGTTCGGGCCAAACTGGCGGAACTGTTGCAAATGCCCTCAGAAGAATTTTTATGTGCTCGTGATGACTGTGGTGTGCCCACCTATCAGCTGCAACTTAACCAAATGGCCTCCCTCTTCGCCCAACTGACGGCTGGAGAGCGGGCGGATCTGGAATCGGTGGCGCGGGCCATGACCCATCAGCCAGAAATGGTAGCTGGCACTGGGCGCTTTGATACCGAGCTGATGCGAGCCACTCAGGGGGAGCTGGTCAGCAAGTCCGGTGCGGAAGGGATCCAATGTGTTGGCCGTGTGGGAGAGGGCATGGGTTTGGCCATTAAAGTGCAAGATGGAGCGGCACGAGCCAAATATGCTCTCGCCTTACACCTGCTACAGCGCATGGGCTGGATTCAACCGGCGGCTGCCGAAATGTTGGGGGAACGCTTTCTTTCCATTGGCCCCTATACCCGTTTAGAGGTAGAAGGGGAGCTGCGCATGAGTTGATTGAATTGCTGGTTGCCCCAAGGCCCGAGGATCAACGCTGGTAAGGATTGGGGTTGGGGTTAGCGCTTTGGCCTTTGTTGCGGTACTTAGGGTTAATGGTTAAGGCTCCGGTACCAAGCCCCCGCTGGGCCAAGAACTCCAGGTTGCGGCGGCGCATCGTGGTGTCGTAGTCGTTTTTAACCCGATCTTCCATCATCGCCACCTGTTGCAGTGCACTCAGCAAAATGGAAGCGGCTTGCTCGGAGGTATAGCCATTCTGGGAGGCGTAGCGCACCGTGAACTCGTCAGCAGTCACCTGAGGTTTTTGACCTTTTTCTGCTTTGCGCAACAAAAACACCGCTGAAGCCGCCAAGCCTGCCGCCAAGCCAATGCCGAGGTTGTCTCCCATCTGTAGCTCCACCAAAATACCCATGCTGCCCGCACCAATTAGGGCAGGGTAGAGCAGCAGTGCTGACCAGTTATCCCCCAAGGCCAGCTCAGTAGCCATCACCGCCTCCCGCAAAAAGTAGATCCTCTGCTGATCGCTGCTTAGCTTTTGCCAGCGGCTGAGATCAATAGCAAAGCGAGAGTACTTCTGCCAAGGAAAGCGCCACAGGGGCTGCACAATCCGAGATTGGTCGGGGGTACCGATCTCGATTTGAACTTCAGGACGGATCTCCGCCGGGAGAAACTGGATTAGGCGATCAAACTCGGAAATGGTGTACATGGGTTGGATCGATATGTTGAGAGAGCGGCTGGAGAGCATCCATATAGTAAAGGATTCTAGCCTTCTCTGCAGACTACCTCCAACACAGGAAACTTGGAGCTAGCCAGCCCTCTAGAGCAAAAAAATTGAACCTGCACAGCCCGTGGTTAAGTCAAGAGCAGGACTGCAGCAATTCGTATTGAGACATGGGAACTGTTTTCCTCCAGCTGTTCTCCCTTGTTCTCCCTAAACCAGTTCTAAGTGAATCTCCGCCTTGAGCCGCTGCGGCAGGGAAATTTTGAACACATCCCCTTGATTCATTTCGTCGGCCCCCTTCATGCTAGCCAGAGCTTCCACCACTTCATCGGAGTTAGCAGTTAGCACCACCACAGGCCGCTCGCAGGCAATCGGGAAATCATGCCAGGTGCCCAGGTGCAGGAGCAGACCGTGCCCAGGAGGAAAGCGCAACGCCTGTACTTTGTCCAGATTGGGAGCCTCTTCGGGATGATTGGGTGGGGCCATCACCATGATGAAGGGTTCTTGCCCAAGCGCGACAAACAACTGCGTCATGCGCATGTGCCGCTCCAGCCAAAGCACGGGTGGGTAACCGGGCAGGATTTTGGCGGTGCGGATGACGGCTTTGCCGGTGTACTCAAAGTCGATATTCTGCCCTTCCAGGACACGCCCCTGATAGAACGGGATCCCCAAGCCTGGCTTGGCCACATCATCCCCCAACAACTGACCGAAGGGCTGCACATTTTCCGGGGTGGCATCCACAACCGGTACCCGGACAACGGTAGGGGCGGAGGCAGTTGAGGTCATGCTCATCATTGGGATCCCTTGGGCTAGCAATTTTCGAGTCTTCTCTATCACTTTATGAGAGCAGCGGTACAGAAACGGTTTTCCTCGTAACGGTTTGCTACCCGACTCGGATCCCTCTATTGAGCTGAGCCTATCGAGTCTTTATCTAGCCATAACCCACTGCTCTACAAGGGTGCGAATTTGTTGGGCAGCGGTGCCATCTCCAAAGGGATTTTTAGCTTGGGCCATGCGGGCATAGGCTTGGGGATCGGTGAGCAATTCTCGGGCTGCCTCCAGGATCTCTGTGGGATCTGTCCCCACCAAGCGAGCAGTACCGGCTGCAATTGCTTCCGGGCGTTCGGTGGTCTGCCGCAACACTAAAACGGGCTTGCCCAAGGCCGGGGCCTCTTCTTGGATGCCGCCAGAGTCACTCAGGATCAGGGTACAGCGCTGCATGGCGGCTACCCAAAGGGAGTATTCCAGGGGTTCTGTTAAAAAGACCCGCTCATGGGATCCGAGCAAAGCCTGTAGGGGATCCCGCACCACGGGGTTACGGTGCAGCGGCAGCAGCAGCGCGGTATCGGGAAATTCCTCTAGGATTTGCAACAGGGCTTTGCCGATTGAGGTTAAGGGATCCCCCCAATTTTCCCGTCGGTGTACCGTAACCAAGAGAACTCGATAGCGATCCCAATCCAATCTGGGGATCGGGCAAGGGATCCCTTGGGAAGCCACCTGCAGCAGGGCATCAATGACGGTATTACCGGTGCAATAGATGGCTCCTACGGCATCGCTTCGTTTCAGATTTTCTATAGCCTGAGGGGTAGGGGCAAAATGGAGGCTGGCCAACTGGGAGATCAGGCGGCGATTGGCTTCTTCTGGGAAGGGATTGTAGAGATCATCGGTACGCAAGCCCGCTTCCACATGCCCCACTGGGATCCGTTGATAAAAAGCAGCCAGGGTGGCAGCAAAGGCAGTAGTGGTATCTCCCTGCACCAGGATTAGGTGGGGGTGGCGCTCGTTGAAATAGGTTTCCAAACCACGTAGGGTGGCTTCGGTAATATCTGTCAGGCTTTGCTGGGGGCGCATGATGGCCAGATCCCGATCCGCTTGCAGATCAAACAGTTGCATCACCTGATCCACCATCTCCCGGTGTTGCCCGGTCAGGATGACCTCGGTACGCAGATGGCGGCTGCCCTGCAAAGCTTGGATCACCGGCGCCAGTTTGATCGCTTCAGGCCGTGTGCCCAAAATAACTGCAACCAGAGGAAGAGACAGCATAAGTTCAAGGCAGGGGGGATGCCTACCACAGCGCATCAGAGCAGCGTCCTAAGAGGGTGGACACAGGAGATCCCATCTCCGGGTTCCCTAAGATTAAGGCAGCACAGCCACTGCCGGGACAGATTCTTTGGGTTCATTAGGTTGAGGAGGATTTTGCGGCAACAGAAACCAGAAGGTGGTCAATCCCCCTTGGCTGGTTACCCCAATCCTACCCCCCAGTTGTTCCAACATGGTTTTTACCAGGGCCAATCCCAATCCCGTTCCTCCCCGTTTCCAGGGATCCCCGCTCGGTACCCGGTAAAACTTGTCGAACAAACGCGGCAGCTGCTCAGCCGGGATCTCGGCAGGATTGGAGATGGCAAAGCGAATGTAGGTTCCCTGCGGCTGACCTGTAGCTAAGGACTCGATCCCACTATCGCAAGTAGCAGAAGCAATGGAGAGATGAATCTCCTGCCCTGG
>JAUQVI010000217.1:0-6057 GCA_039794885.1 Thermostichus sp. DG02_5_bins_236
CGGGTGGAGTTTGTCCTGCCGGAACCATTTGCCCCCTTTCTGATTCAGGCGGGATCCCCGATTTTGCCCAAACATATTTTGGAACCCACCGTTGAGCAGGTGGACAGCCGCGGCAACCCCCTTTTTCTGCAAACGTGGGGCATTGATACCCCGGTAGAAGAACTGGTGGGAGCTGGCCCCTATGTCCTGCAAGAATATACCCCCGGACAGCGGCTGGTTTATCGGCCCAATCCCTACTACTGGAAAGGGGAAGGGCTGCCCCGCATTGAACGCTTGATCCTGCGGATTGTTGACTCCGAAGATACCGCCCTGTTGCAGTTTCGCTCCCGCGAGACGGACATCGTCTCGGTACGGGGTGGTGATTTTCAGCTGCTGAAGCGGGAAGAGGAGCGGGATCAATTCACCATTTATGACCTGGGTCAGACCCTGAATAACAACTTTTTTGCCTTTAACCTCAGTCGGGCCCGTAACCCTCAAACCGGGCGACCTTTTGTGGATCCAGTGAAAAGTCGTTGGTTCAACGACCTCAACTTTCGCAAAGCCGTGGCCCATGCCATGAATCGGCAAGCCTACGTGGATAGCGTCTTGCAAGGCTTGGGAGAAATCCAGCAGTCAGTCTTTTCGCCAGCCAGCCCCTTTTACCTAAGCCCCGAAGAGGGATTGCCCACCTATGAGTACAACCCAGAGAAGGCGCGTCAACTGCTGCTAGAGGCAGGCTATACCTACGACAACCAGGTCAACTTACGGGATCCGGAGGGCAACCGGGTGCGCTTTAGCCTGATTACCAATGCCGGCAACAACCAGCGGGAGGCAACAGGTTCGTTGATTAAAGCAGATCTGGAACGCATTGGCATTACGGTAGATTTTACCCCCATTGCTTTTAATACCCTGGTGCAGCGCACCGATGCCCGCGATTGGGAAACCCTGCTGCTGGGTTTTGGGGGAGGGGGCACAGAGCCGAACAACGGCTCCAACATCTGGCGCAGCGATGGCCGCCTACACCTCTTTAACCTGGGGGATTTGCCCAACAACCCGGCAGAGGGAGTCGAGGTTTCTGATTGGGAACGGGAAATCGACCGCATTTTTATTGCAGGGGTGCGGGAGCTGGAGTTTGAAAAGCGCAAGGCTCTTTATGATCGTTTTCAGATCATCATTCAGGAGCAACTGCCCCAAATCGGCACCTTTAACCCTCTGGTGCTCTCGGCCATACGCAATCGCGTTGAGGGTGTGGATCCACGCCCGATTCTTGGGCCCCTCTGGAACTTGGAGCAGCTTTACATTCAGGAGTAGCGTTGGGTGAAATAGGAGATGGCAACCTCTTCTGAAGGTGTGTCCCCGTTATTCAAGTTTGACCCTAGCAAGAAATCCGCTTGTATCTTCATCTTGCCAAGGTGAATGAGCCGGATCGACAACTGGGTTCACCCCCTACTGTTACCCTGATGCCACCCTCTAGATCTGCTCCAGACCCAGCAGGGGGTACATTTTGGGTCATTGCTACTGCTTGAAGAGTGGGAAACCCCCCCTCCCCTTTCATAATTTCCTCAATTTCCAACCCTTGTGTGCTTCTTGTGAGCTTATTACGCTGGAGATAGGAGACATTTTTCATCCTTTGAGAGGCCTTTGTGAATTTATCCTGCTGCGAGGCAGCTGTTAGAGAAAGCACCAAGGGGGCCAGCTGGGCAAAAGTTTTCAGCAGAAGGTGAGAATGCTAACGAAGTTTAGACCAAGCCATAGCAATTTTGGAGGACGATAATGAGTGCTTTTACAAATCCACCCCAGAAGTGTGTATCTGCTGCTTTCAAAGAAGAGAAGAAGCTGCAAGATTGTATTCAACGGCTGCTGAATCGAGGGGTTCCCAATGACCGTATTTCCATCATTGGGCGCAACTTCCAAACAGAGGCCAAAATCACCGGATTTCTGACCCGTAAGGATGTCATTCTAGATGGCCTCACCAGTGGTGCTATTTATGGCTCTTTATTTGGCTCTTTGCTGGGAGCGCTAACGGGGGTGGGGGTTTTGTTCATCCCCTTTTTGGGAGCGGTGGTGGCAGCCGGGCCATTGGGAGCAGCGCTGCTAGGGGCTACCGGGGGAGCACTCTACGGAGCTCTGGGGGCCGGCTTGGGATCTGCCCTGGTTTCCTTGGGAATGCCGCAGGATAAGGCGGCCATTTATCAAACCCGTGTGCAGGCAGGTGAGTTTTTGTTGGTGGTGCAGGTGCCGGAGGAAAAATCCGGTGAAATTTATCTGTTGCTACAAAGTGCCGGCGGGGAAGAACTGTCTATCACCGATTTGAATTTACCTAGTGAGCCAGAAGGAGATCTGACTCCCGAGACCCTCTCCCCTGATATTCGCTCTGATTTATCTGAGGAGGCTCAGCAAACCTTTGCGGAAGCTTACAATCAAAGTCGGCGGGAGGCAGAGGATCACAGCCATACTTTACTCAAGGCGTGGGCAAAGGTAAAGCAGTTTTTTGAGCGGGATGACAAAGGAATCTTTTCTAAGCGAAAACCCTAGTTCTTGATTGGTTTTACCCGGATTCCAGATTGGATCGGGAGGCTACCGATGGCTGCCAACGACTTTAAGGATTACTACCAAATCCTGGGGGTAAGCAAGGATGCCAGTCCTGAGGAGATCAAGCGTGCCTATCGCAGGTTGGCCCGCAAGTATCACCCGGATGTCAACCCTGGGGATCATGAGGCTGAAGATCGCTTCAAAGCCATCAATGAGGCCCACGAAGTGCTATCAGACCCGGAAAAACGGCGTCGCTACGACCAATTTGGTCAGTACTGGCAGCAAGCGGGTGCTCGGGCCGGCACAGGTTACGAGGGGGTTTACGAGGGCTTTGGCCGCTACAGCAGCTTTGATGACTTTATCAATGAGCTGCTGGGACAGATGGGATCCCGTCCTACCGGTTTTGGGGGCTTCCGGTCGGTGGATTTTCCTGGGCAGGATGTGGAAGCCAGTTTGCTGCTCACTTGGGCAGAGGCCTTTGAAGGGTGCCAAAGGCGGTTGAATGTTAATGGTGAAACCATTACCATCCGCATCCCTCCTGGAGCTAAGCCAGGTAGCCGCATTCGGGTGAAGGGGAAGGGGCAACCTAGTCCTTTTGGCGGCCAGCAACGGGGGGATCTCTATCTCAACATTGAGCTTCCCCCTCATCCCTTCTTCCAGTTTGAAGGGGAGGATCTCCTCTGCGAGATCCCGATTACTCCGGATGAAGCGGCCTTGGGGGCCACGGTTGAGATCCCAACTCCCACCGGCAAGGTTCAGCTCAAGATCCCTGCCGGGGTGGATAGTGGCCAAATCCTACGGTTACGGGGCCAAGGCTGGCGGGATCCCAAGGGAGAGCGCAGTAACCTGCGGGTACGCCTTAAGGTAACAGCTCCCAAGAGCCTCACCCCGCAAGAGCGGGAACTGTATGAAAAGCTGCGTCAGCAGCGACAATGGGATCCCCGTCGTTCCCTGCAGGAGGTACGTCTATGAGCTTGGCGATTGTACGGGTGGAAGAGCAGCTTTACACCCTGGAGCAAGTGACTGAAGCTATCCAGCTGCCCCCTCACCTGCTGGAATGGCTGGTGGCCCAAGGATTTATTGAGTTGGAAAGTCAAGGCATAGCTCCACAACAGTTGCGGCGGCTGATGCAGATGCAGCGGTTGCATCGGGACTTGGGCCTTAACTGGGCAGGGGCGGCTATGGTGTTGGATATGGCCCAAGAGATTGCCCGGCTCAAAGCTCAGTTGCGAGCTTACCGGGGTTTTTAGCCTCTTTAAGGCTGGTTTTTACATCTCCGAAGTGGATACCTTGGCCCGAGAGTTTAGAGACCGGGGTGCCCGGATTGATCTCAGCCCCATGACCCAGCCCTGGGGTGCAGGGGAAATTCATGTACGGGACTTCCGCTTGGAGCAGGTGCTGGGGGAGGAAATTCCGAATTGACCGAATCTAAGGGTGCCGTGTCAGCCAACTGGGGCGGGCGGGCATAATTGGAAAACGTCATCCTGGCTATGGCGGACATCCTTTTCGAGAGCTTGCAATGCTGGAACACGATATTGTCATCATCGGTGGCGGGCTGGCCGGTTGTCGGGCTGCTCTAGAAGCCTTGCAACAGGATCCCGGTCTAAATCTGGCATTGGTGGCCAAGACTCACCCGATGCGCAGCCACTCGGTAGCGGCCCAGGGGGGAATTGCCGCCGCTCTCCAAAATGTGGATGAACAGGATTCTTGGCAGGCTCACGCCTTCGATACCATCAAGGGATCCGATTATCTGGCGGATCAAGATGCGGTGGAGATCCTCACCCGAGAAGCACCGCAGGCCATTATCGATTTGGAACATTTGGGGGTGTTGTTTTCTCGCCTGCCGGATGGCCGCATTGCCCAACGGGCCTTTGGGGGTCATAGTCACAGGCGCACCTGCTATGCTGCCGATAAAACCGGGCATGCTATTTTACATGAGCTGGTGAACAACCTGAAACGCTTCGGGGTGAAGCTCTACAGCGAATGGTACGTGCTGGAGCTGATCCTGGAGGACAACCAAGCTAAGGGCGTGGTGATGCTGGAACTGGCCAGCGGACGGCTGGAGGTGGTGCGGGCCAAGGCGGTGATGCTGGCCACCGGCGGCTACGGGCGCATCTACAACTCCACCTCCAACGACTTTGCCTCCACAGGGGATGGCATGGCGATGGTGGCACGGGCCGGCTTACCGCTTCAGGATATGGAGTTTGTCCAGTTTCATCCGACGGGGCTGTATCCGGTGGGGGTATTGATCTCGGAGGCAGTGCGAGGGGAAGGGGCCTACCTAATCAACAACGAGGGGGAACGCTTCATGGCCCATTATGCTCCCAGCCGCATGGAGCTGGCCCCCAGAGATATTACGTCGCGGGCAATTGTGACAGAGGTGCGAGCCGGGCGCGGCATTGGTGGTAAAGATTTCGTCTGTCTGGATCTGCGCCATTTGGGGGCAGAAAAAATCCATACGCGGCTACCCTTCTGCTGGGAGGAGGTCCATCGCCACCTGGGCATTGACGCAGTGGTAGAGCCCATCCCGGTGCGGCCTACGGTGCATTACTGCATGGGTGGGATCCCGGTGACAGTCAATTGTCAGGTACTGCAGGATGCGGAAACCCCGGTAGAAGGGCTGTTTGCTGCCGGTGAAACCGCCTGTGTCTCGGTCCATGGAGCCAATCGCCTAGGGAGCAACTCCCTCCTGGAGTGTATTGTCTACGGACGACGGGCAGGGGCCGCCTTGGCAGAAGCAGTGCGAGGTCGAGTCTTGCCCAAGGTAGATGAGGGATCCCTGCTCAAACAGTCCACAGAGCGGATCAGGAGTCTGATGGAAAAATCAGGAGATACCCGTATTGATAGGGTGCGGCGACAATTTCAAGATTGCATGACCGAGCACTGCGGCGTGTACCGCACAGAATCTCTTCTTCAAGACGGGATCCAACAACTGCAGCAGATTCGGCAGCACTACGATCACCACCTGCGCTTGGATGATCGAAGCAAGGTTTGGAACACCGAGCTGATTGAAGCCCTGGAGCTGGATAACCTAATCACTGTCGGATCCCTGATTCTCTACAGCGCCCTAGAGCGGCGAGAAAGTCGCGGATCCCATGCCCGGGAAGACTACCCCCAACGGGATGATCAACACTTTTTGCGCCACACCATAGCGGCCCTACGCGAGGGATCCCCTCACATCAGCTCCCGCCCCGTGGTGATCACCCACTTTGCCCCACAAGAACGGAAGTATTAGTACTCCTTGGATCCTCCATCGGGAAAGCCGTATCGGTGCAGATAGATTCTTACAGTTTTGCAAGCAAAGTCCACGTCTTTCAAGTGTGGAATGTAGCGCCCTGCGGCTTTAGCCGCCGTCAGCCTTGGGCTTCAATGTAGCGTTGAATCGTCTCCGACGAAACATTCCCTGCCGACCCGCAGAAATAAGACCGAGTCCACAGAGAGGGGAGCCTCAACAGCGACGGAAACTCCTTCCTAAGCTGATGGGACGTTGCACCCTTAATGCGGTGCATGAGCTGATAGGGCGCTATCTGGGGCGGGGCATTCAGG
>JAUQVI010000218.1:0-6038 GCA_039794885.1 Thermostichus sp. DG02_5_bins_236
GGGATCCTATGCCATCAATCCGGTTAATCAAGAGCGCATCCCCGTCTGGATTGCCGACTACGTGTTGATGGGCTACGGTACCGGGGCAATCATGGCCGTTCCCGCCCATGACCAACGGGACTTCGAGTTTGCCCGCAAGTTTGCTCTGCCCATCAAGCAGGTGGTGCAACCTCCCTCCCTTGCTTCCGTTGAGGAGCTGGGGGCTGCCTGGCCGGGGGAAGGGGTGATGATCAACTCCGGCCCCCTAGATGGGATCCCTGCCGGCAAAGGCCCCGGCGAAAGCGTAGCAAAAGCGATTGCCTGGCTAGAAGAACAAGGTTTGGGGGAAAAGCAAATCAACTACCGTCTGCGGGACTGGTTGATCTCGCGACAACGCTACTGGGGCTGCCCAATTCCTGTGATTCATTGCCCCCACTGCGGTCTTGTGCCGGTACCGGAAGCGGATCTGCCGGTGATCCTGCCGGAAGAGGTGGAGTTGAGTGGTCGGGGGGGATCCCCCTTGGCCCAGATGGAAGAGTGGGTCAAAGTCAAGTGCCCCACCTGTGGCACAGAAGCCCGTCGGGAAACCGATACGATGGACACCTTCATTTGCTCCTCCTGGTATTTTTTGCGCTTTAGCGATGCCCGCAATGATCAGGCTATCTTCCGCAAAGACCAGGTGAATGGCTGGCTACCGGTGGATCAATACGTGGGCGGCATCGAACACGCCATTTTGCACCTGCTCTATTCTCGTTTTTTCACCAAAGTATTGCGGGATCGGGGGCTGCTGGATTTTGATGAGCCCTTTTCCCGCCTGCTCACCCAGGGGATGGTACAGGGGCTCACCTACTTCAATCCCAACAAGTCCGGCAAAGATAGATGGATCCCTGCAGCTCTGATTCAGGATCCCAAGGATCCCAGGGATCCAGAAACCAGTGAACCTTTGCAGGTAATCTACGCTACCATGTCCAAATCCAAGGGCAACGGCGTGGATCCGGAGGATGTTTTAGCCCACTACGGTGCCGACACCGCCCGTATGTTCATCCTGTTCAAGGCCCCACCTGAGAAAGATTTGGAATGGGATGATGCCGATGTGGAAGGGCAGTTCCGCTTTCTCAATCGCGTCTGGCGGCAGATTTACGAGTTTGTGCAGCAGCCCAACTTCCGAGATCTGCTCAAGGAGGAGATTAAGCCTGCCACCCTAAGCAAACCGGAGAGGGATTTACGCCGCGCAGTCCACACCGCCATTAAGGAAGTTAGCGAGGATATCGAAGAGGGCTATCAGTTTAATACCGCCATTTCTGAGCTGATGAAGCTAAGCAATGCTCTCGGCGAGTCGGCCCTTCTCAGTTCGCCCGTCTATGCCGATGGGATCCGCACTTTGGTGTTGCTGATGGCTCCCTTTGCTCCTCACATTGCCGAGGAGTTGTGGCAGGAGTTGGGGGGTACGGATTCGGTGCACAAACAAAGCTGGCCCTGTTATGATCCGGCGGCCTTGATTGCCGATACTGTCACGATTGTGATTCAAGTGAATGGTAAATTGCGCGGTAGTTTTGAGGCCCCCTCAGAGGTGACCCAAGAAGAACAGAAGAAGCTAGCCCTGACATCAGAAACAGCCCAGAAATACTTGGATGGAGCGACGCCCAAAAAGGTGATCGTGGTGCCCAAAAAACTGGTCAACTTTGTAGTTTAGGCCCAGACTATCCTCCTAGCTTTATCCAAGAAGAAAAGCAAGAAGATGCTAAGATCGACTCGAATCCATTCCTTACAGCTTGTTCATTTATTAGCTGTCACAGTAGCAGCACCTTGCAAACCAGTTGCTGAATGATGAAGTCTCAATCAAATATAAGCCTATTTCCACCAGTTTCTCTAATGCTGTCATTCCTTGTGTGCAATAACGGCGAACAAAAGCCTTAATGACTGACCACGTCATCTCAATAGGATTAAAGTCTGGTGAGCATGGCGTCAGATATTCAATCCTTGCCCCTTTCTCTTCTAGTAGATCTTTGATCCCTTCCATCTTGTGGCTGCTTAGGTTATCCATAACAATTACATCGCCGCTGCTTAATTTTGGAATTAGATCTATTTCTAGGAAATCCCAAAAGTCTTTTCCTTTCATCGAGCCTTTGATAAATCTTGTCGTGACAACTCCTTCCTTCTTTATTACTCCAATTAGTGTCATCTTTCGACCCTTGTAGAACTGCCTGAGACAGAGTGCTCTTTTCCCAGATAAACTTCTTGCTACATCCCGGCTCATCCCCACTCAGAAGCCTGTTTCGTCGATAAATATAAATATATCAACCGGAATATCTCTAATCCTGTTCCAATAATCTAATCTTTGTTTCTGCCCTTCTTCTGTAGCAACCTTCTTCTCACAGAAGGTCTTTTTTTAGAGTGAGTTTTTCCTTTTGCAGAAATTGACACATCCCTCCAATACTGCAATAGGTTTGATGATGATCCAGCAGGTAGTCACAATATTGACGAAGCGTCCAATCGGGATGCTCTTCCACCATTTGCACGATAAAGTCTCGATGAGGAAATAGTTTTCCAGGTTTAGTGGGGCCGAGCTTAAGAGGTGTTAGATCTTGTGTGTCCCGATACTGATTAAGGTATTTCTGAACAGTGACAGGACTCATCGTAAATTGTTGAGCCAGTTTGCGGATTGAGGTATGACCGAGATGATAGGCAGTGACGACTTTGCGACAAATATCTAGGGAATAACGACTCATGTCAACAAGGGAATCAGTATCAAAGAGCCTACTATAAAACGTTTCATATGTTTTATAAGCAGGCTGTACTTGTTTAGGACTACCCTATTTTGAATGCCGCGGTTCAGGATTACAGCTCTTGCGCAGTTTTCCTACAACAATGCTTGTGCCCCTAAGCAATTTTGTCAGAGTCCTTTGGTAATATACCCTGTGCAAGTTGACTGGCAAAAGGGCTGTAACTGGCAAACCAATATCTTATTCTCGGAGCCAGCGAGTGGTGCCATCTTTTTGATCAATTAGAGTAATGCCCAGAGTTTTCAGATGCTCCCGAATTCGATCTGCCTCTGAAAAGTTTTTCGCCTTACGGGCTGTCAAACGTTGTGCGATTAGATCCTCAATGTTTTCCGGCTGCAAAGATTCTGTCTTGCTCCCCGATAGCTCTACTTCTAGCGGGTTTGACTGTTGTGGGTGGATATCTTCCACCACGAATCCTAAAGTTCCCAAAATCTCTAACAGAGCAGCACTTTTCTGCCTCAGCGCCTGCAATTCCAGATGGGTCTGACCTTGGTGGGTCAACAGATTGTGTTCGCGGGTGAGTTCTTTGGCCAATTCGAAAGCGACAGCCAGAGCTCCAGGGGTGCCGAAATCATCGTCCATAGCCGATTCAAAGGCTTGTATTGCCCAAGCCTCTGAGGATTCCACTGATCCAGAATCCTGCTTGAGAAACTGGTGTGCGGCCTGGATCCCTTTGTGGAGGGTTTCCCAACCGCGGCTAGCTGCCTGCATGGCTGCATCCGTCAGATCAATCGGGCTGCGGTAGTGGGTTTGGAGAAGAAATAGACGCAGAGCCATGGGATTATAAACGGTGAGGGCTTGCCTAAGGGTAGTGAAGTTGCCCAAAGACTTGGACATTTTTTCCCCATTGATGTTGAGAAAGCCGTTGTGCAGCCAGTATTTGGCCATGGGCTTGCCCGTAATTGGTTCGGATTGGGCCAACTCATTCTCATGGTGAGGAAAAATCAGGTCAGCGCCTCCGGCGTGGATGTCGATGTGATCCCCTAGAGTTTCTCGCACCATGGCAGAGCATTCGATGTGCCATCCCGGTCGCCCCCACCCCCAAGGGGACTCAAACCCCGGCTCTGTAGCTGGAGCAGCCTTCCAAAGGGCAAAGTCAAAGGGATCCTGTTTGTCAGCCCCTTCTTCTCCTACTCGGCCACTGGCCCCGGCTTCCATGTCTTGCAATTTTCGCCCAGAGAGTTGACCGTAATCCGAGAATTTACGGACAGAATAATAAACATCGTAAGCAGTCTGCTCAGATATGTTGGTTGTGGATGAATTTGTTTCTGAGCTAGAAACAAAACTCTTCTCTTTTTTTATGGGATCCCTTACCTGATAGGCAAAGCCTTTCAGTTCTAAAGATCGGATCAATTCGAACATTGCCTGTAAAGATTGAGTTGCCCTTGGATAAAGATCAGCACGCTTAATGTTGAGGCGATCCATATCCTGAAAGTATTCTGTGATAAAGCGTTCTGCCACTGATTGCATCGATTCCCCACGTTCTAAAGCCCGCTTGAGAATCTTGTCATCAACATCTGTAAAATTCTGCACATACCGCACTCGATACCCACGCCATTCCAGATAGCGACGCACCACATCCCAGACCACATACGTGCGGGCATGACCTAGATGACAGAAATCGTAAACAGTGACCCCACAGACATACATGCGCACCCATGGTTTCTCTGAGGAAGACGAGTTCGCAATGTTACTCGGATCAGCAGATAGAGAAAGCGGATGAAACACTTCCTTGCGGCGGGTCAATGTATTGTAGACAACCAAACTCATTGGCATCCTTAATTTGTAGTTTCAGCTACAGCAAAATCGGCTTCCTGTGCCCAAAAAAGATGTCGGTGTATTCTGCCTAACATTGGATAGAAGCCTCGAAAAATATCTGTGCAGCTAACGGCTGGGATCCTTGCAGGATAAACGTTATGGCTGAAATTACCTGCGAAGGCTTGTCTAGATTTGTTAACTACGGTACTCTAACCTGAGTGCAAATTGACCTGTTCACTTTCCAACTCCCTTCGTTCCCGGTGGCCTTGTCAGTGCTTAGCACCAACGGGTTGCTGTTTCTATTTTCACCTCTTCTCTTGCGCTCTAGTGTCAGTCTGTTTGTGTGAGGACGCCCTTGAGACCCACCCTCTCGAATCCCCAGAATGGGGAACTGGACTCCAGCGGTGCCGCCGTGAGCACCCCTTCCAGTCCAGCCCTAGCTGTTCCGGCGAAGACCCCTGCTGAAGGTTTATGGACTGCTCAGGATCCACCGGTTTCCAAAGCTCCCGAGGCTACAGAAGGTTCCCTCTTAGAATGGGTCCCAGCTTCCCCTTCTATGCCAACCAAGCCAAGACTGGCAGGGTTTGCGCTATCCCTCGGTTTAACCGGCTTAGTATGGCTGCTCAAGTTGGAGTCGGATCCCTATGCAGAGTCTTTGGAACCCTTGGTGCGGGATCCCCAGCAGGCCGTTCCGGATCCTCTCTCCGATCCGGCGCCAGAGGACAATCCGACCCCTCGTCCAGGTCGCACCTACCCTGTTTGGGCCACCGGGCTATTGCTCATGTTGGGTTTGGCCGGAGCCGCCACGCTACAACAACGACAGCTGAATCGCCAGCCCTTGACCCCTCTTCCTCCGGCAATAGAGCGGATCCCGCCCTCGGTACATACCCTATCTGGAGCTTTGCAGCAAAACTACGGCCTCAAAAAAGTACAGCTACGGGAAGCTTTCCAAGAGGGATCCATCCCGACTGGAGAGGGACCTAAGGGCATTCTGGAGCACGAGATTCAGCCGGGAGAAACCCTTTGGCAATTGACCCAGATGTATCAACTAGATGCTGCTGCGATTACAGTTTCCAATGGTATTCAGGTCAATACTCCATTGGAGCCTGGTCAAACCCTGTGGATCCCCAGCCAGCCGGGGTTGGTCTATACCGTCAAACAGGGGGATACTCTTGAGGATGTGGCCAATCGTTATCAGGTTTCGCAGCAACAGATCATCGCAGCCACTCCCCTCAATCGGCCCGAATACCTGCGAATTGGCCAACGCCTGCTCATTCCTGGCGATGTCAGTGAGTTGATCAACCGGCAAAAGGAGATGATCGCTGCCCAGAAAGCGCGGGAAGAAGAAGATCGCCGCCGTCAGGAAGAGGAGGCCCTGCGCCGAGCAGAGGAACAAGCCCGCCAAGAAGCTGAACAGCAACGTCTGGCAGAAGAAGCTCAACGGCAAGCGGAACAAGAACGCCAAGCCCAAGCTGCCCTTTTGGCCAGTGGATCCCTGATCCACACTGTTAGCTCTGG
>JAUQVI010000219.1:0-5990 GCA_039794885.1 Thermostichus sp. DG02_5_bins_236
GGAACGATTGGTCGCGGCGGCAGAACTGGACAGTGGTGTGCCCTGCTAAGTCAGATCTCTCCCCCACAAGGTTGAATGAAGCTTACGATTCAGTCCGTTCGCGTCAGCGGGACAGAGTCCATTTGGAGAAAGATTCGGCACAATAGGGAGAGTTTTCTTACCCTTACTGAGCTGTTGAGGACGTCACTATGGCCTACAAACTCTGGATCAACGGCCAATGGGCCGATAGCCAAGGGGGAGGCATCATGGCCATTGAGAACCCCGCGACTGGAGAAACATTGGCGGAAGTGGTCGATGCTAGTCCTGCCGATGTGGATCGGGCCGTACAAGCTGCTCAAATTGCCTTTTGCGATGGCCGTTGGTCAAAGCTCACCCCTAGCGAACGCTCCCTTGCCCTCTGGAAACTAGCAGATCTGCTTGAGGCTCGCTCAGAAGAGCTGGCTCGGCTGGAATCGGAAAATACCGGCAAGCCCTACGAGTTGGTCAGTTTGGGGGGAGATCTACCCTTTGCGGTGGATAATTTGCGTTTCTTTGCTGCCGCTGCCCGCGATACCCATGGCTCTAGCGCCGGGGAATATGCCAAGGGCTACACCTCCATATTCAGGAAAGAACCGGTTGGCGTTTGCGCTCAAATTGCCCCCTGGAATTACCCCTTAATGATGGCCATTTGGAAAATTGGCCCTGCCTTGGCAGCGGGCTGCACCGTAGTTCTCAAGCCTGCTCCCTCCACGCCGCTGACCACCCTAATGCTGGGGGAACTGATCGCTGCCGCCGGGATCCCGGATGGGGTGGTCAACATTCTGTCTGGGGGCAACGAAACGGGGCAAGCCCTGGTGGAACACCCCGATGTGCGCATGGTTAGCCTGACGGGATCCACTGCAACGGGCAAAAAGGTGATGCGGACAGCGGCAGATACCCTAAAACGGGTTCATTTGGAATTGGGTGGCAAAGCCCCCTTCATTGTCTTTGCAGATGCGGATGTAGAGACCATCGCCGCCAAAGCCACCTTTGCGGCCACCGTGAATACCGGCCAAGACTGCACCGCCGCCACCCGTGTCTATGTGCAAGAGAGCCAAATAGCTCAAGCCCAAGAAGCTATCGTCGAGGCAATGCGCAAAGTGACCCTGGGATCCCCTTTTCAATCGGGGGTGGAAATGGGCCCCTTTGTTTCAGCAGCCCAACGGGAACGAGTCATGGGTTTTGTAGAGCGGGCCAAAGCCACTGGAGGAAAAATTCTCACTGGGGGGCGGATCCCACCGGAGTTTTCACAAGGGTACTACTATGAGCCAACGGTGATTACCAATGTTGATCAACGAGCAGAAATCATTCAAAACGAGATCTTTGGGCCTGTTCTCACCCTCAGTCCGTTCCGTGAAGAGGCGGAGGCGCTACGCTTGGCTAACGATGTCCCATACGGGCTGGCGGCTTCTGTGTGGACTCAAGACATCGGACGGGCGATGAAGGTTGCTGCAGATTTGGAGTTTGGCACCGTCTGGATTAACGATCACATTCCTCTGGCCTCAGAAACCCCCCACGGCGGCTTTAAGCAATCTGGTTTTGGCAAGGATCTCTCGGCAGAGGCGGTGCGCGATTACCAGATTACCAAGCACGTGATGATTGCCTTAAATTAAGGATATTAGGAGGGATCCTTCTAGAATAATAGGGATCCCTAATCGTTACAAGAACTGAATCATATCTTTAGCAAAAACAGGAGAACAGCTATCCAGAATAATGATCAAAATTGATGATCTGACAGGCCAAGAAATTGTTGACTTTCTCAATCAACACATTCAAGAAATGCAGTCGGTTTCTCCACCGGAAAGTAAACACGCCCTAGACATCAAGGATCTGCGTAGGCCTGACATTACTTTTTGGACAGTTTGGGATGCAGAAACATTGGCTGGTGTAGAGCCACTAAAGAACTGGATCCCTGGCAGGGTGAAATTAAATCGATGCGTGTTGGCCTTCCCCATCGCAGAAAAGGGGTCGCTTCTCTGCTGCTTTGCCACATGATTGCAGAGGCTAAAGCCAGAAAATATCACAAGCTGAACTTAGAAACAGGATCCATGTCGTTCTTTGAACCGGCGAGGCAATTGTATCAAAAGTTTGACTTTTTCTATTGTTCCCCCTTTGCCAGCTACACAGTGGATCCCAATAGTGTATTCATGAGTTTGCTGCTCTAGATCTGGGTGTTCCCAGTCACCAACGGGATCCCTACAATCCCGTTAAATGCACCACTACCTGCCGCAGTTGCCCCCGTTGCCGATGTTCCCACAAATAAATACCCTGCCAAATTCCCAGTGCCAGTTGGCCGGAACGGATCGGGATGGTTTCGGAGGTATGGGTGAGTGCAGAACGAATGTGAGCAGGCATATCATCTGCTCCTTCCGCAATATGCTGATAAAGGCTCAAGTCTTCTGGTACTAACCGCGCGAAGAAAGTCTCCAAATCCCGTAATGCATCCGGGTCGGCATTTTCTTGAATCAATAAACTAGCGGAAGTATGGCAGACAAATAGGTGACACAGCCCCACATGAATACCGGAAGCTCGCACAAGCTGTTGCACCTCCCCCGTAAAGCGATGTAAAGATTTGCCGGTTGTCCGAATCGATAGGGTGTGTTGTTGATGTTGAACTGTTGCCTGCATGGTTGGGATCCCCTATCCGAAAGTAGTACCATTCCAGCCCCAGAGATAGCCTTTAGCATCAGTGAACTCAATGTAAATTCTCTTTTTAGGGATCCCTAAAGCAGCCTCGATTTGCCTACAAAAGGCTTCGCTCATGGCTTGAGTCTGGCTACCAGAAAATTGCCCAACACTTTTGATCTCCACATAACAACAGGGATCCGTACTGCCCGCGAACGTCATCGGGATCCCAGCCTCAAAAGCAGTCATCACATAAGACTCTGGCTTGCTCAAATGCTGAGATAAAGCGCTAGAAAGGGTCTTGAGCAGCTCCTCCACTTGAGCCGATTCTGGCTTGATAGCAGTTTGCAGCTTGATCAATGGCATGGTCTACGGTCAAACCCAACTTGCTCATCTTCGCACTCCCAGTTCTCTCTTGGCAGCATCCGCCTGTGGTAGCGTGACGGGAGAGTTAGAACACCGAAGATGGATGAAGTCAATCCCGCCGTTCAAGACATGGGTCACCCAGTTCAACCGGCGTCAGGTCGTTGTGCGGTTCAAACCGATGCTGCTCCGGCTCCGGTAGGCCCCTACAGCCAGGGGATCGCTGCCCTCGGGCCGTTTATTTTCACCGCCGGACAGGTGGGTCTGGATCCCAAAACAGGAAAACTAGTGGGGGACGATATCACCTCTCAAACTCACCAAGTCTTGCGGAACTTGCAGGCAGTGTTAACTGCTGGGGGCACCAACCTATCCAATGTGGTCAAAACAACGGTCTTTTTAGCCGACATGAACGACTTTGCCGCCATGAACAGGGTTTACCAGGAGTTTTTCTCCACAGATCCCGCCCCGGCTCGCTCATGTGTGCAGGTAGGCCGTCTGCCCCTCAATGCGCTGGTGGAAATCGAAGCGGTAGCTTGGTATCCCTAACGAACCCTGCTCACAGGTTTGGCCTTGAGGTTGTAGATAAAGCTGGTGCGGTACTGCGAGAGTAGGTTACGCAGGTAAAGGGGCAAATTGCGCCGGTAGAGCAAGTGAGTTTTGTGGTGGATGGGTTGGCTGCGGCGGTTAATCGCTTGGCTGCGCTGTTGCAAAGAGGTTTGGAGTGGACGTTGGAAAGCCAGGGATCCGAGCGCACGAGTGGGTCTTGGCTGTGGCACACCACACCTCCAGAGCAGCATTGAAAATTAGATCTAATGTAGGGGATCTTTAGGGAAGCAGCTGCCAACGAGTCAAAATATTTTGCAAGTGATCTGCCCAACTTGCGGCGGTTCTGCCACAAGTTTCACCTTTTTCCAGATCCTGCAACAATTGCCGACCCAGCGGTGCCAGACGATAGCTATCGGTAATGCCCTGTCCATCCACCTCCCGTCGCAACAGACCCACCTGAATCAGCCACATCAATTCTTGATCCGCAAGCATTTCCGGCAAAGGGCGCTGAGTGTATCTCGCCTGAACACCCGCCAACCCCGAAATCTTTCCCAAAGGGATCCCTTGAAATTGCATCGCCTGTAAGAGAGCCACTCGAAAAGGGCTACAAACCCAAGCACGCTGGGCACGTCGATAGACTGGTACGGAGTCATTAGGCGGAGAAGTCGAAGCCATTCTTTAGATTCAAATCCAGTTATGGCGATGGCAGTTGAGCAACAGCTTTGTTACAATATTTAACGATATGCTGATTATCCTTGCCATTGTCATTTTACTGGGGTTCTGGGCGCTGCGGCTGATGGAGCAGGCTTTCCAGAGCCAGGAGTTCTCGCGCATGTTGGCGGGAACCCTAGTCGCTGTGGCCGCAGGTGGGGTCTTAACCTGTTATTTCCTCATGAGCGATACCCTTCAGATGTTGTTTCATCTGCAAGCTCACGTGCCTCCTTCCTACACCCAAGATCTGATTTCTGACCTCAGTTGGATCGATTAAGCTTCTCTCTCCCATCTAGGTCAACTGTGCTACCAGCCAAGCCTGGATACGGCGGATCATCGCCTGGTTAGGCTTCAGCAAGGTTTGATAAACCAATTGCCCCAGAGCATCAATAGGGCTAAATTCGACCCCGGGCTGGAAGGGATAGCTGAGGCCAAGAGGGGTAAGGTGATCCCCTTCTAAGTGTTGCCATTCCGTATGACCAGGAAACCTGCGGCATAACTGTTGATAAAGCAGCGGAATATCGTCAATATCATCCTGCTGGAACTCCAGCAGCAGGTTGTTTCTGACGGGATACTGTTCCTCAATCAAACGGTTGGTTTCGACAGGAGAAGGTTCAAACTCCACCCACAGATTCATCGGCGGCGAAGAGGATCCCATCCACATCCGCCATAAGTCCGTCACCTGCTGTTGGGGCCAGGTTTGAAACAGTAGCTGCAGTAAGGGTAGGGCTTGAGCAAGTCCGGCATTGCTGTAGGCAAGAAGCATATTGCCCTGCCGCTGTGCTCCCACAGAGGGATCCGTCAAACAAGAAAGAATTTGCAACTTACACCCCAGGCTATGACCTAAGCCAAATAGAGGCAAATGCCCAAGTGCTTTACGGTGGAGGTTGCTTTGCAACGATTGAACAGCCGTGAGGGCCAGTTGGGCATGGTCAATATCCGTACTATAAGGAGTGGCAATGATCGCCATACCCATACGGGCTAGTTCCTCCAAAAGACGGCTGTAAAACAGCTGTGGGGCTACTCCCACAAAGGCTCCACCCAAAAAATGAATGACAGCACGGGGTTGGGAGGGCAACAGAAACCAGGTTTGTCCGTCAGTTTGCCAAGTGAGTGACATAGCCTTGCAACCTCGCCTGCGAGTTCATCCGGGATCCAGATCCACATACAACTTGTTACCCAGCAGATCCCACCCCATCCTAGGTCAGAGACAAACCAGGGATCCCTAAACTCGAGAGCTAAGCGAGGGATTACGAATCGTTGTTGAATATCCTCCTTAGCCCAACATTCCCTGCCTTTAGCCTCCCGTTCGCTTGATTGACTTTCCCCCGAAGCAGAGGATCAACCGCGTGACGTTCTGGGGTTGCGAGGGAGGGGGCAAAATCGGGTTTGCATCCCAGTTCACACTTTTTCTGTCCAGATATGGTGTTTTTTGCTTTCATGTGTCAGGGTTCCCATATTTGGATTGGCTCCTAGAGCCTTTGCCCTGACTGAGTTTCCCCTATTTTGCTTGAGGGCGGACGATGGGAATCGAACCCACGAGTGGAGGAACCACAATCCTCTGCCTTAACCGCTTGGCTACGCCCGCCATTATTCCGGGTACCTAGTTTAGCATGGGATAAACAGCACAGACTCAAAATGCTACCCAGAGCCGATTTATTGCAAGGTGCGGAGTACCGAGAAACCCTGGCGCGAATCTTGGATTTGGGAGAACAAGCCCTCAAAAC
>JAUQVI010000220.1:0-5938 GCA_039794885.1 Thermostichus sp. DG02_5_bins_236
GAGATGGGTCGTTCCATTCGCATTTGCGATTTGCAAGCCCCTTGGGAAGTCCCTGGAGGTGTGGCTGACCTTACCTTGAGGGCAACAGAAGCCTCGGCTCTGGTGCTGGCTGCTTTGCAAGAGTTTTGCCCTGAGTGTGCCGCTCAATCCAAATCTTGGCTCTCTGGAGAAGCCGCCGCAGATGAGCCTGCGATATCAGAAGAAACAGAATCTGTAGCGCCCCAAGTTCTGATTCAGCCGTTGTTGGAAAGTATGGTTAGGGTGAGCCAAGAGTTACGGGCTGCGGATCCCGTGGTTTGGCCGGAACTGGAGGATATTCAGTCCGGTTCTACACCAGCCCTTCTAAGTCAAGTTCACAGAGAGTTTTTACTCTTGCTGGTGCTGGATTATCTGCTGCACTTGGGCCGGGGTGGGCGGGCGGGATCCCGTGAGGAGCTGCATCGGGGGAACGGGATAAAATCTGCTTTGGCTCATGCGCTGCTGATTCACCATTTAGAAGCTCAGTTACAGGCGGTGTTTTGCCAGAGCCTGATCACCCGGCTGGAGTTGACTCTCTATCGACAGGGGATCCCGGAATTGGAGAATGGCGAAACCTATGCAGGCTGGGTGAGTGAAGAGTGGCTGAAACTGTACCAGGAGCTGTGTGGCGATGCCGTGGAGTTAATGCCGGAGCATCAGTTCCACTGGGCCGGGATCCGGGAGTTGTTTCAATGCCCCTTCAGTGCTTATCAGGCCAGCCTCTCCAGTCTGATGGCCTTGGCTTGGTACCGACGCTATCACCTTTCTCCCCGCGAGTTTTTGCCCCGTTACCTCAGTTGGTTGGCCAGTCCCCCAGGATCCCTAACCTTGGAAGAAACGGCCCTGATGCTGCAAGTGGACATCACGGATCCCGACCTATTTTTGCAGGCACTGGAGGAGATGGAAAGCTGGATCGAAACCTTGGAAGAGCTACTGGAAGATGGGCCAGCCTATGGCGCTCCGCGCCGTGCGGAGCACGGTCGTTAAGTGTGGAACACGGAGCAGGATGAAGCAGGAGAGTCGGCTAACAGCCCAGAACAAGGCGCGTCCGTTTCTCAAGTGGGCTGGAGGCAAAGGACAGTTATTGAGCCAGTATGAGCCTTTTTTTCCTCAGGAATGGGGCACCTACCACGAGCCCTTTTTGGGGGGTGGAGCAGTATTTTTTCATCTCGCCCAAAGAGAGGATGGGCCAACTTTAGATGGGTCAACGGGATCCCCTAGTGAGCCCAACCCACCGTTTCGGGCCACTCTGTCGGATATCAACCCTGAGCTGGTGAATGTCTATTGCTGCGTGCGGGATCAGGTGGAAGACTTGATTGCCCAACTCACCCTCCACCAAGCCCAACATAGTTCTGATTACTACTACACTCTTCGGGCTGCAGATTCTCAGGATCCGCTATGGCGGGCGGCGCGCCTGTTGTATCTGAACAAAACCTGCTTCAACGGGCTTTATCGGGAAAACTCCTGTGGGCATTTCAATGTGCCCTTGGGGCGATACCGCAACCCTCGCATTTGCGATGCAGATAATTTACGTGCCGCTTCTCAGGTATTACAAGGGATCCCGCTTTTGGTGCAACCCTTTTGGCAGATCCTGGAACGGGCGAAACCCGGAGATTTTGTCTATCTGGATCCCCCCTATCACCCCCTTTCTACCAGCAGCAGTTTCACCGCTTACAGCCGATACCCCTTTGGCGAGGCGGAGCAAAGGCAGCTGCGAGAGGTGTTTGGGGCTTTGGTGCAACAACAGGTGCAGGTGATGCTCTCCAATTCCGATTGTTCTTTTGTGCGGGAGCTGTACCGGGGTTTCCCCATCCATACCATCTCCGCCTGTCGCGCCATTAATTCCCAAGGCCAAAAACGCGGACGAATTCCAGAGGTGCTGGTATTGGGCAGTCTAAATCGCCCCCTGTCGCCCCACCTCGCAACAGCTTTGCGTAGACCGTAGGTTGTTCCTAGCAGCAGGGTGCTGTAGGCATAACACGAGGCAGGAGTTAGCCGGGATCCCGGTTTCGCCAAAAAGCGTTTAGGGTAAATAGGGGATCCCCAATGGATTCTTACCCCGTCACAGGACTACAGCGCATGGATCCACGCGAGATTGAAGAGTTGATCAAGGCAGCTCTCCCAGGTGCCAAGGTGCAGGTGGAAGATACCGTCGGCGATGGCAACCATTTTCAGGCGATTGTGGTGGCAGAACAGTTCCAGGGACTAACCATGATCAAGCAACATCGTTTGGTCAATGACGCTCTAAAAGCTCACCTCCAGGATGGCCGTCTGCACGCACTCGCCCTGCGCACCTTCACCCCAGCCCAGTGGGATTCTCACTGAGGATCCCGTGATGAGGTGCTGTGTGTTGCACCAGCGGCCCCTGGGGGAAATACGGTGCAGATGATTGCTTTGGAATTTTGTTTGAGGGATCCCTCCCATCACCACAAAAGCAACAGGAGAGAACAACACACCCTCAAGGAACGGATCAACTGACCCGCTTGAAGTGGATTTAGTGTGTGGACTCAATCCAACCTCAAGTTTGTGACCTGTACAGAGACAGGGAAATGGTGAGTAGGGAAATCCCCCTGCCGTAGCAAGGGGATCCAACATGAATTCAACGATTCAAACGATTCAAATGACTGTTTGGGGTAAAAATTCCAACTCAGTTGCGCACAGAACCAGTATTACGAGCTTGTTGCACCAGTTCACGGATGCGGGAAGATTGTCCGGGCTCCACAATCGGGCTATCGGTGACCAAGCTGGCGCGCAATTGGGGCTGAACTCCGGTGATATCCACGTCAAAGTTGCCACCGTTGTCACGGGTTTGGCTGGCTTGAATTTGCAGAGCCCGCAGGGTGGAGGTGGCAGCACTGGCCAAAGAAGCAGAGCCATTCACCAATACAACAGCAGACAGAAGGCCAAAGGCGATACGGGTAACGGTATTCATGGTCAAATCTCCTTGAGAGTAGGGTGAGAGGTGAAGTTGAGGTGAGGAGTGAAGTTCTCTTTCCTCCTCATGATTTGATTAAACGAGTTCAGTCTGAGAAGGGTTTGAGTACAAACTGTGGGTGAGTGAAGAGTTTGCTGAGAAGGTGCTAAGCCGGGATCCAGTCTGAACTCAGGTTGTGTTCTGCTCCGAGCATCAATTTTTTTTGGAGCTGCGAGCCTCCTGAACCAACTGACGCAGAGCGGATTGATTGTGCTCAGGATTTTGAGGCTTCCACTCACTGCTAGAGGTGCTGGAGTTGTGGCTAGCCTGAGCCAAACCTGGATTGGCCATCAAGAGGGTGGCCAGGGCGGCCAGAGCAAAGAAAGACTTAGACATTATGATGTATCGATCTCCTGAAGACGGTTGTCGATGAGGGCGAAAAGCCAAGGGCGACGGGGAAGTGTCTCATCCCAACCCTGTCTGGCTTCTATAGGGAGTACGGCGGTCATTCTCTTTGGATGCGTGATTTGCATCACATCAGGGGGGTGGCAAACCGGATCCCGGGATCCCTGAAGATTAGGCCATTGAGCTTGTTACAGAAATTTAGAATCGTTACAATAGTTGACATCTTTGCATTGCAGGTTTTATACCATGGCACTCATTCAGCAGTTTCCGGTGCTACTTGCTTCGGCTTTGCGCCACGACAGTGTTTCCCCCCGCTGGTCTCAACTGGGTTGGGCCACTTTGCGGGTGGTGGCGGGGTTATTCATGATTCATAACGGCCTTGACAAATTGGCAGATATTGAGGGGTTTGCGGTCGCTTACGTTGAGGTGATCGGGTTGCCTTTCCCGATCTTTTTTGCCTATGTGGCTGCCTTCACCGAGTTGATCGCAGCTCCAATGGTGGCGCTGGGTTTGTTGACCCGAGTGGCGGCTTTTGGCTTGTTTAGCACGATGGCTGTGGCCATGTTTCACCACATCAAGGTGGCGGGCTTTAGCGTTCCTTACCTGGAGCTATCGGCCATTTATGCGGCTATCTTCTTGGCTTTTACTGTGAATGGTGGCGGGATATTCTCCTTAGATCAGCTTTTGGTGAATGGGATTGAAGCAGGTTTGAATCGTTCTAGCCGTCAACGGTTAGAGAGTCTGCAATCCTCTTTGGAAGCCACCGAGCGGGTCATTGCATTGGGGGAAGAAGAGGCTGAAGCTGCCAAAGCGGCTCAGTCTTGAGAACTTTAGCTCACTCGGCGGGAAGCCCTGCACCGTAACTAATGCCTACGGCAGGCTACGCCAACGGTGATGGGAGTACGTCACAGTTGATTAAGGATTCGAGCCAATTGGAGCCAATTGGAAAAGAAAGGGATCCGCTCTGTTTTGGGCAGGATCCCTTTTTGGATCTTCAAATGCGACTGGCGGAACGATCCATCAGGCGTTGGTGGGTAGAGCGCACCTCTTCTCCTGCCTGCGGTTGCCGCTGAATGTAGGTGCCATCGGCGTGCAATTCCCAAGCTTGTCGGTTATCGCTCAAGCTGACCTCTAAAATGGCTTTTAGCTCTTGCTGCAACAAGGGATCCTGTACGGGAGTAACCACCTCGACCCGCCGATCCAAATTGCGAGTCATGTAGTCGGCACTGCCCATAAAGTACTCTTCTTGGCCATCGTTGTGAAAATAAAAAATGCGCGAGTGTTCCAGAAATCGCCCAATGATGCTGATCACCCGAATCCGTTCACTCAGGCCTGGGATCCCGGGTTTGAGGCAACACATCCCTCGCACGATCAGGTCGATCTCCACACCGGCCTGGCTGGCTTCGTAGAGCACCTGGATCATCTGCGGATCCACTAAGGAATTCACCTTGACGATGATCCGGGCTGTTTTGCCCGCTTGAGCATGTTGTATCTCTCGTCGGATCAGGGCTTCCATCCCTTGGCGAAGGGTTCTGGGGGCTACCAACAGCTTGCGGAATTGCCGTTGCCGCGAATAGCCCGTCAGCAGGTTAAACAACTCCGTCACATCGTTGCCTAAGGTTTCATCACAGGTAAATAGGCCCAAGTCCGTGTAGATGCGGGCTGTTTTGGAGTTGTAGTTGCCGGTACCAATGTGCAAGTAGCGCCGCAGGGATCCCCCTTCTTGCCGAACCACCAAAGCCAATTTGCAATGGATCTTCAGCCCTGGTAGTCCATAAGCTACATGCACCCCGGCTTTTTCCAGTTTTTTGGCCCAGAGGATGTTGTTTTCTTCATCGAAGCGGGCCTTCAGCTCCACCAGTGC
The DNA here is from genome assembly GCA_039794885.1 of Thermostichus sp. DG02_5_bins_236. Classification (GTDB taxonomy): domain Bacteria; phylum Cyanobacteriota; class Cyanobacteriia; order Thermostichales; family Thermostichaceae; genus Thermostichus. Next base: position 5,202 of record JAUQVI010000220.1, read on the forward strand.
CGCCACCTGTTTACCATTTTCTGCCGCCTGGATCAGGGATCCCACCACCGGAGAATCGCCGGAAGTGCGGTAGAGAGTTTGTTTAATGGTCAGCACCTGCGGATCATTGGCTGCCTCTTCTAAAAAGCGCTCCACACTGGTACTAAAGGAGTCATAGGGGTGATGCACCAGCAGATCCCCCTCCCGGACAATCGAGAAGATATCCACCGGATCATCGCTGACCGAGGGTGTGCGCAAACGGATAGGGGTGACCGGGCCCCAGGGGGGATCCTTTAAGTCAGGGCGATCCAGGCCCATAAAAGCCATCAGCCCCCCCATATTCAAAAGACCGTCCACCTCATACACCGAATAGCTGTCGAGGCGCATCTCTTCACTCAGCCGTTGCCGGATCGCCGCCGGAGTGTGACTGGCAATCTCCATCCGCACCACCGAACCGAAGCGACGTTTGCGCAGTTCCTCCTGAATGGCCGAGAGCAGATCATCCGCTTCATCCTCCTGAATTTCCAGATCGGCATCGCGGGTAATGCGGAAGGGGTAGTATTCGAGTACCTCCATACCAACAAACAACGACTCCAGATTGTGGGCAATCACCTGCTCTAGCGGCACAAAGCTCAGTCCATCCTGCAGGGGTACAAAGCGAGGTAAGGTACTGGGAACCTTCACACGGGCAAAGTGCTCCCGACCGGTTTCCGGATCCCGTACCACTACCGCCAAACTGAGGCTGAGGTTGGAGATGT
>JAUQVI010000221.1:0-5896 GCA_039794885.1 Thermostichus sp. DG02_5_bins_236
CGAATGGGCTTGGCGTTGGGGGAGGGTTTCACGGGGTGCGCCTGCACTTGCGAGAGTTGCTCCTTCACCGCTTGATACGCGGGTGTGGATATCAGCAACTGGGAACTGAGATCCACATTGGCGGACTCTAACCAAGTGGCGAAATTCACCGATTTGCCAAAGGCGGAAACCCGCTGCGGGTCTTGAGGATCGATATTCAGCAAAATGGTTGGCCCGTAGTGGATCCCGAGGGTGAGGCTGACCTCTGGGTAAGAGAGTTCCCGCAGAGTGGTGTTTAGGTTAGCCACCGATTCCAGGAGAGCTAACCCCGTTTGTACGGCTTGTCCTACTGCTTCCTGAGGATTCTTCAGGCCAAAAAGAGCCAGGCTTTTGAAGCCGTTGTGGCTGGCCAATACCCCCTGATATCGCTGCACGAGCGTACCCATTTGGGTAAAGTAACGGCCCAAGGTATAGATAATGTCGTAGGGAAAGTTATCTTCATCAAAGGTGGCTATCCCCCGCAGGGAAGCACTGAGAATGGCGGCGGAAACTTGGCTGCCAACGGAATGAGCCCGCAATTGGTGTTGGGCTACCTCCACATCTTCACTGTCGATCACTAGCCGTTGCAGCGTGACATCTCCGGTGATACGAGTTTGGCAGGCTAGCCGGATGTGAACAGGTAAATCCAGCCGTTCCGCCAATTTCTTCTCGGCTGGAGTCATGCTGCGACAATGTTCGCTACCTTCCAGAATCATGATGCGACAGGTGGAGCAGGCAGCATTGCCCCCACAGGCATGGGCATGGCGCACCCCCGCATCGAGAAGGTTCTCCAGGACGCTGTGGAGAGGATTGGCCTCAAACACGAGGTTGTCAGGGCGACAGGTGATCTGCATAGTTGGAGCCAACAAAAGAGACTTTCAAGAACGCCTAATAACGAGTACGGAGCCGCCTCCGGTTTGGATACGTTTTTCCTCAACTGGCCGCCACAACTCAGATGATAGAGTACAGAAAAGTCTGTGCGAGCCGTTTCATGCCTCAGTCCAAACCCAACGAATCTGCGATCCGCAAACTATTCAAAACCCTGGTGTTGGTGATTGGGCCGCTGATCTTGCTCAGCTTCTCTTTTGGCCCGCTGTTGCAAGCTTTTGGGCCGTCCAGTTCGGCAGATACCAGTTTGATCACCGAGCAACTGCAAACGGAAGCCGATGGTTATCGAGCCGTGCTGGAACGGGAGCCGGATAACCGCATTGCCCTGGAAGGGTTGATCAACACCCAGCTGCAGTTGAACGAGCTGCAGGGGGCGATCGAGCCGTTGACTAAGTTGGTGCAGCTAGAGCCAGAAGATCGGGGCCTGCGTGGCTTTTTGGCCCAAGTCCAAAGGGAAACCGGCGACTTTGAAGGGGCAGTCGAACAATTGCAAATCCTCTACGATGGGGATCCCCGCGACAGTCAGGTTTTGGAGGAGCTGGCCAATACTCAGGTGATCTTGGGTCGCACCTCGGAGGCGATTGCCCTCTTGGAAAATCATCTCAAGGAGGTGCCGGAGGACAATGATGCCCGTTTGCGATTGGCTTTTGTCTATACCCGTGACAACCAAACCGACAAAGCAACTGCCCTTTATGACGAGATGATCGCGGCGGATCCCAGCGATTTTACGCCTGTATTGGGTAAGGCGATGGCCTTCAGTTCTGCGGAAGATGAGACGCTACGGGCACAAGCGCCAGAGCTGTTTGATCAAGCCGCCCGCTTGGCCCCACCCCAAATTCGGGAACAGATCGAGCGGGAAGCAGAACTCTACGCTCAGTTGAATCGGCCCCAATCTGTCGAGGCTTCTGGAGATGCTGTGGATAATTCTGTAAATCATGTAACCAATGAAGACCCTGAGAGCACCCCAGTCCCATGAAAGGACTTTCTAGGGCTTGCCGCTCAGTGATAGGGATCCCCATGGGGTTGCTCATGCTCCTGTTGCCCGCTTGTCGAGACTCGACAGCCTACACGCCGATAAACCCGCAAGCCTTTCAGGAACAGTACAACCTCTCTGACGTATCCGAACCGGCCCAGATTGGGATCGAACTGTTGCAGCGCTACCGACAGGAGCCGGAAGGTCGCCAAGGGGAGTCTCTGCACATTCGGTATTTCCCCAATCAGAGAGCTGAGATCCTGATAACCCTTGAGGGCTTAGCCGATGATTCGGTGCAGGGGAAGCGTTATCGCCTAGAAATAGGCTGGACAGAAGCAGGTTGGCAGATGGAAACTGTGGGATCCCAGCAGCGCTGTTGGCCGGGGCGCGGACATCAAAACTGGTCGAACCAACCCTGTATTTGAGTGGCAACTGCAGGATTATCCGTTACCAAAACTGCAAAATCAGGGATCCCCTTTGCCCTAAAATCCACAAGCACTCACGTTAATGCTGCAACACGATGACATCCATGAAAACGGTACTGGTCACTGGGGCAAGTCGCGGGCTGGGGTTGGAATACGTCAAGCAACTGGTGGCCAAGGGCTATCGGGTTTTTGCCGCTTCCCGCCAACCGGTGGAGGCTCTGAGCAAGCTGGCCTTTGACTTCCCTGACCAGGTGGAGTGGGTACCGTTGGATGTGACCGATGAGGCTTCCATTCAAGCCGCTGTAGCCGCCGTAGGGGCCAAAACCCCCCAGTTGGATATCTTGATCAACTGTGCTGGGCTGGGGGAATGGCTCACCTTCGGTCAAACTGAGAAAGAGCCTTTTATGAGGATCCTGGAAACCAACACTGTTGCACCCGTCATGGTCACCCAGGCGTTTTACCCATTGCTCAAAGCAGCAAACACCAGCATTGTCGCCAACATGAGCTCTTTAATCGGCTCGATTGCCCACAAGCCCATTTTGGTAAAAGGGGGCTATGCCTACTCCGCCAGTAAAGCAGCCCTGAATATGCTTACTAAGTACATGTCGATTGAGTTGGCCCCTGATGGGATTATCTTGGCAGCCCTTAGCCCTGGCTGGGTGAAAACGGATATGGGTGGGCCAGATGCCCCCCTCACGGCACCGGAATCGATCGCTGGGTTAATCAGGGTGATTGAAAAGCTCACCCCCGAATTGACCGGGCGCTATTGGCACTACGATGGTTCCGAGTTGCCCTGGTGAGAATCCCAATCTGAAGGGGTGACAAGGATCTGAACGAAAGTAGGCTGGTTCAGGCACTTCTCTATCCACTCATTGGGGAACAGATGGGGTAACCATTTTTTCAAAGGCTTGGGCGGCGCGTGAGCTGTAGCGTTGTCGATGTTTGAGCAGCAAAAAGGGGCGTTGTAGAGCATCCGATCCAGAGGCTAGGGACACCTCCTGTAAATCTCCCAGGCGGACTTCATTGCGGATCATCATTTCTGAGATCGCAGCGGCAGCGGATCCCTGACTCACCAGAGCTTTCACCATTTCCCCACTTTGCAGTTGCAAGATTACCGATAGAGACTCCGGTGGGATCCCCCATTGGGTTAGGGCGGCTTCAAAGTGCTGTTGCGTACCGGATCCCGGTTCCCGCACGATCCAGTCGGTTGTCGTCAGCTCAGCAATCGGAACCTCCCGCCGATGGAACCAAGGGTGCCCTGGCCCGACGATGATGCAAAGGCGATCCCACCCGATCCTTCGCTGATCCAGCTGAGTTTGATCTTCTGATCGCACCACCCCTTCGACTAAACCCAAATCAAAATCTCCCCGCAGAACGCCTTCACAAATGGCTTCGGTATTGGCCAAGGTGCAATGAACTCGAATGCCCGGATAGCGCTGCTTGTAGGTGCTGATGCGATAGGGCAGCCAGTAGTTGCCGATGGTGAGGCTAGACCCCAGGCGCAGATCCCCCATTTGTAAATGGTTGAGTTCCCGCAAGCCCTGTTCAAGTTGCTGAACCTGGTCGAGGATCTGTTGGGTGTGGGTGTGGAGCCAACGTCCGGCTTCGGTTAATTCCACCCGACGCCCCAGGCGGTGAAACAACCGGATCCCGTAGCTGCGTTCCAGGGTTTGGATGGCGGCACTGACGGCAGGTTGGGTGATGAATAGGGCGGTGGCGGCGCGGGTGAAATGCAGATGCTCAGCTACAGCCAAAAAAATGCGTAATTGTTCCAAGGTCATCGGCGTGGCCTAGAATCATCACTTCAATTTATCGTTCTTAGAAAAAAAACTATTTGCTCTTATGAGTTAGTCCCTTTACTGTCAAAGCAGAGTTGTGCAATTGGTGGAGTCGTGACCTGGTGGTTAACCTTTTTAGTGGGCTGTGGGATTGGCTTCTGTGCCGGAATGTTTGGCTTAGGCGGTAGCTCTTTGGGCACACCCCTGCTGCGCCTGCTGGGAATGCCTGCCCTTTTGGCCTTGGCAAGTCCTTTGCCGCTAACGCTGCCCAGTGCGTTGGGAGGGGTGGTCACGTTTCAAAAGCAGGGCTTGATTCATTGGCAGGTGGTGGGTCGGACGGTGGCTTGGGGGATCCCAGCGGTGGCCTTGGGCGCTTGGACGACGAAGTTTGTGCCAGGGGTGGTGCTGATGCTGCTGACGGCGGTGTTTATTTTGGGGATTGGGGTGTATGGTGTCAGCGGTTTACGGGGTTTCTTGCCTAGCGAAGGAGAAAAGCAGTTGCACCTGGAGCGGATCCCGGTGGGTTCGGTGCTGCTCAATTTCCTCAATGGGGTACTGGCCAATGGGGGGGGGTTGGTGTTGGTGCCTTTCTACCAGTTGGGGGTTGGGCTGGATCTGCGGGGTGCTTTGGCCAGTTCTTTGGCTTCGGTGGCCATGCTGGCGATTCCAGAGATCTTAGTGCACAGCAGCCTCGGCCATATCGATTGGGGTACCACCTTCTGGCTCGGGTTGGGGGTGTTCCCCTTTACCGTGTTAGGGGGCCAATTGGCCCTACGGCTATCTACGCCCCTGTTGACCCGCCTGTACGGAGGATTTTTGGTAGTGCTGGCCCTTTACTTTGGCATTCGCGAGAGTCAGCAGTTCTAGAGGTTTGCCAGGGATCCCGGATGGCCCGCCTGGGTAGGTTGCCGGACTAAGCTTGGGATTTTTTTGTTTTTCTGGATACCAGGACATGCTATGAATGTAAAGCTTCTTTAAGTTCTGTCCTGGAACCACGGATCTGAATTCATGACCTTATCTTTGCCCCTACTTTCCCTGCCGCAGCACGATACTCAGCCCCTCCCAGAGAACCTCAGCACCATTCTCAAGACATTACCCCGCCAGTGCTTTGAAAAAAATCGTCTCAAGGCCTGGATCTCAGTCCTAATCAGTGTGTTCTCTGTAGCTTTGGGCTATGCTGCCATCACCTTTCTGCCCAGCTTCCTGCTGCCCTTCTCCTGGATCTGGACGGGTACAGCGCTAACCGGGCTGTTTGTATTAGCCCACGACTGCGGACATCGCTCTTTTGCCAAACGCCGCTGGGTGAATGACCTGGTCGGTCATGTGCTCATGTTGCCCCTGATCTATCCGTTCCATCCCTGGCGCATTTTGCACGACCGCCATCACCGCTTTACCAATCAATTGAAGCAAGACAATGCCTGGGAACCCTGGACGGAGGGGGCTTTTTTGGCCAGTGCACCGGCTATACAGGCGCTGTATCGGGGATTGCGAGGCTATTTTTGGTGGACGGGATCCATCATTCATTGGCTAACCTTGCACTTTGATTTGCGTCAGTTTTCCGAGCAAGAGCGCCCTAAGGCCCGTTTCTCCATTGGGGTCTGTTTGGGCTTTGCCTTGGTCTTTTTCCCGCTTCTCTTCTACTGGACAGGATTGTGGGGGGTGGTCAAGTTTTGGTTGTTGCCCTGGCTGGTTTACCACTTTTGGATGAGCACCTTTACCTTGGTTCACCACACCGATGCTGGGATCCCCTTTCAACCGGCCGAGCGCTGGAATGCCGCCACCGCCCAACTGACCGGCACTGTGCATTGTGATTA
>JAUQVI010000222.1:0-5878 GCA_039794885.1 Thermostichus sp. DG02_5_bins_236
TGCAGCAGCCGAAACATCTGCCGCCCTGAGATGCTGGGATCCTCCTCCAAGTAGGTGAGCAAAGGAGCAATCGCCAAGAAGCCCCCATAGATCCATATTTGCAAGCTGAGCGGACGAATCAGACTGGTTAACAGGGTGCGGGTGAGAAATGGCCGTACGCGGTGGCGCCGTTGCGGGTGCAGCTCACGACGAATGAAGCGGCGTACCATTACCACCAAGCTGGCGATCAGCGCTATCAAAACCCCTGTGGCCACCAGACTCTTCACCCCTGAGGGGATCCCGTCCGGGTCAGCACCCACCAGCTGCACCAACCTTTGCACCCCCTGCAAACTGAGATGGGTTACAAAAGCAGCCACTTGGCTGAGAAATTTCCCTGTAAAGCGGGCGGGCAAAGACTCAGAGGTTTCCTCCAGGTTTAGGATCCCATCCAACAGGGTTTCACCAGCCTCTTGAACCAGTAGCATCCCTAATGGCCCTCGGAGAAGCAACTCCAGCATCAGCAACAGAATCCGTCAAAATCGCCCCCACCTTAGCAAGGGATCCATTTCTAGATCTGTTGCCATCCAAACCAAGGCTGCCCTATCCCGGCAGCGCAGGCTCAGATTCAGCCAAAAAGCTCAAGGCCACCGACAAAAAGGCCTCTGGGGCTTCGATGTGGGGAAAAGCTGCCCCTGGCAGGCGGTAAATCGGTACATTCGGGCGCAGGAGACGGTAGCGCTCCGTCTGTTCCGGGCTTGTGAGGCGGTTGCGTTCCCCCCATACCACGGCCATGCGCTTAGAGACCACCTGGAAATCTTCCTGAATGGGTAAGTTCAGCTTGCCGGTGAGAAAAGAGCGGGGGGCAAATTGGGCACCTGCTTGGTGAGCAGCCTGATAATAATAATCCACCACCGCCGCATCGAGGGTGTAGCCGGGGGAGAATAAACTTTGTTCCGTAAATAGGCGCACACTCCAGGGGGCAGTAATGCCGTTATAAAGCGCCAATCCCACTACCGGCAAGCTGAGTAATGCGTAGGCAGCCTGAGCCAGAGAGATCCCCACACTCTCAGGCACCAAGCTGTTGTCTCCTAGTGGCGCGATCAGCAGCAGCTTTTGCCAGTGGTGGGGTTGTAACCGCGCCGAGCGCAGGACAAATCCGGCCGAGAGAGAGTTGGCAATAGCGTGGGTGGGTCTCCCAATCACCTGTCCAACAAAATCCTGGATCATCTGGGCATAGAGGCTGCCGGTGTATTCCAAATCCGGACGCTCAGAGTTACCCCAACCCAACAAATCTAGAGCATAAACTTGATAATGCCGGCCTAGCTCGCCCATAATGGCGCGAAACTCATAGCTAGAGGATCCGGCTCCAATGCCGTGGAGCAACAGCAGCGGTTCTCCCGCTCCGATAACCTTGTAAAACAGGCGGTGGCCCCGCCAGAAATAAACATTCTCTTCCCCGGGCAAGACACTGGCCAAAGGTTGAGTCTGGGCCGAGATCCAGGCATTGAGAATGGCCAAGGTACTCACACCCGCAGCCGTAGCCCAGAGGCCAGTTTTCAGAAGTTGGCTCAGCTCTTTCATGGGAGGCAGCCCCAGAGGGAGGCAAAAATCACTTTTTCTTGAGACGGTAGGTAATGCGGCCTTTGTTCAGGTCATAGGGGCTGAGCTCTACCTTAACCCGATCCCCAGGCAGAATCTTGATGTAGTTGCGACGAATTTTCCCGGAGATGTGGGCGAGCACATTAAAGCCGTTGTCCAGATCCACCCGGAACATCGCGTTGGGAAGAGATTCTGTAACCACCCCTTCCATTTCAATGGCATCTTCTTTAGACAATGAGCCCTCCTAAGAGCGATAAGCTGCTGGCCAACTGCCACAGCGAAATACTCTGCAATGATACTTGAGCTTTCCCATCCTAACTTTTGCCGGGGATCCCTCAGGATTGGAAGGGGGTGCGATCTGTTAGAATTTCCGCCCCAGACTCGGTGATCAAAACCGTGTGCTCAAACTGGGCCGACCAAGCCCCATCCACCGTGACCACCGTCCACTGATCCGCCAGCACTCGGGTCGCCTCTCCACCGGCATTGACCATCGGCTCAATCGCCACCGTCATGCCGGAGCGCAGTTTTGGGTTGGGCAGATCAGAGGTGCGGTAGTTGGGAAACTGCGGTTCTTCGTGCAGGTTACGCCCCACACCGTGGCCGACATATTGCTTGACCACCGAGTAACCTCGCCCTTCGATGTAGTCTTCGATGGCTGCTGAAACATCCTGCAGCAAGATGCCATGACGGACATGGTCGATGCCTGTTTGCAGAGCTTGGGCAGCGGTATCGATCAAATCTCGGGAAGCCTCACTTAAAGGCTCCAAGCCAATCGTTAGGCAGGAGTCGGCATGCCACCCCTCGACAATGGCGCCAAAATCCACCTTCACCACATCTCCCGCCTGAATCAGCTTGCGGCGACTCGGGATCCCGTGCACCACTTCATGATTGACGCTGACACACACACAGGCCGGAAACCCGTAGTAGCCTTTGAAGCTGGGTAAAGCATTCAGTTGCGCTACCCGTTTTTCAGCATACGCATCAATATCAGCCGTTGTCCAACCCGGTTCCAAGCGCTCCGAGATCTCCTGCAGCACTTGTGCCACCACCCGACCGGCTCGGCGCATTTTTTCCACTTCCCGCCGCGACTTGATCTCGATCAGTTGCATGCCTCGCCGCTGGGATCCCATTTGGGAGGGATTTCTGGCTCCTGTTCTGATCACGCTGTCCTCCCAAATCCTGACTTGCCTGCCTCTGACAAGCCCTGCACAAGTGCCTGAAGATGTTCCTGCACCGATTCCATCGACTGATCGCCGTTCACCCGTTGCAAGCGTCCCTTGGTCTCGTAAAAATTGATCAGAGGGGCGGTTTGTTGCCGATACACCTCTAAGCGCTTCAGGATCACCGCCTCATCCGCATCGTCGCTGCGCCCTTGTTCCTGTCCACGCGCCAGCAGCCGCGCCACCAAGACTTGGTCCGGTACATCCAGACTGAGGACGTGATCGTAGTCTTGACCGAGATCCTTGAGCAACTCTTCTAGGGCTTCTGCTTGTGGCAAGGTGCGGGGAAACCCGTCCAAAATCCAACCCTGCTCTGGGGACTTTTGCAATTGCCCCTTCACCATCCCCACCAGCACCGCATCCGGAACCAACTCTCCCGCATCCATATACACTTTGGCCTCGGATCCAAGAGGGGTTTGGGCCTTGACTTCTGCCCGCAACAGATCTCCCGTAGAGATCTTGGGCATGTGGTAAATGGCCGCCAATCGCTCCGCTTGCGTTCCCTTACCTGCTCCCGGGGGCCCCAAAAAAATTAACCGTGGCACTATTGCTTCACCATCCCTTCATAGCGTTGTGAGATCACATAGGTTTGGATCTGTTTGGAGGTTTCAATTGCCACCCCTACCAAAATCAGCAGCGAAGTGGCCCCCAAGCCTTGGAAGGTGGTGATCCCGGTGGCCCGCTCTACTGCCGTTGGAATGATCGCCACCGCGCACAGGAAGAGCGCCCCCAACAGGGTAAGGCGATTCAGGATCCCTTCGATATACTCCGCCGTTGCTTTGCCAGGCCGTACCCCCGGAATACTGGATCCCATCTTTTTCAGGTTCTGGGAGAGATCCACAGGGTTGATGATCAAGGAGGCGTAGAAATAGCTGAAGAAGAGGATGAGAACAAAGTAGACCGGGATATAAAACCAAGAGGTGGGCGCTAAGAAATTAGCCACCTGCACCAGGGTCAGGTTCTGAGTGTATTGGGCCAAGGCCAGCGGCAAGGACATCACTGAGTAGGCAAAGATGATCGGCATTACGCCCCCTTGATTCAGGCGCAACGGCAGGTAGCTTTTCTGCTCCCGGAACAGTTTGTTACCCACTTGACGTTTGGCGTAGACGATCGGGATCTTGCGACTCCCTTCCTGCACAAACACGATGCCGACGATGGTGACCAGAAAAATGCCCGTTAGCAAAAGAATGCCCCCAATGCTACTGCTATCAGCACGGGCCAAGCTAATGGTTTGGCCAAGGGCACGGGGCAAGCTGGCGACAATGTTCACAAAAATCAACAGCGAAGGGCCACTGCCTACCCCTCTTTCGGTGATCAGCTCTCCCAGCCACACCACAAACATGGATCCCGCTGCCAAGGCCAAGGTGGTGGAGGCCATAAAGGCCAACTCGTTGGTGGTACTGGCAAACTCGCGTACCCAGAAGGAAATACCAATGCCCTGGATGATGGCCCATCCCAAAGTGACATAGCGGGTGTACTGAGAAATTTGTCGCCGCCCCTGTTCCCCTTCGTTTTTCTGCAGATTCTCCAAAGCCGGAATGGCTGAGGTGAGCAACTGCATGATGATCGAGGCGTTGATGAAGGGCAGGATCCCGAGGGCAAAGATCCCCAGTGCAGAAATCCCACCACCCGAGAACACGTCCAACAGCCCGAATACAGGGCTATTGGCAGCCTCTGTCGCAAATCGGGCTCGGTCAATGCCGGGGATCGGGATATAAATACCGAGTCGTACCAGCAGTAACAAACCCAGTGTCAGAAACAGACGACCGCGCAGCCCGGCTGCTTGAGCCATCTGCATAAAAGTCTCTTGGGCAGAGGGAGTGGAACCTCGTGTGTCAACCATGGGAAGGAGAACCTCGCGGGAGCAAAAAAGGCAAGGTGAGCTATTTACCACTCTACGCCTAGGGTAGGGCAGTCGGCAAAAACCAGCCGTTTGGGCTGAAGGTCATCGGGCATTGAGGATCTGCACTTGACCGCCCGCCGCCTCGATCTTGGCTTGGGCAGAGGGGGTAATGGCTGCAGCACTAACCCTGAGAGGGACGCTCACTTCTCCGTGACCGAGAATTTTCAAGGGGCCATCATTGGTGGTGACGATCCCCAGCTCGATCAAGCTTTCTAGACTGACCTGTGTGCCGGCGGGCAGCTCTGACAGAGAGCGCAGGTTAATTAGGGTATAAACCGGGCGCGGCGTATAGCAGGAAAAATGCTTCAGCTTGGGAACGCGGCGATAGAGGGGGGTTTGGCCCCCTTCAAAGCCAGGCCGAGTACTGCCCCCTTTACGGGCCTTTTGTCCGCGCATGCCTTTGCCACAAGAGGCTCCCTGCCCTGCGGAGATGCCACGACCCAGCCGCCGCCGCCGCCGAGTGGATCCCACTTGGGGTTGAATGTCTTCCAGTCTCATGGTCACCTCTGATTCACAGATTCACGTTATTTGATCTTCATTTGCTAAACAGACGACGCACATCGATGTCTCGATCTTGAGCCACCTGTTCAAAGGTTCGCATCCGTCGCAAGGCATCGACGGTGGCACGGGCATTGTTGAGAGGATTACTGGATCCCAGTTGTTTGGCCAAGCTATTGCGCACGCCCGCCAGCTCCAGAACAGTTCGTACTGCCCCGCCTGCGATGACCCCAGTACCAGGGGCAGCCGGCATAACCAGTACAGCGGCACCCCCTCCACCCCCACGCATGGGATGCGGGACAGACAGGCCGTTGGTAAGGGGGACATCAATCAGGTGTTTCTTGCCATCCACAACCCCTTTGCGCACTGCCCCGATCACATCGTTGGCTTTGCCCACACCAACTCCAACTTGGCCGCGCTCGTTGCCGACCACCACCACAGCCCGGAAACTCAGCTTTTTGCCGCCTTTAACCACTTTGGTGACCCGGCGGATCTGGATCACCCGCTCTTGCCATTCGCTTGGTTGCTCTTCGCGACTTTTCTTGTTTCTACGACGATCTCTTTGCTCAGCCATGTGCGATTATCCTCAGTGACGGTTGGGATCCGTTGAGTTGTCTTTGCAATCTGTACCCTGTTCTGTAAATGGGATCCGGATTGCTCCGAGTCCCCATTGCTCAGG
>JAUQVI010000223.1:0-5818 GCA_039794885.1 Thermostichus sp. DG02_5_bins_236
CCTCCCACACATCATTGGAGCGGAAATAGGTCACCGTAATCGGGAATTCGCTAACAATAAACTTGTAGGTAGCAGTAGAGTTGCGCAGGCCATTGAGCAGCCATTGTTTTTGTGCTCTACCCAACAGAGTACGTGGAGTGCGACGCAGCAGGTTAAAAAGTGCCTCCTCCGATCCGGGTGGGCCAAAGAAGAGAGCCTCCTGCTCAGGGGTAAGGCTGATACCGGAAAGCGCCAAAAATTGCTGACGGGTCAAGCCAGGTGGCAAAATCGGCAAAATCGGGGTGACCACGGCCAGATCGCGGTACTGGCGCAAGTCGAGCACAAACACCTCCGCATTGGCCCCGTAGCGGAAGCTGCGAAACACCCGATCCCGAGCATCTACCCCCGACACATCCGTCAGATTGGGGGTAATCGGGTTGTACTCAAAAAAGGCTTGGTAGCCCAGTACTTTCAAATCTTCTACATCGCGGGTTTGCCCCGTTGTATCATCCAACTGCACAGCAGGGCCACCCCGCTCCTTCTGGCCGCTGTAATTGTCAATCACCTCATGATCATCCCAGTTGATCACAAAAGAAGTACGGCCAAACAATTGCGGAAACTCCGGCCCGGCATAGTTGGGATCCCGTTGATCCCGGTAAAGGCTACGGTAAAAATCCAGATTCCCTATCGGATCCAGACCCAGCCAGAAACGGTCGGCATAGACGGTATCCCCATTGAAGGAAATAAAGTCAATGTCCCCTCGGCTCACTTCCGCCAACATAGCGGCCCCAATCGGGAAGGGTGGCTCATTGGCACAACTGATGTGCAGAAAGCGAATTGCTCGGCCATCCCCAGCATCCGGCAGCGTCCGAAACTGTCCCACCGGGCTAACAAAGCCATCGGCACTGACAAAGCGGTAGAAGAACCTTTGCGCAGGCGGTAAACCTTGCACCACAGCCCGGGCAATGTAGTCTCCCGGTTCGTTGCGATAGTTACTCCCGGCGGTGCGGCGGCCACTCAGGGGAATCTGCTGCAAAATCGCGGTGAAGTCAGGGTTGTCGGCAATCTGCAATGTGACTGATACGGTATCCACCGAACCCGATGGGATCACTCGCGTGGAGAGTACTGCCCCTTCTGATGTGGGATCCCCGGCAAATACCCCCTGTGGAAACCCAGGCTCTCCCAAAGGGGCAAGTGAAGAACTCGAACTGCCTCCACAGGCGGCTAGAGCAGCTGCCCCACCCCCAAACATCATCAATTGCAAAAAAAAGCGGCGGGAATGCAGGGAACTCATAGAACCAACCTCAGCGACGCAGGCAAATGTGAAGGGATCCGCAACAAAAGCCAATCGCTTTTAGTCAAGCATTTTTATGTCTGTGCTGAGGTTGTAAGCAGATGAAGGCTAGGTTAGCGTTTGTTTAACACCGGAAGAACTGCGTGGGCACTGCGCTGTTGATGGAACTTGAGGATCCTCTCCTTAGAGTCCTGGCAAGATACCTACAGTGTTGTGGGCGAAGCCAGGGATCCCGACCAGACGCTACTGGCCTTTCTAGAGAGCGCCTATGAAGCTGCGGCCAATTTAGCCAATTGGGATAGAGCTGCCCCCAGACAAACCTGGTTTAAGTGAAAAGCATTGTTGGTTAGGCTCTGAAATGTCAGTATAGGTGAGCACGAGCCGGCTTGGCTCCTGTTCTTGAAGGGATCCTTTGTGGCTTCGAGCTTGCCCCTTGCCCTAACGACGATTTTCCCGTCTAAGCGCCGCCTGGAGGAGCTGGATCCCCCCCCTTGGGTGCAACAGTTGTGGATTTTCTGCCTCTGTGGGGGCATGTTCGCCTTTTTTGCCCAAGCCACCGCCTTTTTCCCGATTTTGCCGGTTTATTTAACCGAACGCTGGGGCTCCACAGCTCCGGTGGGGTTGGTGGTGGGAGCGATGGCGGCAGGGGTGCTGATGTTACGGCCTTTGATTGGTATAGCTCTGGACAAGTGGGGGCGAAAGCCCTTGTTGTGTCTGGGATTGGTGACGGCATTGTTGATTCAGCCTTTGTACCTGCTGGCCCCTAGCCCGGAGTGGTTACTACCGGTGCGGATTTTGCATGGTCTCAGTCAGGCGGGAGTGGCAACGGGATCGCAAACCCTTTTGGCAGACTTGGTTTCTCCCGAACGACGGGCTGCGATGATGGGCTATCTGGCCATGGCCAATACCCTGGGGTTTGCCTTTGGGCCGTGGTTGGGCACCCGCCTCTACCAAGCGGGAGGATTTGAACAGTTTATTCTTGGCCTGCTCTGGCTGCTCATTTTAGGGATCCTGCTCAGCTTTGTGTTGCCCTGGTTACCCCCTCCTGAACCAGAAGACCGTCCCCCCGGCACACCTCAGCTTTATTCCAGCCCCTGGTCGGCGCTGCTGTATTTTCCGGTGCGGGAGGCAACCTTTTTATTCCTGATTAGCTCCTTACTGCACGGGGGCCTGACCACTTACTTGCCTTTGTTGGTGGCCGAAACAGGGGATTTTTACAGCTTATTTGCCTTGGGAGCGGTGGTTGTGCGCTGGGGTCTGGGGCAATGGGGGCATCGGGTTTCTTACCGAATTTTGTCTACGGCGGCCTTTTGTTGTTCCAGTTTGGCGTTGATGGGCATTGTCTGGCAGCCGGGCTGGCTTAGCAGTTGGGCCATTCTCTATAGTTTGGGGTTTGGCACGGTGTTTCCGGTATTGTCGGCAATTGTGTCCTTGGCCGTGCCGCCGCAGCAGCGCGGGCGTGTATACAGCCTCTTTTTGATGGGGTTTGATTCCGGGATGACCTTGGGCAGTGCCGGGATGGGATCCCTGCTGGGGTTCGCTCCTCTGAGTGGGCTGTTCCTCAGTTGGGGAGGGTTGGGCTTGGGGGCGAGCTGGGTAGCGTTTCGGCAGTTTGCCCGCCCGATTCCAGTGGTAGAAGCCAAAAGCCCCTAAGGGATCCTACACTGGGATCCGATTTCATCTTTTCAGCCCCATGCACCTTTTGATCCCAGCAGCAGGTAGCGGTAAACGGATGGGGGCAACAGTGAACAAGCTGTTGCTACCGCTGTTGGGGCAGCCGATTTTGGCCTGGACGTTGCGGGCTGCGGATCGGGCCCACTCGATTGAGTGGATTGGCATTCTGGCACAACCCACCGATTGGCCGACTATTGAGGCAATGTTAGCAGCGGCTCCCCTCGCTACGCCTGTGGAGATGGTGCAGGGGGGTGTTACCCGCCAAGAGTCTGTTTTCAACGGCATCCAACACCTTTGGCAACAGGGGCATGTGGAACGGGTGCTGATTCACGATGGGGCGCGCTGCTTGGCCACTCCTGAACTATTCGATCGCTGTAGCGCCGCCTTGCAGCAGGTGGATGGATTGATCGCGGCGATCCCCGTCAAGGATACGATTAAAGTCACAGAGACTGGCCCCAACGGGATCCAAGTGCAATCGACACCGGAGCGCAGCAGACTGTGGGCCGCTCAAACCCCACAAGGATTTCGGTTGCCGTTGCTGTGGCAAGCTCATCAGGAGGCGCAAACTCAAGGTTGGCAAGTCACTGATGATGCCGCTCTATTCGAGAAGTTGGGTTGGCCGGTTTACATTGTGGAGGGGGAGGAGTCGAACCTCAAGTTAACCACCCCCTTGGATTTGCTGCTGGCCACTCAGATTTTGGAACAGCGCTAAATATCTGTACTTACTTGGCTACACCCAACCGCTATGCAAGTGGTGAGCGTATCCTGTAGCTCATTATTCTTGATGAATTCTCTGCAAGTTAGCTAGCGTTCGCGCTAGCGTGCCCTTGGCGCAAAGGACTGTATGCTTTACCGGAAAATAAGGTTCGACTAAAGTTCAGTCCCTTTATCACGTATCGCCGTTGATCTTAATCACTTAGTGATCAGGGAAAATGTTTTACATGATCAGAATCACATTGATTTTCTTATAAAGAACGATGATTGGGACATGAGAGATTTAATTCCCCCTCTTCTAAGGAGCTACTCATGTCAGAACGAGAAAATATCAACCCTAAGAAAATGCGCCGAAGACTTATGCTTGCCATGGCTCTTGGGACCCTATACCTAGCCTCTTCAGCCCATGCAGATCAAGAAGGTTATATTGACTATTTCCCATGGGATCCGCCTCGAAGCAAGTGCCTTCAACCCCACCACTCGTATGACTGATCAGGATGTTCTTTTGAACCATAACTCTTTACTTCTTCCTAGCCGAGGTGTTTGGCAAGAATCTCCAAATGCACGCCTGAGAGACTCTCTTGATCAACATACAGGGAGTGCACTAGAAAGATTACCTGTGGGTGTTGAAGCTGTCGTCAGACAATTTTCAGCCTCAAATATTGACTTTGAATTAACTCTGACTACCACACCTCCACCTGTTATTCGATAGTGCCAGTCCTTGACTAAAGTTGACATCATAGTCTCTCTGTTTTGGGAGCCTCTTTCTCTTGTTTGCAAGGAGCAGGTAAACAACAGTTGGTCAATTCACTCGAACCTGCTCAGCCAAGCCCAGTTGCATCCGTGCCGTTTGACAGTCCTGTTGAATTTGTTCGATCAACTCCGCCACACCAGGGAACCGCCGCTCTGTACGAATAAAGCCTTCTAGCACCACCTGTAGCTCCTGCCCGTACAAATCCCCAGCCCAATCCAGTAGATGCACCTCAACAGTGTGTTGCAGGCCCGCAAACGTAGGGCGATGGCCAATATTCATCACACCTGGTAAAGCCTGATCGGTGCCTGGCAAATATACCCAAACGCTGTACACCCCATCCCGAGGCAAAAATTTCTCTGCGGGCAACCGCAAGTTGGCGGTGGGAAAGCCCAGTTGGCGGCCCCGTTGATCCCCCCGCACCACCTCCCCGATCAGTCGGTAGGGACGTCCCAACAGATCCGCTGCCGTTGACACTTCTCCGGTAGCCAAAGCAGCGCGAATGCGTGAGCTGCTCACCCGCTCCCCATGAAATTGGGTTTCTGGGATCACCTCCACCGGAACGCAATGCTCGGATCCCCAGGCTTGCAGGGTTTGGGCACTGCCGGAGCGGCGATGGGCAAAGCAGAAATCCCAGCCCACACTGAGATGACGCGCTCGCAAACCCTGCTCCAGTATGTCCTGAATAAATTCTTGAGGATTTTGGCGGGCAAAAGCAGCGGTAAAAGGGAAGAGAATCACCTGTTCAAAGCCCATTTGAGCCAACAGGGCTAGCTTTTCTGTGGGGGGTGTCAGCAACAGTTGGGATCGCCCCGTCAGTACCTCCTGCGGATGAGGATGGAAGGTGAGGACGGTGCGTACTCCCTGTCCAGACTCTTGAATAGGCCGCAGCACCTTCTGATGGCCAAGGTGCAACCCATCAAAATTCCCAATGGCGACAGCAGTGGGTCGCAAGGTTTGAGCCAGATCAGAGGTGATATGCACAGTTTGGGATCCCAATCAAAAACACCAAAACAACCGTTTCTTACCAAAGCGGCCAACACAAGGCCACCAACCCACTCAGCCCCAGCACCCCCCAGAAGCTGCGTCGCACTCGCTGCAAAACAGGGTCAATTTGATAACTGACAACCAAGCGATGCTGAGCCACTTCTTCTTCAGATTTGGCATACATCGCCCCGTCGTACCAGCCGCTTTCTTCGTAGGGGATCCGCACCTGAACCAAGCGTCGCCGAATATAAGCCCACCCCAAATACAAGTGCAGCAGCAGCAAACTCAGCATGGCATTGGCCCCCAACAGGGATCCCGAGGCAAAATGGCCCCAATCTCCGGCAAAGCTGCCCCAAACCAACGGGGAAATTAAGATTAACACCACTCCCCAAATCCCCAAGATCCGCTTGAGATAGGGG
>JAUQVI010000224.1:0-5744 GCA_039794885.1 Thermostichus sp. DG02_5_bins_236
CCTCGAGCCACCAAGACCTCACCAAACAAAAGCCCAGAACAACGTTGATCCATCAGCGCCACCTGGATCTGCCCCTCATTCAAAAGACCCGCTTTTTTTAGAACTTGCCCGATCGGTTGGTTTTCGGGCTCTTGGGGTGGCGAGCCTGGCTCATTGGGTAGATCAGCACTCATGATTCGGGATCCCTCCAGAAGTTGAGAAACAGCACCCTTCTGCCTCCTACTCTACCCGCAAGCATTAAAATCGCTGCAGCCTGCAACCGATTGGGTGATGGTGATAATGCGTGGTCATGGGAGGTTAGCTCAAGCCCCAACCGCCTCCTTGGCAGCGTACATCACCTCCACACTGATCTCGGCCAATCCCCGTTCGCGGGCAAATTTCTCAGTGTTGCGTTTCACCTTACCCCGCACAAAACCAGGCACCTTGTTCAGTTCCGCTTGTGCTTCTCGGGTCCAGTTGATGTCAGAGTCGGCACTCAACCCTTTGTGAATCACTTCTTTAGTGTCGTGACCCCCGAAGATCTCCAGTAGGTGATCCTCCATGCCCAAGGTGAAGGAGTTGTAGATCAAGTCGGTGATTTGGTTGGTGCCTTCGTAGCCCAGGAAGGGTTTATAGCCAATCGGGAAATCCTGCACATGAATGGGGGCAGAGATCACGCCACAGGGGGTGTGCAGCCGCTTACCGACATGGCGTTCCATCTGCGTGCCAAAAATCGCTGCCGGTTCCGCCTGGGCAATGGCATCCCCCACACGGGTGTGATCATCGGTCATCAGAATCTGATCACAATACTCGCCAACTTCCGTCTGGAACCACTCCGCATCGTACGTGCAATAGCTACCCGCCCACACCACATGGATCCCCATCTCACGGGCCAAAATTTTGGTGATGGCTGCGGCGTGGGTGGAATCCCCAAAGACTACCGCTTTTTTGCCGGTTAGGTTTTGACAGTCGATGGAGCGGGAGAACCAAGCCGCTTGAGAAACGTGCAGGGTTTGCTCTTGAATATAAGGTTCATAATCGACCGGGATCCCTTGCTCATTCAGGATTTTTTGCACCTGACGGATGAAGCGGGCGGTTTCCACCACCCCCATCGGGGTAATCTCAATTGAGGGTGTGCCAAACTGCTCTTGTAAATAACGAGCCGCCATCAGCCCCAATTCCCGATAGGGCACCACATTGAACCAGGCGCGGCCCAGGTGCTTCAGGTCATGGACGCTGGCCCCTTCCGGGATCACCAAATTCAGGTCAATTCCCAGATCCCGCAACAGCACCTTCAGTTCCCGCAGGTCGTGGGCGTTGTGGAACCCAAGGCTGGAAATGCCGAGAATGTTACAGGAGGGGCGTTCTGTCTTTTGGGGTAGGTCGCTCAGTTCCCCCGTTTTGCGAGCTTTGCTGATGTAAAACTCAACAATCTGCTTCAGGGTGCGATCGGCTGCTTGCAGCTCGTTGACACGGTAGTGGTTGACATCCGCCAGCAACACATCACAGCGACTGACCAACTGCGCTTGCTGGACGAAGTGGTTCAAATCTTCCTGCAGGATGCTGGAGGTACAGGTGGGGGTAAGAACGATCAAATCCGGATGTTCTTCTTCATCTTTGCGGGTGATGTTGTTGATGACTTTTTCGTCAGATCCCCTCGCCAACACCTGCCGATCCACAACACTGGTGGTGACGGGAGTAAAGTCTCGATCCCGCTCCAACATGGATCGCATCACATTGAAATAGTCATCTCCGAGGGGAGCATGCATAATGCTATGAACGTTTTTGAACGAGCTAGCCACCCTAAGGGTACCGATATGAGCGGGGCCAGCATACATCCAATAAGCCAATTTCATGGGAAGGCTCCCAAACA
Organism: Thermostichus sp. DG02_5_bins_236; assembly: GCA_039794885.1. Taxonomy (GTDB): domain Bacteria; phylum Cyanobacteriota; class Cyanobacteriia; order Thermostichales; family Thermostichaceae; genus Thermostichus. The sequence continues at coordinate 1,853 of JAUQVI010000224.1, forward strand.
AGGGGTAAGAACTGGGATCCCGGCTGGAATCTCCCTTGAAATTCTAGAACGCCACTTCGGTGGGGTTGGTCAATCGTTATGCTCCGTAATGCCCGTAGCACAACAGCTTTGATCAAAAGAAAATTTCTCCCCAAGCGAGTCAAGGAAACCTCAACTGCGCGGATCTCCCTGGTTTGAGGCCAGCGGCAAATTATAGAACAGAGATGGGGATAGACAAGGTGCTGACCGATCTCTCTAACCCATCTCTTTGGTCAAAGTCCGGCGACCGAGAGGTCTGAGGAGGTATTTTTTGTAGTTATCGTTACATATTAACTTTTGAAGACAAAATGTGTAGCTCTACAACATTGGTCGGAGATTTTGTTTTACACAGGCCAGTTTTTGGTTGAGGAAGGCAAACTAAGAGAGGGGATGTAACCAATGTTTCCCTCGATACAGAGCTCCATCAATTTCGTACACAGTGACTAGCCAATTCCGAAGGGGTGGTGCTCCTTCAGGGTGTGAGGTGAAGACTTATGGGTTCCGCAACAATTTGCTCGCAACGTGCTCGCAAAGCTCCTCAGGAGCTGACAGTTTCCATGACTTCCATGCGCCTCAAGTCTACGGCCCGCCTGCGCGACTGGTTGCAGGCTCCGTTACGACCCTTTCAATCTTCTATCGACAACTTCAAAATTCGGGATCCCCGCTTGGCACACTGGGTTTGTCAGTGGATCCCGGCTCAGTGCCCCTTTGAGAGAGATGTGGTGCTGTTCGGCCGTAAGGTGATGCATATTCCCCCCATGTGCAAGCTCAACCCTCTTTACGACCAAGTGGTGGGTTTACGGTTTCGGGCTTTGTCGTTTCTGGCGGAGCGAGGGGAAGATGTAACCCCCTACCTGCAGTAAGAGGGGGCTCTGTTGCTTGCCCTTAACCCAGGTCGAGCCACAGGGGGTAGGAACGACAAGGGTTTGTCCTTGGGGAGCCTCAACACCCATATCCCGTTCTGAGACCTGCGCTACAGACAATGGAGGGCTCTTGAGGGGTTCGTTTCTCTAACGGGGTTACCACAGAGAGCTAAGTGCAGTGACCTGTGTAGGGATCTGCGAGCAGGAACCTCTCAGAGGGGGGTTGCCAAACTGGCTGAGCCATCTTGGGCGCGAGGGGAAGCCTGGGCTCTCACGGCTCGGAACATACCAAAGCGGCACAAACCTGCCCCAAACGCCAAGCGCATCAGCAACAGTGTCGGCACTTCCCGGATAGACTTCAGGAATCCTGCCAGACCAAAGCGCAGAAACCCTTGGGGCCGTTGGATCCCTTGCCAAATGGAATCCATCCAGGAAGGCAAAGTCTCTTGGGTCCAGTCGGCAGTTATGACCTCTCCTTCCACCCATCCGGTCGCCGCCAACAGTTCTGCAAAGCCTTCAATACTGGCAAAGGCAGGATGAGACCACTGATCCAACAGCTGCCGCATCACCAAACGTTCCCATCCGTTCAGGGGCTGCTGTCGGTCATCCCGTTGGTTCCAATCCGCTACTGCCAGGATGCCGCCCGGCTTGAGCACCCGCAGCAGTTCTCTGGCAAACAGGGCCTTGTCCGGCATGTGGGGGCCCGCTTCAATCGACCAAACCACATCAAAACTACCGTCTGGGAAAGACATGGCCAGGGCATCTTCCACCAGGAATTGCACATCCAACCCGGTTGGCGTCAGTTCTTGGGCCCGCTTCACCTGTTGGGGGCTAATCGTAATCCCCGTTACGGAAAAGCCGTAGTCCTGGGCCAAAATGCGGCTGCTCCCCCCAATGCCACACCCCACATCCAACAGTCGGGTTCCAGCAGGCAGTTGATCCAACCCAGCCCAGCGCACCATCTCATGGACAAAATCCGCCTTAGCCTTCAAGAAGTCTTTGGGTTGCGGCGGGGATCCATAGTGGCCCAGATGAATGTGTTCTCCCCAGTAAAACTCCAAGATGCCGTCTTCGGTCCATTGGTCATAGGAGTTGGCCACCGAGTCCGCCGATTGGTAGGGGCGAGCGCTCAGTAGATAGAGCCCGATCCCCGCCAACAGCACCAAACCCAGCAGGCTTAATCCCCAACCCAGTAACATCATCCCCATTCCTCAATCTTCCGGTCAGTGACTCCATGTTCTGTGCAACCCCAGGGATCCGCCCCTCAAGTTCCAACCGATGAACCTACCCAAGGGATCCCTTGCCCCACACAGGTCGTTACAAAACTTAGGATAGGTTTGCATTGTAGCCTTGAATGGGTCGGCCCCAGGGAAGGATCCCTTTAGAAGCGGGTCTCAAATTCTACAGAAATGACATTATTGCCCTCTAGATCGGTACTGGCACGGGTAAGGGTTTGCTCATTCAGTCGATAGCGGGTGCTGTAGCGGGTGGGCTGGAAGGGATCTGTTAGGTTCCGCTGCACCGACACGGACATGGTGGAGCCGAGATCTTTGGCCACTTCCAAAGCCAGTCCCACCGAGGAGCGATTGGGGGCACGAGTATCGATTTGTGGGACAGGGCTGAGACGAATTTCATCCAGGCCCAAGGTATCTCCCAAGGCTTCTTGCAGGTCGTTCAGAAGCGCAGTTCCCGCCAAGCCCGCCACCCCCACTTCCGCATTCAGACGGGCCAAAGCTGTTCCCCCTAGGAGGGCAACAATTTCCTCTGGCGAGCGGATAGGGCTGCTGGAGAGGGCCAAAATGCCATTGCGGGGATCCGCTTCTCCTAGGTCACTGGCCCGCCCATTCACGGTGGCAAAAATATCGATGCTCTGCTGGGATCCCAAGACATTGCGGTTGTTGTCAAAGGGAGAAATGTCCTGCGGGAAGCGATAAACCTCGGTTGCCTGAGTCACCAAGCGCAGATCCAAAAAGGGATCCAACCCATTATCCAGATCAAAGACGGCGGTGTTGGGTCGGGAGCGATCCAGGCGAAAGGCCGCAATGGGCAGGGCGACACGGCCTCGATCCAGGGTAATGGTGCCCGCCGGACGCAGATCTTGGGGAGTACCGAAAAGGCGCAGGTTGCCGGAGGCGGTGAATTCAAACAGGTTGCGACGCAAAATTTGGATGCCGGATCCCAGTGTCAGTTCCAGCCCATTCAGGCGCGGTTGCCAGGTGGGTGGATCCGACGGGATCCCTGGCGCTGCTGGGGTCTCCCCATTGCGGGGGCTGACATCCACAATCCCCTCCGATACCTGCAGGCGGCCCTCGATCAGCGGTTGCAACAGCAAGCCCGCCACCACCACTTCCCCTTCCAGGTGGCCACTGTAGAGATTGGGCAAGGTGAGGTTGATCCCCTGCAATTGCAGGCTCAAGGGTTGGAATCCTTCCCCCGATTGCAAGGCCCCCCGGGAGTTAATGGGCAAAATGCCATTGGCTAAGAGGGATCCCTGGCTGAATTGCCCGCTTAGTTGCTGCACCTCCAGTTGGTTCAGGTTAAAGGCAATCTGGCCACTTAGGTCTGTAATTGGTTCCGGTAAGGCGGCAAAGCTGAGGATCCCGTCACTAACGCTGAGGTTTCCCCGCAGACTGGGTTCTCGCAAAGTGCCCTGAATGGCTAGCTCCAGTTGACTTTGTCCCCCTTCCCAGCGCACTTGATCGGTCAAGAGGTTGATCAGCCGCAAACCGCCGTTTTGGGCTTGTAAAGTGAGATCAATCTGGTCGGATTCGGCCTGCACCTGGGCAAAGGGCAGAGTATAGGGCACCAGGCCAACCATGCGGATGGGTTCGTCCCCATTGGCCAAGAGGGTGCTGTTGAAGCGCAACTGCCCTTGGTTGTAGTCAAATTGGCCCCCCACTTCCCGGAGCGGCACTTGGTTGATTTGGGCGTTCAACACCGTCAGGGATCCCGTGGCATGGGGATCCCGCAAGTTACCCGCCAATTCCACATCGAGATTCAGATCCCCCTCC
>JAUQVI010000225.1:0-5729 GCA_039794885.1 Thermostichus sp. DG02_5_bins_236
ATTCTAAGAAACTTATCGCGTGAGTATCTGGACGTCTGTTACTACTATTACCAGGGCTGGAAAACAGAAGAAATGGCCTCCCATGATAATATGTATCAGAAGTTCCGCTCTCAAGATAACCTTTATTTTCGGTTTTTTAGTGAAGATATATCAGCTCCGCAAGTTGCTGCCCAAGCCCGTGAGGATCGCGTTGATATTTTGGTTTTTATGGACTCCCTCACCAGTCATGATGCCAACATTGTAGCGGCCTTGCGGGCTGCTCCCATTCAAATTGGCTGGCTGGGGGGGGATGCAGTGGGTTTGCCGGAGTTTGATTATTTTTTGGCTGACCCCTATATTTTGCCGGCGGATGCCCAGCCCGATTACCATGAAGAGATTCTCCGCTTACCTAGCTACTGTGCTGTAGAGCAGTTGGATGTTATCCCGGCAGATGAAGTGGAGTTTCGATCCAAACTTAAAATAGAACCTCATCATGTTGTCTTCTTAACTGCTGCCAGCGCCTATAAGCGTACACCGGAGTGTATAGATGCTCATCTGCAAATTCTCAAGCAGGTTCCCAATAGCATTTTAATTGTCAAAGGTTCCGGTGAAATCGCCACCGTTATTCGTCGCTATCAAGAAAGAGCTAGAGCACTTGAGGTTTTGGATCGGGTACGTTTTCTAGATAAAACGAAAAACGTAGAGGAGCACCGCGGTCAATTGGGTTTGGTGGATCTTGTTCTTGATACTTTCCCCTACACAGGAGCTACCCACACCATGGAAGCTCTCTATATGGGTGTGCCGGTGCTGACCTTAGTGGGTCGGCACTACTATGGCCGCATGAGCTACAGCCTGCTCAAAAATGTTGGCCTTGATGATTGCGTTACAGAATCAGTTGAAGAGTTTATTCAGCGTGGGATCCAACTGGGTAATGATCCTGAGCAACTGGCCAAAGCCAAACAGACCATTCGAGATTCCTATGACAAGTCAGTGATCTGGGATCCGAAGTGGCTAGCCCGAGTCATGGAGAAAACTTATTTTGATCTTGCTTACAAGCACCAACTGATCGATCAAATCCCCGATCTGCCAGAGGATGAGCCTGAACCCAAGCCCGCTGAATACATCCGACTCCATATTGGCGGCAAGGAGCCTCATCCTGACTGGAAGATCTTCAATATCCAGCCAGGGCCAGATGTAGATTATGTTGGCAATGCGGTTGATCTCAGCCAATTTCCAGATAACGCTCTGGAGGCCATCTACACTTCCCATACTCTCGAACACTTTAACTACACCCAAGAGCTACCTGTTGTTCTTAAAGAGTGGCATCGTGCCTTACGCTTGGGGGGAAAGTTGATGATTAGTGTTCCCGATTTGCCAACTCTCTGCCGCCTGTATTTGAAAGAAGGCATTGGCCCTAGCCAACGTTTTGCCATCATGCGCATGATGTTTGGAGGTCAAGTGGATGAGTATGATTTCCATAAAGTGGGCCTATCTTGGGAGCATTTGTTTGTGTTGCTGAGCCAGGCAGGGTTTAGAATTGTCCGTAAAGTCGATCGGTTTAACTTGTTTGATGATTGCAGTGAGATTGTTGTTTTTGATGAACTTATTAGCCTCAATGTGATTGCAACCAAGTAATGATTAGCATTTCTACATGCTCGAAGGGGATCTGGTGATCGAAGACCAAGTCTTTCTACTGGGGGACTTCATCCGTTACGGCCCTGGCTCAGCCCATCGTGCCCACACGCAGGGGGGTGTCGGTTCTATTTTCGCGCCTTCATGGATGATCACTTTCTCGAGCCACTCCCTGCCTTCAGCCCCTAAGCTGGGATCCCGACCCGCAATCTGGGGCGGACGTGAGATAATGTCACCTTGCAAGCCTGTTGTGGAACTGTTCGACAGGGATCCCCCCAGTTGCTGAGTTGAGAGGAGACCCCGCTTGGTTGCCCAAACCTTCAACCTAAAAACCTACCTGAACCAGCGCCAACAACAGGTGGAAGAGGCTCTGTCGGCAGCCTTAGTCTCCACTTACCCAGAGCGAATCTACGAGGCGATGCGCTACAGCCTTCTGGCGGGGGGAAAACGTCTCCGCCCCATCCTCTGTTTGGCTGCCTGTGAACTGGCTGGGGGATCCCTTGAGCAGGCCCTGCCCACCGCCTGTGCTCTAGAGATGATCCACACCATGTCATTGATCCATGACGATCTGCCGGCCATGGACAATGATGATTTCCGCCGTGGCAAGCCCACCAACCACAAGGTTTTCGGAGAAGATATTGCCATCCTGGCGGGAGATGCCCTGCTCGCCTTTGCCTTTGAGCACATTGCCCGACAAACTCAAGGGGTACCACCCCAGTTGGTGTTGCAGGTGATCGCCCGCATTGGCCATGCCGTTGCCGCTACCGGATTGGTGGGGGGCCAAGTAGTGGATCTGGAGTCGGAAGGGAAAGCCATCTCCCTGGAAACCTTGGAGTACATCCATACCCACAAAACCGGGGCTTTGCTGGAGATCTCAGTGGTCTCCGGCGGGATCCTGGCCGGTGGAGATGGGCAGTTACTGGCTCGCCTGAGCCGCTATGCCCAAGATATTGGCTTGGCCTTCCAGATCATCGATGACATCCTAGATATCACCGCCACCAGCGAGCAGCTGGGGAAAACGGCGGGCAAAGATCAAGCTGTTGCCAAAGCCACCTATCCCAGCCTCTGGGGTTTAGAAGCCTCCCGTCAAAAGGCCGAAGAGTTGATCCGCTCCGCCAAAGAACAACTGCACCCCTATGGATCCCAGGCAGAACCGCTGCTGGCCCTAGCCGATTTCATTACTCGCCGTCAGCATTAGGACAATCAAGATGGGATCCCTATCACCCCTTGCTCCTCTGTTGGATACCCTGCTCAATTTCCTGCGCTGGAGAGCCGTATGCTGCAACAGTTGATGGCCAATCATGTCCTTTGGACGGCGTTGATCGCCAGTTTGTTGGCTCAGGCCATCAAGCTGATTCTCACCTATGTGCAGTCGGGCAAGGTGAACCTGCGGGTGTTGGTGGAAACCGGCGGCATGCCCAGCTCCCATGCGGCGTTGGTCACCGCCTTGGCCATCGGCGTCGGGTTGCAGGAGGGGTGGGATAGCCTGCTATTTGCCGCTACCGTGGTTTTTGCGTTGGTGGTGATGTACGATGCCGCCGGGATCCGTCAGGCAGCGGGGAAACAGGCGCGAGTGCTGAATCGCCTAATGGAAGAATGGTTTGAAGAAAAAGGTGCCGGTAGCTTCAAAGAACCCTATCTGAAGGAATTGCTCGGTCATACCCCTGTCCAAGTGGTTGCGGGAGCGGTCTTGGGTGCTGCTTGTATCGGTTTATCCTTCGCGCTGGGAGCAAATTGAACGGGATTGGGGCATGCTAGAGCAGAAGTGATCGGATGCGATCATGACCTCTACTCCCCAACCTCGGCAAATCCAGCAATGTCCCTCCTGTGGCAAACCGATCCCGGCCTATCGACACAAATCTCCCTACTGCGATCACTGCGGTTGGCGAGCCATCCCGGCAGCAAAAAACCCTCACAGACGGGGATCCCTGGCCCAGAAAGTCGAAGCCCAGGTGAGTGGAGCCAGCCAGTGGGCCGGTCAGCAAAGTCAGCGCCTTGGGGTTCCCCGTCTCATCCGGCCGCTCCTCAATTTCAACTTTTATTTGTATGTGCTGTGGGGGATCAGTCCCCTTTTCCCTCTAGTGGTGGATCGTCCCCTCTTGGGAGAATCCAATTTTTTGCTGTTGATCCCGCTCTTACTCAGTTGGGGCTTGCTTTATTTGGCGGTTCGGGATCTACCCTTATCGGATAACCTGCGCTTGCCGCGCCTCCTATTGGATATATCGTTTATCCTGTTGCCCTTCTTCCAGAAAATTAACGTCTCCAAAGCTCCTAACCGCCCCTACTGGAATGCCCTGCTTATCTGGGTCATCGGGATCCTCCTCTTTGCAGCCTTGCGGCTTTGGAGCTTTAGTCTCCTGCTGACAGCGATAACCTTGTTATTGACCAGTTTTTGTACGTTGCTGTTCTGAGTTCGCTTCTTTTGCAAAGGCTCATGAGTGTTGCTGCCCGAGAACGGTTTACCGCTGAAATCCAAGCAGATCCGATTGACTTGGGCCGTACTGTCCTCTGGATTGCCCAAGAAGCTTATCCGGATTTAGATGTGGAAGAGTATTGGGCCGCTTTGGATGAAATGGCGGCAGAGCTGCAGGAACGGCTGCCCCCCGAGCGCTATCCAATGCGCATCCTCAAAACCCTGAATCATTACTTATTCGAAGATCTGGGCTTTCGGGGCAATCGCGAAGATTACTACGATCCCCGCAATAGCTTTTTGAATGAAGTGATCGATCGCCGCCTTGGCATTCCGATTACCCTTTCCCTGTTGTACCTGGAGCTGGCCCGACGAGTGGATTTTCCCATGGCGGGGGTGAGTATGCCCGGCCACTTTTTGGTACGGCCCCTGTTTGAGGGATCGGAAATTTTGGTGGATCCCTTTCATGAAGGGGAGATTTTGTTTGCGGAAGACTGTCAAGAAAGGCTAACCCAGATTTATGGCCCTGGGATCCGTTTGCAAGAGCAGTATCTGGCGCCTACCTCTTCCCGGATGATCTTGGTTCGTTTACTCAACAATCTCAAGCACATTTACCTCAGCCGTACCGAGCTAGAACCTGCCCTAGCAGCGGTGGAGCGGATTTTGTTGCTGCTCCCAGAAGATCTTGGGCAGCTGCGGGATCGCGGTCTGTTGTACTACCAGTTGGGTGATTGGCAACAAGCCCAACAGGATCTCAAGCATTATTTGACACAAGCGCCCCAGTATGGCGAAACCAACCGTTCTGATGCACACCTGATTCGGGAAATTCTGCAGAGATTGGAAAGCTACTCGGATTGACGTGATCTTTTGAAGTATTGCAGGTTGTTTATCCTCCCAGGCTGATGTTTAGCTCACTCGGCAGGAAGCCCTGCACCGTAAGTAATGCCTATGGCAGGCTACGCCAACGGTGATGGGGGTACGTCACATGGCTCTTCATGGATGGTGAAGCTACCGCTTACAGAATTAAGCGTAAAGCCCAGGTGCTCTGGCCCTAGGACATAAGCAACGTAAGCCGTGGGCGAACAGTACAATCCCTGCTGCTCAATAGATTGCACTGCCATACCAAAACACATTGCGCCGAGCAGTCTGATTCCCGGCAAGAAAGGCTACCCCGAATTCAAGAAGTACCAGACTCGCACCAGTGTCGAGTACAAAGCTACGGGTTGGAAGCTCTCTGCTGAGTGCAAGCAAATCAGCTTCACAGACGGGTTCAAAGCCGGTAGCTTCAAGCTCAAAGGGACTCGTGACCTCAACTTTGATCAACTTGAACCAATCCATCGGGTGCGAGTTGTGCGCCGCTCGGATGGCTACTACGCTCAGATTGTCCTGGAGGTGGAGCGAACGAAAAATACGACCCAACGCGATGGGGTTGGAGCACTTCTACACCGATTCGGATGGCAATACCCTTGAGAATCCCCGCCATCTCCGCCAAGCTCAGAAGCGCTTGAAAAGAGCGCAACGCAAGGTGACCAAAAAGGTGAAGGGTTCCAATAATCGCAGGAAAGCTGTTAAAAGTACAACGCCAGCGTAGAGACTTTGCTGTAAAGACAGCAAGGTGCGTGGTGAAGTCTAACGACTTCCTGGTGTTGTATGGTCAAGAATCATCACTGGGCCAACTGGGGAGAGTTTCGCCGCTGGGTTGAGTACT
>JAUQVI010000226.1:0-5707 GCA_039794885.1 Thermostichus sp. DG02_5_bins_236
ATCAGAAATGAAGGCTTGCGGATTTGGGCCTCAGGAAGTGGGGCTTCTGCTTTGGGAGGGACTGTAAGACCAAAGGGAGGAAGGCGCAAGTCTACCCTCTCGGAGGCAAGTCCCGATGAACAAAGAAACCCGCGCTCTATTGCGTAGCAATGAGCGTCGGGTACTTCACATGCTCGGATAGAGCAGTTGGCTCACAACCAGCCGATCACTCTCAATCAGTTGCAACAGGTTTCTAGCGATCTGGAAGGCCTTAAGCAGGAGATAGCCCTAACCAACACTCGCGTGGAAGCCTATCAAAAATCCTCAAATCAGGAGGTCAACCTGGCTTTTACTCGAGTTGGCTCTGCAACAGTTGCTTTGGTGATTTTGGCAGTGCAGGCAGCCAACGGAAGCTGAAGTATGGAATCGAGCCCGACAGGCTGGGATTTGGACTGACAAAGGGGTGCATTCTGAGGCTGCCGTGGCGAATCCGGGCGGACAAACCCTGAAAACGCCCTCGTCAACCGGACGGAAGCCATTACAATAGGTTACGGACATTCGCCAGCACCCCTCATGGATTTCGGAGTCGGATTTCTCTCCAACAACGTCATGTTGCCGATCCTAGATTTTTTCTACGGGATCGTGCCCAGCTACGGCCTAGCCATTATCTTCCTGACGTTGGTGATCCGCTTTGCCCTTTATCCCCTCAATGTGGGATCTATCCGCAACATGCGGCGCATGAAGGTGATCAACCCGGTGATGCAACGGCGGATGCGGGAAATTCAGGAGAAATACCGCGACGATCCCCAGAAGCTGCGAGAAGCTCAGTCCAAGCTCTACAGCGAATTGGGCGCTAATCCCCTCGGCGGCTGTTTGCCACTGCTGGTGCAGATGCCGGTGCTGTTTGCTTTGTTTGCCACGTTGCGGGGATCCCCATTTGCGGCGGTGACCTACGATGTGAACCTGCAAATTTTGCCCACGGAGGTAGCGGCTGAGGTGGTGCCTGCTCCTTATGTCAGCCCCAGTAAAAATATTTTTGTAACCGATTCCCTGCACAAGCCGGTGGTGTTGGTAGAGCCGAAGGGTACGAAGATCGGTGTCGGAGAACAAGTGGAGTTTCTGTTGCAAGGGGCAGGCGGCAAAGCCTTTGATCAGTTGGTGGCAGAAGTGGGTGGGGATCCCAACCGGTTACAGCCCACCTGGAAAATCACCAAAGGGGAAGATCGCGCCCAGATTAAGCCCGATGGCACCCTGCTGGCTCTGGAGCCGGGGGATATAACCGTACAGGTATCGATTCCGGGCTTAGCGTCGGACACAGGATTCCTGTTCATCGACAAATTGGGTCGCATTGGTGCTTTTGACGAAGATGGCACCATTCACTGGGACATCATCGCCATGATTGTCATCTTTGGGGTGTCCATTTACCTAAACCAGTCTTTGACGACTGCCGGACAGGATTCAGGTAAGGAAGATCCCAGCCAAAGTTCCATGGCTCGTATCACCCCTGTGTTGTTTTCGGCGATGTTTTTGTTTTTCCCTTTACCTGCCGGTGTGTTACTCTACATCCTGGTTTCCAACATCTTCCAAACTGTGCAGACGGTTTTGCTCTCCCGCGAACCTCTGCCGGAGAACCTGCGGCAGTTGGTGGAAGAAGAACGGCGACGGGCGGCTGAAGTAGTGACTGTAGAAGCAGAAGAGGTGGAAAAGTCCCCCAAGCCCAGAGCAGCAGGGGAAGAGCGCGAATCATTGCCTTTTGAACCCTGAGGCATCCCCTGTTGCTAAGCTAAATCCTTGAGTCAGCTTGTGAGCCCCTTTGGATTGGAGTTGCCTAGGATGAGTCCCCCTGAGTCTTCTAAGGGAACAGCAACATCCACCCTGAACGAATCAGCTTTGGCTGAAAACCGAGAACGTGCCAGACAGTGGCTGCAGCAGGTTCTCTCTGCCATGGGGATCCCTGCCTCGGTACAGGTGGTGGGAGAGGCGGTGGAGATCGAGGCTGCTTCCCTAACGGCGGCCCAGAAGCAGCTTTTACTGAGCAAAGCGCCCCCATTGCCAAGGGAGTTGGGCCATGAAGAGGATCGCTCCCCGGTGGTGTTGGATGCCTTGCAGTACCTGGCCAATACCCTTCTGAACCTGAATCAACCGGAAGGCCAGCAACAAGCCTATACTCTGGAGCTGGATGGCTACCGTCAGCGCCGATTACAAGAGCTGCAGGATATGGCAACTGCGGCAGTGGAGCAGGTACGGGCTAGCGGCCAAGAATATGAGTTTCAAGCCCTTTCGGCAGCTGAACGTCGTCAAATTCATACTCTGTTGGGCGACCCTACCTATGGGGATCTAGAAACCTTTAGCCGAGGGAAAGAGCCTGATCGTCGCCTGGTGATTCGTCCGGTCAGTGAAGGAGCTAAGTGAGCCTTGTCTGTATCGCTGGATCCGCGAGAGCCCTGCTAGCGACAAAAGAGAGTAGGAATGTTGAAGCCCATTCGTCTATCCGATCTACGACAGCTGCCCCAACAAACTCAGGAATTGGAGTTTAAGCAGTTTTTCCAGGGCTTCGAAAGTCTGACCCCGGTAGAGGGATCCCTGCAGGTGAGTCATCGGGGCCATTTTCTGGAGGCCAGCGCCCAAGCCCAAACCATTGTTACCTTGACCTGTCACCGGTGTTTGCAACAGTTTAATCACCGCCTGAATGTGGAGTTCGAGGAGATTATTCTGATTCGGAACCCTAGCCCGGAACCCCTGCCCTTGGAGCTGGAATTGCAAGATGAAGATCTGCTGGAGAGTTTGCCCCCTGGGGGTGAGTTGGATGTAGAGGATTGGATTTATCAACATCTGCATTTGGAAATGCCTCGCCAGTTACCCTGCCGCCCGGACTGTGAGGGGATTGTGGTAGAAACCCCACTGGAGCAGGTGGATCCCCGCTGGGCCGCTCTTGGCACTTTAGCGGCTAGGCTGCAGCAAGCCCCCCGCAAGGATTCCCCCTAGGTTTGTTTTTTCCCTTACTTTTGATGTTGAACTTGCCGGTACTCTGGCGTTTTGCCCGACCTCACACCCTCTATGGCACCAGTGCCAGCGTGTTAGGCCTTTACCTATTGGCGGGGTTTGTGGCTGAGGGATCCCGGGAACAACTGCTCTTGGGGCTGCCTTCCTTGCTTCTGGCCTGGGTAGCCTGTCTGGCGGCCAATATCTACATCGTTGGCCTCAATCAGCTCACCGATATTGAGATCGACCGTATCAACAAACCCCACTTGCCCTTAGCAGCCGGATCCCTAACCTGGGTAGAGGGGGTAGGCATTGTTTCCGTGTGCGGAGTGGGATCTGTGCTGTTAGCAGCAACCGGGATCCCTTATTTGCTCCTGACGGTGCTCCTCAGTAATGGGATTGGTACCGCCTATTCATTGCCGCCTTTGCGGTTGAAGCGCTTCCCGCTGCTAGCCTCAGCTTGTATTTACTGTGTGCGGGGGTTAATTGTCAATTTGGGCCTTTACAGCCATTTTCAGCAGCTCCTGCAGGCCAGGGTAGAGCTGTCGGTACCGATTGTGTTGCTGACGGGGTTTATGTCCATCTTCGGCCTGGTGATTGCCCTCTACAAAGATATTCCCGACATGGAAGGGGATCGCAAGTTTGCCATTGCCACTTTCTCATTGCGTTTTGGGCAGGAGCGTATTTCTACCTTTTGTATTGGGATTTTGGCCTGTTGTTATCTGGGGTTGATTGGGTTGGGGATTGGGCTTTTGCCGGTGCAAAACAGCATTTGGCTGTTGACAGGACATGTACTGGGGTTGATCATCCTCTTGGGCTACGGCATCCGCTTAGACCTAACGCGACGGGAAGCCATTGTGAATTACTATCAACTGATCTGGAAGCTATTTTATCTGGAGTATTTGCTCTATCCCTGGGCTTTTCTGTAACTGGGCAGGAGGGATGTGTAGATAAGCGTGTCGTTTTATGGGCATGGGTGAGCGCAAATTCTAGACTAAAGTATCCCCTTTGGGCGGTGGCTTATGGCGCACCTGAAGCAGCGGCGCTCTGAAAATGTGAGCGGTGAATTTTATGTGGATAGCACCTGTATTGATTGCGATACCTGCCGGTGGATGGCCCCGGAGGTGTTTAAGGAGATCGACGACCAATCGGCAGTTTATCATCAGCCCAGCACCACCAGCGAACGGGAACGGGCCTTACAAGCGCTACTCTCTTGTCCCACGGCTTCGATTGGCACCCTCAATCCACCCCCAGAGATCAAAACCATCCAGGCTAGCTTCCCCATCCCCGTTAACGGCAACGTCTACCACTGTGGCTACCATTCCGAGCGCTCCTACGGGGCAGCCAGCTACTTGATCCAACGCCCCCAAGGAAATGTCTTGGTTGATTCGCCCCGCTTTGCTGCTCCACTGGTGAAGCGGTTGGAAGGCTTGGGTGGGATCCGTTACCTCTACCTCACCCATCGGGATGATGTGGCGGATCACAACAAGTTTCAGGCCCATTTTGGCTGTGAGCGGATTTTGCATGTGGACGACATTGGCCGCAGCACCGAGGCGGTAGAAATCCAACTAAGCGGACGGGATCCGGTTGACTTGGCTCCTGATTTGTTGATTTTGCCGGTGCCGGGCCATACCAAAGGTCATACGGTTCTGATTTACCAACAGGAGTTTCTCTTCAGTGGGGATCATTTGGCGTGGTCGCAGCGATGCGGTCATCTGATTGCTTTTCGCAATGCCTGCTGGTATTCCTGGGCGGAGTTGCTCCAGTCAATGCGGCGTTTGGCAGAGTATTCCTTTACCTGGGTACTACCAGGGCATGGCCGCCGTTACCATGCGGATGCAGAAACCATGCAACAGCAAATGCAACAGTGCCTTGGATGGATGAGTGAGCAGTGAAATGGGGATATTAGCAGGTTGGGATCTTTACAGATAGCGAGTCATTTGTACCCGGAAGCGGCCCTTTTTGGTCTCAGCAACCTCCTCAATCTGTAGGCGACCGCGCCCGCGAATGGCGATCAGATCTTGAGGCCCGACGGTATAGCTAGCTTGGGTAATCGGCTTCCAATTGACACGCACTTCCCCCCGTTGAATTTCTTCTACCATCTTGCTGCGGGACATGCTAAATCCTGCTGATGCCACAGCATCCAACCGCAGAGAGGCTTCCACACTGGTGATGGATTTGCTGCGGGGGGGTTGAAATTTAAGGTGCTCAAGAGGGATCCCGCTCACCTTGACGGGCACGGTGCGGACTTGAGTGAGATTTGCTTTGAGGTATTCCACCATTTCTGGCACAACGATCGCCTGCGCGCCTGTATCTCCCAACACAATGACATCCCCCACTTTGTCGCGGGTAATGCCGGATCCCAAAAGGGCTCCCAAAAAATCCCGGTGGGTGGCCGGATCAAAGAGAAAATTTCCTTGAATTTGAATGGCTGCCAACGGGATCCCATCTGGCTCAATCTCAATACTCACTTCCAAGCGGGCTAGAGCTAGGCGTTGTCGTTCTGCTTGTGGATAGCCCCCCGATGCCGCTATCTGCAACTCGGTCAACTTTTGCAGACGAGCCTGCACCTCAGCCATTTCCGGCGGGGAGAGAAAATCGCTACAGACCACTTGCCAGGTTTTGAGGGCTTGTTCTCCCAAATCCAAGATTCGCGCCAGGGTTTCTCGGTACTCCGCACCTTGCAATAAATCGGCTCTGGGTAGCATTTTGAGTCTGTGCTGTTTATCCCATGCTAAACTAGGTA
>JAUQVI010000227.1:0-5698 GCA_039794885.1 Thermostichus sp. DG02_5_bins_236
GATCGGCGGGATCCCGTTGCCAAAGCTGATGAAAAAGCGCCGCTGCTTCGGTTTCTTGACCGCAATCGCGCAAGACAATGGCCAAGGTATAAGCAGCAAGGGACTCCGTCTCGCCGGCGCAAACGGCCAAACCCGGCTGCAGAGCAAGGGCCTGGCTTAAGAGATCCCGTGCCGCTTCCAACTGCCCTTGCTGCCGCAACACCAGTCCCAGCTGATACAAAATCTCCAGGTCAGGGCCACTTTGAGCTAAGGCCAGTTGCAGATGCGTTTTTGCCTCCTCCAGCCGTCCTGCCTGCTTAAGGGCAATCCCCAGGTTGTAGTGGGCGTCGGGAAAGTGGGGCTGCCGCTCGATGGCCTGTTGGATAAGCTGAATGGCCCGCTCCAGGGATCCCTGCTGCTGATAACAAACCCCCAACAGGTGTAGAGCTTCAGGATGAGCAGGCTGTACCGCCAGAATCTGCTCATAAAAAGAGATAGCCTCTGCCAGTTGCCCCACCTGGTGATGGTGAACAGCCTGTGCCAGCAGATGTTGCAGATTGGGTTGGGTATTGGAAGCAGCACCCTGCCCGGACGGCTGCTGCCTGTTGCCAAAGCCCTTCCCTCCCCTGCCAGATCTCGATCTTGTGTTGCCCATACTCCAGATTCGGCAGGTTGAGACCTCTCCCCATAGAGCTGAATCAATAGATCAATCTTGCAAGATCAATCTTGGATCAACCTTGATTAGCCGTTCGGGAAATTCAAGAAGCCCGCCAAAGCCGGTGCAATCGGCAACAGCGTCATCACCATCAAAAACAAAGCCAGCAAAGCCAGAGCATCCCGTTGTCCATCGGTTTCGCTGATCTCATCCTGAGGCGGGCGCTCCGGCTCCCGGGCAATAAACAGGATTAACAAAGCCCAGTACAAAGCCAAAACATTGCTTAAGGAGGCCACTGCCAAAGCAATCAGAGTAACAAAGGTAGCCCGAGCTGCCGTCTTGCGCCCATACACCGCTTGTACGATCCGTCCACCATCCAATTGACCAGCAGGGAGCAAGCTCAAAGCCGTAATCCCCAGGCCAATCCACCCCACCGCCACCAGCGGGTGAATGGCAATTACCTCCGACTGAAACTCGCCGCCCAAGACCAAGCGCGCCAGCGTACCCACCAAAATGGAGCTGCGGAACAGGTTGGTGGGCACATACAAGCCCCCCGAACCCGATAGCAGCAACCCCACCCCCAACACCAGCAGCGAAAGCAGCCCTCCTGCCGCTGGCCCGGCAAAGGCAATATCAAACAGGACTTTGCGGTTGGGTACCGGCGACTCAATCCGATTCAGGGATCCCAGCGTCCCAATACCAAAACTGGGAATCACAAAAGCAGGACTGAGGCGAACCCCGTACTTACCCGCCATCCAACGATGACCGGCCTCATGGATCAACAGAATGGAGAGAATACCAACCGATACTGGCAAAGCCTCCACCCAGCGCCCCGGTGCATCCAGTAGACGAAAGCCAAACAAATTAGCCCCCACCTCTAACGTGGCAAGAAAGCTGAAAAACAGTAGCGCCCCCGCCAGAATCTTTGCCCCCGTAGAAGCCCGGTAGTTAACGATTTCATCCGGCAGCACCACCACTGCCGGCTTCTCCGAGGGATCCTCCACCAAAAACAGTTGGTAGCGATTGCCCACCCGCTCCTTCAACTTCTCCATCAACAGGGGCAAAACCACCTCAGGATCCTGGCGCAGATTGCCCTTGAAAATTGCCCCTTCCCCATAGGGAATGGTCTCTGTGGCAAAAAAAGTATCAATACCAAAAATGGACTGAATGGCTTGCAAGTCCTCGGCAGAAAGACGGTGGGGTACTGCCTCTGAAGTGCCGATGCTGGGTTCTGGCGGTGCTTCTTCCAAAGAGACTGAGGAGTCTGGCTGTCCCTCCCTTTGACTGGCCAACTGTTCACGGCGAGCTTGCAACTCTTGGTTGGCCAATTGCCGTGCCTTGCGCCCGACAGCAATATAGAGCCCTGTGAATACCAGCAGCAACAACAAAAACCCAGCAAAGTTCAGGTAAATCCCAAACAGCAGCAGCCCCAAAAACGCTACCCACGGCAACAATAGCAGGGATCCCTGCAGCCACACCCAAAGGGCGACGGATCCCCGCTTGCGGGCTCGCCAAAATCCCCAACCCAAAAACGCTAGCGTTGCTAACAAAAACAGGGGGGTAATCTCGGTGGCAATGTTCATGGTCTATCCACTGTTGAGCTGGAATTGAGGGTGGCTCAGGCAGGAACGGTAGCCCCTTGCGGCTCAGTTTCAGGCTGTTCCCACAGATGGATCCCGGCGGGCCGAGTCTTGAGCAAGAAGAGCCGCAAGAACTGGTAGCCATTGGCCAGGTAGAGGGGCAGCTTGCGTAACCCTTTCAGGGATCCAGAACCTTGGGCAATCTCTCTTAGCTTGGCATTGTTGGCTACACACCGCTGCAACCGCTCGACAAATTCTGGGTTCTCCACATCTAGCACCACCGGAAACACCTTGGCGGCTTCACGGTTGGTTTTGTAGATTACTTCCATGTCGTAGGTGTGGGGATCCAAGCCAATCAGGCGATAGAAATCCGGGCGCTCACCGACATCATTGAGGTACATGGTGGCAAACACCGACAGCAAAAAGAAGCGGCACCACAGCTTGGCGATCCACCCCTTAAGGAGCCTTGGCTGGCTGGAGAGCATCAGCATAAAGAAGTCGCCGTGGCGGTTCTCGTCTTGGCACCAGTTCTTAAAGAAGTTGAAGATTGGGTAGACGCGGTCTTCTGGGTGGGCTTCCAGGTGACGGTAGATGAGGATGTAACGCCAGTAGCCGATCTTCTCCGAGAGATAGGTGGCGTAGAAGATAAAGCGCGGCGCAAAGTAGGTGTAAGCCTTGTTTTTGGTTAGAAAACTGAGATCTAGCGCCAGGTTGAAGTCTCCCATAGCCCGGTTTAGGAAACCAGCATGGCGGGCCTCGTCGCGGCTCATCAACGCAAAGCACTCAGCCAAGGTAGGGTTGGTTTCCTTCAGCTTGCGAGACAGCTCCTTGTAGAGAAGAAAGCCCGAGAACTCAGCGGTGCAGGAGCGCTCCAGAAACTCCACGAACAACTGCCGAGACTCTGGATCCAGTTGGCTTTCCCAATCCTGAGCAAATTCTTCGCCACGGACAAAGTGATGACGGTTGTAATCTGAGCGAAACTCCTCCAGCATGGCGTGGAAGTCCGCCTCTCGATTCCCCAATCCCATCTTGCCAATGGCGTCGAAATCGGTGGTGTAGAAGCGCGGAGTCAGGATTGTTTCAGTGGGCACTCGCGCCTGAGTTTGAGCGGCTTGCAGGCTAGGACTCATAGTGATTCAAAGCTTGTGAAAAAGGCCAGGTATTCTCCAGCAGTTTATCAGCCCCTTCTGCCAGAGCGGGGATAAGAAGTGTTACCGGCCCCGGCGTCAGGGTGATTCCGACTGAGGGATCCCGCAGCCACACCATCTGGATCCCACCTCCATAGCCCAAATCAACGCCTTTTACAGCCTCACAGGGGATACATCTGCTAGCCAGGTCTGGATCCCTGATGTAGAGTAATGGATATTGGGCCTGGATCATCTACCGCTGTTGGGTCTCGCATTGAGTCTCGCGCAGAAAGTGTGTAAAGTGGTAGACGATATGGATTATGGCTGTATCATGTTTTTCCAGGGTCCGCAATTGTCAGGCTCACTTTTGAGTTAGGCAATTTGTTACTTTTAGAAAACATCGCTACAGCCAAACAGGTGTGAGGAAAAGAACAAGGAGAGAAACATGCCCGCGAAACACGCGAACTACTGGAAGACTCTGCTGGCTGGCACCCTGGGTGCAGCAGCAGTCTTGACCCCTGGAATGGCCTATGCCCAAGCTTCTGGGCCGGTCACTGCTATTTCTGAGCTTTCTGACGTACAGCCAACCGACTGGGCATTCCAAGCTCTGCAATCTTTGGTGGAGCGCTACGGCTGTATTGCTGGTTACCCTGATCGCACCTACCGTGGCAACCGGGCCATGACCCGCTTCGAGTTTGCCGCTGGTATGAATGCCTGTTTGGATCGCATCAATGAGCTGATTGCTGCTGGCTTGGCCGACAAAGTGTCTCGGGAAGACTTGGCCACCCTGCAGCGCCTGCAAGAGGAATTTGCTGCTGAACTGGCTGCCCTGCGCGGACGTGTGGATGCTCTGGAAGCCGATGTAACTGACTTGAAGGGGAAAGTCTTTAACCCGGTCACCAAGTTGAATGCTCAGGTGATCACCGCTATCTATGGCAGCGCCCTGACCGATGATCGCATTGTGAACGGGGTAACTGTAGCGGAACAAGACCAAGCCAACATGACCCTACCCTACCGGGTGCGGTTGAACTTTGACGCTTCCTTTACCGGTCGCGATCGCCTACGGATTCGTCTACAGGCCCGTGACGCCGTGACCGAGTTCTTTGACGGCGATCCGGGGCCTGGCTTCGGCGGTGGTGGTGCGGGTACCTTCACCTTGGCCAAGTTGATCTACCAATTCCCGGCCTTCAACAGAGCTGCAACCATCTATGCCGGTATCTCAGGCTCGGGTGTGTCCGATGTGTTCAACTACGGCACTCCCTTTGATGCCTTGTCTGACTTTGCTGATGCCCCCAAATCCACTGCTGACGTGCCGGGTGGAACCATGTTTGGCTTCCGCTTCCGCCCCGGTGATCAGTTCCGCTTGGCCTACAGCTACAGCACCAACAACGGTGCTCGATTGGGCAAGGGCTTTGGCGACAGTGGTCTGACGGGTGGTAACAGTGCTCATGCAGTGGAATTGGGTTTCCTGCCAACCGAAACCTTGGAGCTGTATCTGCAGTTTGCTAGCACCTATTTACAAAGCGGCGATCCCAGTTTCTTGGCCAACGGTGCTAGCCTTTTCCGCGGACCCTTGAGCGTTACCGATGTGGCTCATACGGCTCGTGTGAATGCTTTCTCTGTAGCTGCCAACTGGGAGCTTAGCCCCCGCGTCATTCTGTCTGGCTGGTTCACCACTGGCAACATCGATTACAATCTGCCCAACGTAGTTCCGGCAGGCACCATTGACCCGGGTGATGAAGACTTCAACGGTTTCCTGTTTGGCTTTGCCTTCCCGGATCTGTTCATTGAAGGTGCCCAGGGTGGTGTGGTGTTTGGTCAGCCGATTGTAACCACCAAAAATGATGGTGTTTGGGATAGTCGCCCCTTCATCGTGGATGTTTACTACAGCTTCCCGGTGAACGATTTCCTGACCTTGACCCCAGCCGCCTACTTCGTGAGCAACCCCAACGGTGCTCTGCCGGGCGACAACGACCCGACCATTGGTGTGGGCGCTCTGCGGGCCGTCTTCAACTTCTAACCAGTTGATTCTGCTCTTAGTTACATCATTTTTTGGGATCCACTGTTGTGGATCCCTTTTTTGTATGCTGGCTTTCGCTGACGTTTTTAGGGATCCAGGCTAATTCCACAAGTCAAGTCAAAAATTCGAGATTAGAATCCTTTGTGGATTTTTTGAATTGCAGGCAAAAGGAGTCCGTTACCCAAGGACACTCCACGGAAGGGATCCACTGGCCCCGGCATAGGGATGGGGAAGCGAGGACGGAGGTCATTCCCGCACCATCCACCGGCTACAGTTTCCAGTTCCTCATTCGTTAATTCATCTTGGTTTAGGCCAGCAGGACGCAGTTCTTCAGCAG
>JAUQVI010000228.1:0-5654 GCA_039794885.1 Thermostichus sp. DG02_5_bins_236
TTCTGCTTTGGGAGGGACTGTAAGACCAAAGGGAGGAAGGCGCAAGTCTACCCTCTCGGAGGCAAGTCCCGATGAACAAAGAAGCCCGCGCTCTATTGCGTAGCAATGAGCGTCGGGTACTTCACGATAGGTAGGCGCGGTTTTGCCGTGGAACACAACCAATTCAGGGAATCTGTCTTCACGGAGTAGGGGAATGGCAGTTTACGAAGGCAATTTTGTTGAGACAGGCGATCTGCGTCTGGCACTTGTGATTGGTCGCTTTAATGATTTGATCACTGGCAAGCTCCTAGAAGGCTGTCAGGATGGACTAAAGCGGCATGGGGTCGATGTTTCACCCGACAGCAAACAGGTGGATTACTATTGGGTGCCCGGTAGCTTCGAGGTGCCTTTGGTGGCTCACCAGTTGGCCCAATCCCACTGTTACGATGCTGTCATTTGCCTGGGGGCGGTGATCCGTGGCCAGACTCCCCACTTTGACTATGTGTCGGCTGAAGTTGCCAAAGGCATTGCAGCGGCTGGGTTTCGCACCGGCGTACCGGTGATCTTCGGCATTCTCACCGCCGATACGATGCAGCAGGCCCTCGAGCGGGCCGGGGTGAAGAGCAACAAAGGCTGGGAATATGCCATGAGCGCTCTGGAGATGGCCACCCTGATGCGCCAAATGCCCCCTGTGATTCATGGCAACAATGGATCTGGATCCCGTGGATCCCGTCCCCCTCTCCCCACAGGCTCAGAGGCTCTGAAGCCAGGAGTGACCCTAGATAGCGCTGCTTACTAACGACTGGTCAGGCGCGTCAGCACTTCATTGGAACGCTGCACAAAGGCACGGGCGGAAGCTGGGTCAAAACTTTTTTGGGTGATCAGGGCCAGATCATAAATCTGGTTGCAGATTAATGCGATCAAATCCGGATCCCGTCCCTCATCGGCAAGAGTTTGCAAGTTCTGCACCAACGGATGGGCCGTGTTGATGATCAGAGTGTGCTCCTCCAAAAACTCGAGGGGCTTTTGCTGCATCATGGCATTCAACTCCTGCAACCGTCGCAACGCTTCAGGCAGAAGGATCATCGCTGGGACAGATTCCGATTTTAGGGCTTCCGCTTTCACCTGTAGCTTGTCTCTGCCCAAGGCATGCTTAAACAGATCCACCAATTTTTCGTTGCGGGTTTTGTTGCTGACCGGATCGACAATTTCTGCGGCCTTGTCTTTATCCACCAGGGTTTCATCCAGCTCAGAGTCCACCCGCTTGAATTGGATCCCCTCTTCTTTGTACTCCCGTTCCAGGAAACTGCTGAAGTGGCTGTCGATCCAGCTATCCAGCATCAAAACTTCTAATCCTTGGGAACGGTGCAGATCAATGTAGGCACTTTGGGCCGCCTCATCGGTAGCATAATATACTCGCTTTTTTTGTTTTTCTTGCGTGCGCTCTAGATAGGCTTTCAGGGTCAGGTATTCTGGCTTATCGGCAGGGGAGCCGGCCAGACGGAAGATCAAAATATCCTTAATCTGGGCGAAAAACTTATCACTGTTCATCGCCCCGAATTTCATGAACAGGCTGATATCTGGCCAAACTTTGACGTACTGCTCATAGTTTTCTTTGTACAGTTCATTTAGGCGATCGGCTACTTTTTTGGCCACGTGATCCCCGATGCGCCGCACGGTGCGATCGTTTTGCAAAAAGCTGCGGGAGACGTTCAAGGGAATATCTGGACTGTCGATCGCCCCGCGTAAGGGCAAGAGAAACTTGGGAATGACCTCCTCACAGTTGTCTTGTACAAATACTTGATTGCAGAACAACTTCACCTGCCCCTTGGTGGGGTCGATATCCGGGCGTAACTTAGGAAAATAGAGGATCCCTTGCACAATAAAGGGATAATCGGTGTTGATGTGTACCCAAAAATGGGGATCTTCCTGGAAGGGGTAGAGATAGCGATAAAACTCTAGGTAATCCTCGTCTTTGAGTTCAGAAGGTGAGGTTTTCCAGAGGGGCTTTTGCTTGTTGATGACTTCCCCATTCAGCTTAATGGGGACAGGAATGAAGTCACAGTATTTGCGGATTAGTTCCCGAATCCGACTGGGTTCCAAATACTCCTCATCGTCTGGGGCAATGTGAAGGGTGACAGTGGTGCCAATGCTGGATCGTTCTGAATCTGAGAGGGTAAAGGCAGTCGTGCCATCGCAGGCCCAATTCACAGCACTGCTATCAGTTTTATAGGAGAGAGTATCGATCTCTACTCGCTGCGACACCATGAAAGAGGAGTAGAAACCCAGACCAAAATGGCCAATGATCGCTTGCTCCGCTTCTTTGCCTTTGTACTTGTGGATAAACTCTTCGGCACTGGAAAAAGCCACTTGGTTGATGTATTTTTTGACTTCCTCGGCGGTCATGCCAATGCCGTTATCGGCTACTGATAGGGTTTTTGCCTCTTTATCCAGAGTGATGACGATCTCAGGCTCAGGGGGATCCATCAATTCCCCGGCCAGGCTGGCCATCTTCAGCTTGGCAATAGCATCAGCAGCATTAGAGACCAGCTCCCGCAGGAAGATTTCTCGGTCAGAGTAGAGAGACTGCTTGATAATCGGGAAGATATTCTCGGTGTGGATCGTGATGGATCCCTGCTCCAGCATGGTCATAGGCAGGCTTAGCACTCCAATGGGCTCAGTGCTAATTTACAGAAGCAGGGGAACCCACGACAAGCAGGCCCCCTTTCCAGAAATCCGCACTTGGAACCGAACCGCCCGTTCTTTAGAGCTGAGCTGCCCCAGGCAAAGCCTGCGCCTGGTCAATATCGAGGGTGAGCTGTCGGGCCCAATCTTGGCCAACCCGGATGGTGATGTCGGAATTGAGGATGCCAGTAGATTCCACTCGTGTTTCCCCCAGACCAATGGCAGTGCGAATCTGTTTGGCCCCATCCCGATCCCCACTTTGGGCCAGAATTTCCGTTTGTCGCAAAACCTGGGTACTATCTTCCACAGCAAAGGCTTGGGGAAACCCCTGTCTGGCCAGTTCCTGCACCATGCGCCGCGCCATCCCCTGCTCTCCAGTAGCATTTTGCACGGCAATTCGCAGCCGTTGTGGGGGAATGCGGGGCACCTCCGCCTCTACACCAAAGTGGGATACGGCCACCCGCTGCACGGCAGGGACATCGGGCAGCCAGTAGCTGGTGGCAAATTCTCCGGGCTGACTAAACCGACCCGGCAACAATACTAGGTCAATCCGATCCCCACCCGAGGTAAGAATGAACTTGGCCAGGGTCAACACTTCTTCCCAGGTGAGGTTGGTATCGAGGTTAACACGGATGGTTTGCAAAATCTTGGGGATCCGTGACCAAACGGCAGGGGAAAGCAGTTCCCGACTGAGGGCCCGCAGCAATTCCTGTTGCCGTTGCACCCGACCGATATCCCCCAACCCGAGATGATCGCGGCGGAAGCGGGCGAAGTGATGGGCTTGTTCCCCATTCAGGCGTTGTAACCCTGGTTCTAGGTTGATGAACAACCGCTGGGTTTGATCCACATACTGCATGGGCTCCGGCACATAGACCTCCACCCCACCCACAGCATCGATCAAAGCTTCGAGGGCATCCGTATTGAGGCGAACGTAGCGGTCGATCGGGATCCCGCCCATCAAGTCGCTGACCACTTGGGCTGCTAGGGCCGGGCCACCCGCAAGGTTAGCAGCATTGATCTTGGCAATACCATATCCTGGCAGGCGCACACGGGTGTCGCGGGGGATGGACAACACGCTGATCCGCCGCGCCTGGGGATCAAAACGGACCAAGAGAAGGGTATCGGTGCGGGTATTGAAGCGCTCCCGTTCCGCAGGTAGGGGCAAGCTGGGATCCGGGTTATCGGTACCGAGAACGAGAATATGCAAAGAGCGATCCAGAGCCGCAACCCGCAAGGCATCTGGTCGGAAAGCCTCCTGTTGCTCGGCAGTCAGGGTGGTGGGGATAACCGGGCGAGGCAACATTACAGCTAGGAGTGCACCGGCAGAGCCGGCAACCACAGCCGTAAACCCCAGCAACAACCAAAGGATCCCTTGGCGAATCGCCTGTTGGCGAGCTAAGCTAACGCGGTCAGGACGGGGGGGATACTGGAAGGAAGACATCAGGTTAGACCGGGCCTCGCAAGCGCCGACAGGTAGAGTGTGTTCTGTTAGTTACAGCAAGCCCAACTCAAGGTTATACTACCTCATCCCTTCCGCCAAAGATGCTCCGATCCTGGGTTATCTGCCAAGGGCTCCTCAGAAATCTCCATACCTTGGTCAGGGGAAGGGATCCGACTTGGTTCTAGCCTGCTGACTTTATTTGACCTTTATTTAATTGGTAATGTAACTGCTGCTTATCTAGCCATCGGCGGTGGAGGGCAGTGGGATCCCTACCCTTGGTTGTACCGGTTTTGCTATTTTTCTAGGCCCTACAGCGCTATGGTGTTCCCACTCACTTGGATAGGCGCCCCCGGGGTTGAAGCAGTGCAGCACCCCCCGCCTCTATCGCCACAGGTGGCTCAAGTGTGGTTACAAGGGATCCCTCCTCTTGAGGAATTGCTGCCCTCCCTTAGCCTTCTATCTCCCGAGGAGCGGAACAAAGCAGAGCACTTGCGGTTGCCGGCGGATCAGCGGCGGTTTTTGGCTGGCCGGTTGTTCCTGAGAAGGCTGCTCAGCCGCTACAGCGGGCTGCCGCCGGAATCAATTGGGATTGAGCAGGGTCCTAAGGGCAAACCCTATTGGCGGGATCCCCCTCAGCCGATTCAATTCAACCTCAGCCATTCCCATGAGCAGATATTGGTTGCTTTGGCCCTCAACCAGCGGGTTGGTGTGGATTTGGAATGGATTCGACCCGTACGTCACTGGCAAGCTATTGCCCAACGCTATTTTTCCCCGACTGAACAGGCTGACCTGGCCCATTGTCCGGAGGATGAGCGGGATGCTCTCTTTTTTCAGCTCTGGACACGAAAGGAAGCTCTGCTCAAAGCCACTGGAACCGGATGGGCAGGAGCCAAAACCCTAGCCATGAAAGACTCTGTTCTGACCAGCCAAGGCATAGGAGCTGCTTGGTCCATCCTCCCTCTAGAGATTGGAGTGGGCTATGCCGCTGCTGTTGCGGTGGAAAAAATGGGTGCTCAGCTACCGCGGGTGCTCCTGCATAGGGACAAAAGGAGCTGATGCTACCCGGCCAAGCCTCTACAACCACAAACAACTAAGGCCTCCATCCAAGCCTGGCCGAAAAAGGATTTCTCCAGACTGGGGACATACCCTCGATACCGTTGAGATATTGTTGCTAAATAACTAAATAAACTAAATAAATTTTGTCTACCAGTCTTGTTATCATTAATATTGCCATGTGGAGTTGGGTTTATCGCAGTCTACTAGTGGGGGTCTGTCTGCTCACCCTCTGGGTAGGGGTACCTGCCCCGGCTGCTGCTCGGGATCTTTCCAAGCAAGCCCCCCAAGACCAGTTCATTCAACTGGGCACTGCCGATAGTCAGTTGGTGTTTGTGCCCAAGGAGCTCTCCTTTCACAATGGAGTGCTGTATCGCCTGCATCTAAGCAACCCTAGCCAGTTGAAACACTATTTCACTGCCAAAGATTTTGCGGATGCTGTCTGGACTCGCAAATTGGAAGTGGCCGGTGTAGAAATCAAAGGCCAAATTCGGGA
>JAUQVI010000229.1:0-5572 GCA_039794885.1 Thermostichus sp. DG02_5_bins_236
ATGCTAGAAATAAGTTGTATCTACCATCGGAAGATCACGTATTTTTAAGTGGGATTCCATTGAGAGGGCTGCCTTTCCCTCAGGGAAAATGTCAGGGTAGTTTTACGGAGTTTTGGATAGTCCTCCGAATAGGGCTGTGGGTTTCTACAGAAGAAAGAATCTTAAAATGAGCATGAAAAATAGTCTTAATGAGTTTTACAGCTCTTCTAAGGATCACCCAGTACACTCCTCGAGTCCCTCCCCCCTTTGTTTGGGGGAGGGATTTAGGGTGGGGGCAATCCGGTGGGCCTTAATTCAGTACCGGTTGGTCAGGGGCAAAAGCCGTACGAATGACCCGTTCACCAGGATAGCGATCCACCGCCGAAAGACCGAGATCCCGCACCACAAAGGAACGTTGGATCCAGCGGTCGAAACCGTCGTAGCGGGGGGTAAAGGCGGTACGTCCATGGACGGTGCGACGGTTGTCGATGCAGAGCAGATCGCCCGTTTCCAGTTTGATGCCTCGGTAAACGGAGTTGATCGCTCGCTTTAGGGCTTCTAGGGCCAGACCGGCTGCGGGGGTTAGCCCCACCATCAAGTCTTCGTCGTAGTTCAAGAAGGGATCCTCTCGGCGGCCGTACAACACGGGCAAAATGGGGCCATTGGTCAAGGTTTGTAGATTGCCGAAGGAGTAGTCGATGCCGGTGCGGTAAAGGGGCTCAAACAGCAACTCCCGCTCCTGCTCGCTCAGCAGGGGTAGGGCATGGCTGACGCTGGCATAGGTGGTTTCTGCCTGGCGGTCATGGTCGGGGCGCAGGCAAAACAACAACAGAAATTCTGGCGGGTAGGGGTGAAAAACCGTCTCGCGATGGAATTGCAGCCGGGTGCGGGATCCCTCTGAAGATTGCACCTCTTCGCTACTCGGTGTAGGCACCAAGTTTTGGAACAAGTCGCCATTTTTTTCTTGAATATAGGAAACCAAGTGGCCAAGGCGGCTGCCAATCATGGCCAAACACCGTTCGCTGACGAAGGTGGTTTTCTCCTCCGAGCGCTGCGCTAGAGCCGGAGTACGGGTGTGGTAAAGCCCCGGATCCACAGGCAGCCCCCGCAACAACAGGATCCCTTCCGGGTTGGAATACACCTGAAATTCCAGCAAAGCCCGCCGCAGATTACGGGGTAACTCATCCGCCCGCATTTCACAATCGAGCAGAAATTCTTCGGTTTCCCGATAGGGTTGTGGCCCTGGCAACAAAAATAGGTTTACAGTCGTTTCATCGAAGTGCCGACAATCGATGAGCGGGCATTCTTCCCTGACCGGCAGAGTGTTCATTCTCATCCCTCACCACCCACTGCTTTAGTCATAGCAGCTACAGTGAAGTTTTGGCGGTGATCTTATACCCAAAAAGCTGGGAAATGATCTTGGATTCAGGCTTGGGATTCTTGGGATTCAACGGGCCAAATCCAGAATCCAGGCAAAGTAAAAACGGCTACGAATGGTCTGTCGTTGCTGAACGTTCCAGCCCAGTTCAGTTAATCTACTTACCAAAATCGCTTCTCGGTGTTGGTAGGCACGGGTGGCTTTGCTGGGGCCAGGGAAAAATTCCCCAACTTTCTTGAGCAGGGTGAGGAGAGGGGTTTTAGGAGCAAAACTAAAGATCAGGCGAGAACGGGCCAATCGGGTCAGATGTTCCACCATGCGCAGGGCATCGGCTTCTGGGTAGTGGATCATCACATCCAGACAAATGACGACATCGTATTCTCCGCTCAGTTCCTCCAAGTCCGAGACCCGAAATTGAGGGTTCTCGCTAGATCCCAACTGGATTTGCTGGCGACGGCGGGCTTCGTTCACCATTTGTTCGGAAATGTCACTGGCAAACACCTGAGCGCCTCTGGCAGCCAAGGGCAAACTAAGGCTGCCCACCCCACAGCCGGCATCACAAATGCGCAAACCGGAGGGATCCCCCAGCCATTCCAACACAGTGGCTACAGTCCGAGCATGGCCGGAGCGAATGTCTTTTTGGACAAAATTGACTTCGTCTTCTCCATAGATACGCCGCCAACGGTCGAAGCCAATGGAGTTGAAATAGTTGCGGACGATACTTTTCTCTTGCATGGAACTGCCAGTAGGGATCCGGTTAGGGCAAGGGCAACAAACCCTGATGCGTCAGGGGCCGATGTCTCTTCGCTAACGCGAACCGTATTCTACCCTGGAACCCTACAATCATCCGCAGCATTAGCCCTAGGATTGTATTGGGGATTGTATTAGAATTAACCCGCCTATTGTTCGGATGTTACCTTCATGACCGAAGCTGAGATCGCAGCGGTGTTGCAATCCCGGTTGGGTGCCCCCGTCAAGGTTGCCGTTAAACGTCGCCAGGGCCATTTGCATGTTTTGCTGGGACGTTCTGCCCAGGTACAGCTGGATTATCCCCACCTGACCGAGCAAATTCAGGCGCAGCTAAAGACCCTAGCCCTACCGGGCCTAGAACAGGTGACGGTGTATGGGCGGCAGTCGGGTCATGCCGAATACGAGTGGGAACAAACGGGATCCCTGCTCAATCCAACCCTGGCCATGGCAGACACCACTCTGGTAGAGAAAAGTGATCTGCTTTTGCAGGATCTAACCGTTGTTGCCCCTGACCCAATTAACCTGCGACGCAATCCTGCGCCAGAACTGATGGATCGAACCGATGCCGGCTCCCGTTTTTCGTTGGTGTGGTTGGGGGGAGCTTTACTGGCCGCCGGGATTGGGTTAGCTTTTTTAATTCTGGCTTTCCTGTAGAAGGGATCCCGTCCGAGCAGCAGGGGCTAGAGAGACTTTTTGCAGTGCCTCTTGCAACATCCGCTCCACGAGCTCCGTAAACGTCCACCCCAGCGCTGCCGCCGCATCCGGGCAAAGGGAAGTGGGGGTCATGCCGGGCAGGGTGTTCACCTCCAACACCCAGGGATTTTCTGCGCTATCCACCCGTAGATCCACTCGTGCTAGACCCTCGCACCCTAGAGCTTGATAGGCCTGCAACCCTACCGCCTCACAGCGGGCCAATCCTGCTGGACTGAGGGAACAGGGGATAACATGCCGGGATCCACCGGGAGCATATTTGGCTTCATAATCGTAAAAGCTGCCCTGAGCCGGAATGATCTCAATAGCAGGAAGAACTTGCCCCGACAGAATTGAGAGGGTAATTTCCTTGCCGGGGATATACCGCTCCAAGAAAATCCGCGGCGAGACGGACCGGGCCAGTTGCAACCCTTGGGCGAAAGAGCGTTCATTCTCGGCAATGCTAATGCCGACGGTAGACCCCTCATTGCTGGGTTTAATCACCAGCGGCGATCCCAGCTCCGCCACACACTCGTCCCAGGAGAGAGGGTTCTGCCTATCCCAGGCGATCCAATCCGCAGTTGGGATCCCTTGGGCGCGGAAGATCTGCTTAGCAACCAGCTTATCCATGGCCAAAGCACTGGCCAGCTGCCCCGAACCTTGGTAAGGCAGGCCCAGCCAGTCCAGCATCCCCTGTATCACTCCATCCTCGCCACCGGGGCCATGCAAGGCAATCCAGACAAAATCACAACCGGCTTCCCGTTCCTGCCACAGGCGCAGGGGCAAATCCACATCCGGGTCGATGAGCTTCACCTCATGCCCCAAATCTTCAAGAGCACGCTTGCAGGCTTTGCCGGTAACCAAGGAAACCTGGCGCTCTGCCGAGCGACCCCCTGCCAAGACGACGATACGCATTGCCCCTGTTTTCCCTCACCACACGATCAGCACAACGAGCTGATTTTACCCTACAGGGTTGGGCGGCGGCGGCGCAAAAACTCGGGAATATCCAGGCCACTGGAAGTTGCCGGTTCAGGTTCTGGCGCTTGCCGTGGGGGAGGCTCAGGGCTGTGAGCAGCTGGTTTACGGGCCGTAGGTTTACTGGATACGGGCACCTTGGCTGGGGTCGCCGCGCGTTGGGATACCCCCTCAAAGCCTGTGGCGATAACCGTAACACGCACTTCACCCTGCATCCGCTCATCTTGGACGGTGCCGAAGATGATGTTGGCTTCCGGATCCACAGCCTCAGCGATGATCTCGGCGGCGGCATGAACTTCGTGCAGAGATAAATCCAATCCACCGGTGATGTTGAAGAGAACACCTTTGGCCCCTTCGATCGAGGTTTCTAGGAGCGGGGAAGAGACGGCAGTGACAGCCGCTTCGCGGGCGCGGGATTTGCCGGATCCCATCCCAATACCCATCAATGCAGAGCCAGCATCAGCCATCACGCTGCGCACATCAGCAAAATCAACGTTGATCATACCGGGGATGAGGATGATATCCGAGATGCCCTGCACCCCCTGACGCAAGACATCATCCGCAACTCGAAACGCTTCCTGCACCGGGGTTTGCTCTGAGATTACCGAGAGCAACTTGTCATTGGGGATCACAATTAGGGTGTCGACCGCCTCCTGCAGCGCTTGGATCCCTTCTTCTGCTTGGCGGGTACGACGCTTGCCCTCAAAAGAAAAAGGCCGGGTTACTACCCCCACCGTCAAGGCTCCACTTTCTTTGGCAATTTGGGCAACAATCGGCGCTCCGCCTGTGCCTGTGCCTCCTCCCATGCCCGCAGCGATAAACACCAAATCGGCTCCCTCCAGGGCAGCCGCCAATTCTTCACTGGATTCTTCTGCGGCTTTTTGCCCCACAGCGGGATTGCCCCCAGCCCCCAGCCCCCGCGTTAGCTTTTGTCCGATTTGTAGCCGATTTAAGGTGGAAGACTGAATCAGCGCCTGGGAATCAGTGTTGACACTCCAGAATTCCACCCCGGTGAGACTGCTGGCTGCCATCCGACTGACCGCATTACCGCCACCGCCACCCACACCGACAACCTTAATTTTTGCGACATTGCTCGGCATGATCCCCTCTGGATGACCCGCCGCTTTGGTCTGCGACCCATTCTTCTCGTACTCGGTGTGAGAGACCTCGCCCATGTAGCGCTCACTCCAACGGGAAGGTGTTGTCTGGGCTTGATCCAACCCTTGCCCTGGACTGGGAGGATGGGTATCTGACCAATTAGATGGCATGTCAGCTCTCAAGATAACTTAATTCCGGCAAATATCGAACATGCTAGCTGATTTAATATAGAGCAACTCTCTTCGAATGCCAACGCTGAAGATATTTGTGGATTTTCTCACTGGATTAGGGCTTCCAACCGTTCTGAATCCTCCAGTTCTCCGCAGTCTTAGGTTCCATGCTTTGTTTGAGAATCTTGACTTGAGCCAAGGTTGCTCCTTTAGACACAACTAGACACAACTTCCAGTTTGCGCTTCAGTTCCCATCCACAGGGATCCGTGTTTTTCAATACTTGCACGAGCCGATTTGCTGCTGTTGAGATCACCCCTGACATTGCCGATCCTTACCCTTGCGTGAAATTGAACCTTTGCTGCCGATTTCGAGTTGCCGGGAATACCAAACCCTGGGATCCCACCCCTTGCAGTCAAAAATGATAATGATTATCCTTGTACGAACAGTGGCCTTAGACGCAGGGAGGGCTTCTCTCTACAGGTTTTTCGCCCACGGATCCCGCCCCCGTTGTTTCTGGAACCAGAGGACTGC
>JAUQVI010000230.1:0-5535 GCA_039794885.1 Thermostichus sp. DG02_5_bins_236
GTACAGGGATCCCTTCTGTTTTAGGATGGGAAGGGTTTTGGCTCAAGGCAACTGGGCCGGGATCCGGAACAACACGGAGGTCATCGTGGTTCAAGCCAGAATTTTGTTCGCGTCGGCTGAGGCAGCACCACTGGCCAAGGTGGGGGGGATGGCGGATGTAGTGGGATCCCTGCCCTCGGTTTTGCGGGGCTTAGGCCAGGATGTACGCATCATCATGCCCTTCTATGGGTTTTTATGGGAACAATTTGGTGAAGAATCGGGGCAGTACCGGCGTTCTCAGGAGCCGATTTGGGCCAAAGAAGTGATGGGCCAGGTGGCAGAGATCTACGAAAGTGTTTTGCCGGGAACGGATGTGCCTTTATATTTGGTTAGCCATTATTGCTTTGCTCCCAACCGTGTCTACTACGGGGAGGATGAGTTCTGGCGCTTCACCTTTTTTGCCAATGCCGTTGCCGAATTTGCCTGGACCTACTACCCCTGGAAGCCCAATATTATCCACTGCCACGATTGGCACACGGCTATGATCCCGGCCTGGATGCACCAAGCTTCTGATATTGGCACGGTCTTCACTATTCACAACTTGGCCTATCAAGGACCTTGGCGCTGGCAACTGGAGCGCATGACCTGGCTGCCCTGGTACTTTTCCGCCCAGAATGCCATGGCTGCCGGGATCCTTTATGCCGACCAGGTGAATACCGTTTCTCCCACTTATGCGATGGAGATTCGCACCCCTTTACACGGTGAAGGCCTACAGGATCTGCTGGCCTGGAAAGGGGAACGCCTACGGGGGATCTTGAATGGCATTGATCTGAACAAGGTGGATCCCAGTAGGGATCCTGCCCTGGAAGCTACCTTTAGCCTCTCAGATTTGCAGGGAAGGGCAGTCAACAAAGCAGCTCTACAGGCTCAGGCGGGTTTGCCCGTCAATCCCGAAGTTTTCCTGCTGGGGATGGTGGCCCGCCTAGTGGAACAAAAGGGTATTGACCTCTTGATTCAAGCTCTGGATCGCTTTTTGGCCTACAGCGATGCCCAATGTGTTGTGCTGGGTAGCGGCGAAGCCTACTACGAGGGGCGGATGCGGGAAATGGCCGAGCGGCACCCCGGCAAGATGTCCTATCAGCAGGGCTACCAACCGAAGTTAGCGCAATTGATCTACGGGGGAGCGGATGCTTTTCTGATGCCCAGCCGCTTTGAGCCTTGTGGCATTAGCCAGATGATCGCCATGCGTTACGGTTGTGTGCCGATCGTGCGGCGCACGGGCGGGTTGGTGGATACGGTTAGCCATCATGTACCCAGCAAGGGGACTGGCACTGGCTACTGTTTTGACCGCTACGAAGCCCTAGACTTTTATACTTGTCTGGCGCGAGCCTGGGAGGCTTTCCAGCACAAGGAAACCTGGCAAGCTCTGCAAAAGCGGGGCATGGCCACCCATTTCAGTTGGCAGCGATCCGCTCTGGAATACCTCCGTATGTACGAGTTCATTCTCAACCTGCCGTTGCTACCGGAAGAAGCCCCCTCCACCGCCAAGGGATCCGAACCCGTTCAGGGCAACTCCCACAGTAAAATCACCCCAGACCCCAATCCTCCCAGCACCGCAAAGCCCCGTCCTGCCTTCCCTAAAAGTTGAGTGGAGGGCTGAGTTCTGATGGCCAGTGGGATCCCGATGGCAGGGATAAGAGTGAGGTAGATTAGAACGGGTCAAAAAAGGTTATGAGGACTACCTGCACATGATTCGATATGGGTTTGACTTCCTGCACCGTTCCTGGACACGTCTATTTCTCGGCCTGTTTTTGGGCCTTGCGCTTGGGGTCGGTTCCGGCTTTTGGGCCACCGCCCAGCAATTGCCCTCCCCTTCTGGGCAGCAGCTCATTCCCAATCCACAACAGTTTCGGGCATTAGAGCAACCCTCTAGCACCCTCAGCGTTTTACGAGCCGAACAACTGGCGGCAGAAGCCAACGCTGCCTTGCAAGCCCAAAACTACGACCGGGCCGCCGAACTCCTACAACAGGTGTTTGATGCCTATAACCAACGCTCCAACTATCACCAAGATCTGTCGCGGGCCTTTGCCGGGATCCAAAACCGCATTTCGGAAGAACAGCGGGAACTAGCCCGTGTTGCTGCTCAAGAACGGGATCAAGCCGCCTACGATTTGGCCGTTGTCTACCGAGCCTCGGGACGCCCAGAAGAAGCGGTGGGGCGGCTGGTACAGGTAATCGGCAGCCAGGGGCCAACCCGCGAACTGGGGAGCCAAGCTTATCAACAACTGTTGGAAATCGGCTTCGTCAGCACCCCCTTCTCCAACTAAAGCCAGTCTGCGAGGTCACGGTAAAAAGCCAGGGTGGTTTGCCCGTAGGTGCGCTGGTCAGACCGCAGCAGGGATCCTACTTGTTCGGGGAGTTCGTAACCGGTGCGATGCTCGACGATCAGGATCCCTTGTTCTGGCTTAAGCAGCGGCGGAATCAGGGGCAGTAGGGGCGTATACAGCCCTGCCTCATAAGGGGGAGCAAAATAAACATAGTCGAAGGGATCCCATACCAACCCCCGATTGAGCAGTTTGCGGGCATCCCCCTGAATCACCTGAAAAGATTGTTCCGGCTGTGCCACTTTGGCCCAGTTGGCCCGAATGATCCGACAGGCAGGGGCGGCAATTTCGATCCCCGCCACAAAAGCAGCTCCCTGACAGAGGGCTTCTGCCCCTACTGTACCTGCTCCACAGCAGAGATCCAGCCAGCGGCAACCTTCCACCCGCCCTTGCAAGATGTTGAACAGCGCCTGCCGTACCCGAGAAGGAGTGGGCCGAGTCGCCAAACCCTCTGGAGTTTGCAATTCTCGTCTGCCGCTAATTCGTAAGCTCATGGGGTAGCCGTAGCAGGCAACTGACTGGTCAATCCCCCCCGTTGGGCGGCGCGATCCCGTTCCATCTGAATTTGATCCACGAGTGGCTCCGGTAATTGGGCAGAGGCCTGCAGGGCTTGGTCAAACAAGGGTACCGCCTCACGATCTTCCCCTTGCGATACCAAAATTTGGGCCTTCAAATAGTACAGCTCTGGGTTGTTACAGGAGGTGGCAATCGCCCGATCCACCGCCTCAAGTGCCTCTGCGTAGCGCTGCATATCCCGATAGGCCAAGGCTTGTCCACGGTAAGACATATACTGAGGAGCCGCCAACTGGAATTGGTTGAGGGCCTTTTCCCGGTAGGTGAGCAGCAGATCCATGTAGCCATTCAAAAGGTTCAGCTCCGGATCGCTGCCATCCACCGCCTGCGCCGCTCGAATGGAAGAAAACAGTTGATTCAGGGTAGGCAGGGCCTTGGGTAAGCCAATCACCACGCCATTTTGTACCACTGTATTGGCTGCCTCCAAGCCATAGCCCACACCTTCGTAAAGATTGCCACGCAAGGGATCCGTTTTCTTCAGCTCTGTTGCCACCTGCCGAGTTTGGGTCGCCAATTGAGCGAACTCCTGCATGTCTCCTTCTTGATAGGCTAGGGCCGCCAACAAAGCATAAACCATCGGCTCCTCAGGAGACGCATCTCTAGCAGTTTCCAACTTCTCCCGGCTTTGGCTATAGCGCCCCGCGCAAAAAAACTCTTCAAAGGCTGCCGCAACCTCTGGGCTGATCTGCCGCGCATTGGGCCCATTACGAAAGGGATCCTCTGCCCAAACGGGCTGTGCGGATCCCCAAACCCAAAAAGCTGCCCCTAGCAGCCCACCCAGCCTGCCTGTCATACCCCTGTTCATCCCCAATGCCTCAACCCAAACCACACACAACTTACACGACCAACGGTCTATTCCCCAAGAACATTCCATTCCTCAACGGAGCATTTGTGCGATCGAACCAATCGCTGCATCTTGAACCAATTCATTAGGCTCTTGGGCTAGCAAATTATGCAACGGATCGAGGGCACGCGGATCGCCGATTTGCCCCAGAGCACGAGCGGCTGCTTCTCGCACCACCGCATCACCATCCGAAAGTTTGGTCACTAAAGCTGGCACAGCCTCCACCGAACGCATTTGACCCAGTTGGTAAATGGTTTGCAGTTGGGCCTCAAGAGGAGTAGCTGCTGCTGTGGAAGCAGCGCCATACACAGACATGCCTGAGCTGCCGTAGTAATACCCACTGCCACTGCGAGCCATTGAGATAGCCGAAAGGGCATTTAGAGCTTCTAGGGCACGATACCGCTCCACTATGCTCATCTGAGGCAGTTGGGCCACCAGATCATCAAATGCTTGCTGGACGGGATCCGGGGCAGTTGCCTGCTGAGAAATGCGAGTTAGGCTTTGGTCGGCCCGCACCTGCTGCAAAGACTGAATTGCTGTCAGACCTGCTACCACCAAAGCCGCATCCGCCAGAATAGCCAGCAGCGCCATCCCCCCCCAAACCTTACTGCGACGGCTTACCTTCTGAATTTGCTTATCCACGTAGACAAAGGCTTGGTGTTGCCGTTCCCAGAAGTCTGGGGCCACTTGCAGAGTTTGGGCGCTCAGATCAGGCGATAAAAGGTTTTCCTCACGGGCTACTTCCAAAGTCTGTAGCCTCTGGTTCATCCGAGAAAACTGTTTCGTCCAGAGCCAAGTAAACATCGGGTGATATCCTCTCTCCAAGCCTGCCAATAACAGCTACACCACGTTTTTTGCAAACAGCTACAAGTTTCGCTAGCGTTGAGTGCCGGGCAGAATCTGCCGTATTGCCCCTGTGGAACCCGAATCGGGCAAAAAGGGGAACTTATGCGACAGGATAACAAAAGCGCCAGCCCCCTACCACCCAGTTTTTGCTAGGGGTTGCGGGATGTTTCTCATTGTAGAGAAGGCATTTGAGTCTGCCGAGGGATCCCGCGCGCTTGCACTCGAGAATAGCCGTACTTTTCCCTTCGCTTTTGAGCAGTAAGACAAGAGGAAACTGAGCGGGATCCACCTGTCGGGGCTCTGGATCCTCACTGGAGAGGAGGGCCACCAATAAATATAGCGGGGACTGGATTTGAACCAGCGACCTTCGGGTTATGAGCCCGACGAGCTACCAGGCTGCTCTACCCCGCGCTGTCCTCATAACCCTAACCTTTCTTTTCGGTTGGTGCAACCTGAGTCACCATTCTCGCCGGGTCTGGATCAGTTGGGCAATGATGCTGATGGCAATTTCGCCGGGGGTTTCGGCGTGAATCTCTAGGCCAATCGGGGCGTAAAGGAGAGAGCTCAGCTTGATGGATGACCCACAAAATTTAACAATCGAGGCTATAACCGCAGGTAAACCTGCCAGGGGATCCCGATAATGAGCCCGGGATCCCTTGGCCAGGGGGAGCAGAATCCTTCTTGCAGGGATCCGTCAGCCAGGTGGTGCGATCTGGTTCGAGAGTTGAGTTTTCCATTTACCTTTAAGCAGCAGAAGGCCCGCAGGGCATAGCCGGGTGCCGGGATGAATGGGAGTGGGGCGTAGGTACAGAGCCAGACAATAATCTACGGCCATACCTTTGCTCTCCCGGTGATGGTGAAATAGACTCATAAGACTCCAGTCTTATCGCCCATGCTTGTTCTGGAAAC
>JAUQVI010000231.1:0-5477 GCA_039794885.1 Thermostichus sp. DG02_5_bins_236
CCGGTAGCTTCAAGCTCAAAGGGACTCGTGACCTCAACTTTGATCAACTTGAACCAATCCATCGGGTGCGAGTTGTGCGCCGCTCGGATGGCTACTACGCTCAGATTGTCCTGGAGGTGGAGCGAACAGAAAAACACGACCCAACTAAGAAGGCGATCGCTGAACCAAGCATCCCACGTGCCTCAGCCGTGGGAGTGTCAACCAGTTAGAGCAGTGCACCGGTGCCGAAATGGCTGTGGTTACGGTGCCAAACACCAATGGATATCCGAGCCCAAAAGCCTTTACCACCCAACTTTTCAACCACTGGAGTATTGGTAAAGCAGCTCAAAACAATGGCGTGTTGTTTCTGATTTCGGTCGGGGAGCGGCGGGTAGAAATTGAAACGGGTACCGGATTGGCTACCATCCTCCCCGACGCCC
Organism: Thermostichus sp. DG02_5_bins_236; assembly: GCA_039794885.1. GTDB lineage: Bacteria > Cyanobacteriota > Cyanobacteriia > Thermostichales > Thermostichaceae > Thermostichus. The sequence goes on from JAUQVI010000231.1 coordinate 420, forward strand.
GTGTACAACAGATTATCGACAGTCAGATCCTGCCGAAATTTCGCGCTGGCGATTTTGATGGCGGTACCTTGGCGGGGGTACAGCAGTTGATCGCCCTACTGGAAAGCCGAGCGGTTGCGCCTACCCCTGCTGCTGGAGTCTCTTCCTCAACTGCAACAACATCTTCTCCGACAGTCTCTTCTGGGAGAGCTATAAGAGGAGCTTGGGACAGTTTGCAGGGTGTGGATACCTCTTTGGCAGAAGGGATCCTGCTGCTGAGCATCGGTGGGCTGGGATTGACATGGCAGTTGTTTCAAAAGCCGGTTTACCTTCTTGCCCAACGGGGGAACGGGCCAACCCTCTAAGAATACAAGGCTCAGGGGCCCATCCTGATCTTTCGGGAGCTCAAGGCGGATCGATCCGGCTGTTTCTCTACCTAAGTTCACTCTCTTTGGGGTTCTTTGCTGTACTGGCCAGCCGCAGCTTTCCGGTGTTTGCTTTACCTGTTATGGCTGCAGGTGTAGTTGATCACTTATCTGGAAAGCGCGGGATCCGGTTTCAACCCGTTTTTTGTGCCCGCTGTCGTCAGCCAGTGCAGCCAGTTGCGGCCCGAGATCTTCATACATACCTATCCGAACCAGAGTTTATCGCCCACAGCCAGGGTAGAGCGAACTACTACGGTTGGCTGTGCCCCACTTGTCTAGGGGTTGCTCTCTTTGTTTTGGAAAAAGCGTGGTATCGGGATCATGCTTGCCCGCAGTGCCAAGCCCTCACCCTAGACCGCAGAACGGAGCTGATCTATGAGTCCACCTATTCCTCTACCGGGTTCAAGAGAGAAATCTTCACCTGTCCCCATTGCCGGTACCGCCACGAAAGAGATGTCGAGATTCCGATGCTGACGGACACAGGGAGCAGCAGTTCTAGCAGTAGTGATAGGGATTTTGGTGGGGGCAGTAGCAGGGGTGGGGGGGCAGTTGGTAGGAGCTATTCCAACCCATAGAGATTCCCTTATCTTTCTCCAAAGCGGTTGGCCCTTCTCCTAAATCCGCCGGGACAGTACAGTGGTAAAGGGAAATCGCAAGGATGGACATCCAATGACCCTTAGAGAAGGTGCACAACTGGTTACGTTTGCCGTGCTATCGCTGATGGCGATTGGATTTGCCCTAGGAGTGGTTTGGGCCCCCAGTATCGTCTACTCCGGTTTCTTGCTTGGCGGAGTTTTCTTGAGCATGGCGGGGTTGTACCTTCTCCTCAATGCCGATTTTGTTGCGGCAGCCCAGGTACTGATCTATGTCGGTGCCGTGAACGTGTTGATCCTGTTCGCCATCATGTTGGTGAATCGGCGCTACAACTTTGCTCCCCTGAAGCTGGGCTGGCTACGCAATGGGGTAACGGCAGTGGTGTGTCTGGGGCTGTTTGCCCTTTTGGCAGCGATGGCTTTTGATACTCCCTGGGAGTTGCAACCGGTCCAGTCCCTGAGCAGTGTGCTGGTAATGGGCGGGCACTTCTTTAGCGATTACCTGCTGCCTTTCGAGCTGGCCTCGGTGCTGCTGTTGATGGCGTTGATTGGGGCGATTGTGCTGGCACGGCGAGAATATGCCGCCCCCCAAGCTGGAGAGGGGGATCTGAGTTTGCTAGAACGGCCACGGCCACAAATCGAATCCAGTAGCGAAGCGGAAGCAGAATTGGTGAGCACTCGTTAGGGATCCCGCCCCACATCTCGTAAACCTGTGTAGTGTCTTTAAGGAGCCCCTTAGGTGTTGCAACTGCAATTTTTTCTGTTGGTGGCGGCTGTCCTGTTCTGTATTGGCATTTATGGGTTGATCGTCAGCCGCAATGCGATTCGAGTGCTGATGTCCATTGAGTTGATGTTAAATGCAGTCAACCTGAATTTTATTGCCTTCTCCAACTTCCTCGACTCGGGCATGATTCGCGGCCAAGTATTTTCTGTGTTTGTGATTACAGTAGCAGCAGCAGAAGCAGCAGTGGGTTTGGCCATTGTGTTGGGGATCTATCGCAACCGCGCCACGATTGATATGGAGAGCTTCAACCTGCTCAAGTGGTAACCTGCGGCTCTATCGATAAAGACGTTTTGATAAGCAAGATCTATCCACAGACGTTACTGCAACGCCTCGGCTAAGGGAAAATGCTCTATCTTCCACTCATGTTTTGCGTGCAGTGGGAAAGCTTTTACAAGAGGATCCTCAACTCCTGGGTCGGAACAATCTACCCTCTCCAGTAGCTGTCCTATTACTGCGTGGCTAGATGTCTGTTACTGGCTTGGGAAGAGAAACAAAAGCCTGTTGACTCTGTCTAATGTGTGCCGGGGCGCGTTCTTGTATGAATCAACTTTTCTCTCCGTTCCTGTCTGCTATCGCCCAAATGCCCGTTTAACCTCGGGCCGCAGCAGCACGTACAGGATGACGCCGCTGACAATAATGCTCCCTAAGATCGGGCTACTCCCTGCGCCTGCTAGCAGCTGCAGCAATCCAAATCCCAAACCCAGTGCCTGTATCACCAGGGATCCGAGCCATCCCCAACCCCTGAGTTGCAACAACCCAACCGAAAAGACAATGCCAAGGAAGCCGTAAGCCAGGCTAAGCAGAAAAATAAAACCCACCAAACTACCCAGCACTATCCCGAAAAGAGTATCTCCACCGGAAGCAGCTAGACCCCCAACCACTGCTGCAACCATTACCCCAAACAAGCTGACCAAGAGGGTTAGCCCAGCAAACAGGATTTGAATCAGTGCGATGAGGGTGACGCTGGTGGGTCGTTCCATGGTTTTTGCTTAGGTGAAGGCCAAGATGCCGGAATAAGCCAAAGCTCCCAAAACCGGTAGAAAAATCAGCAGTCCCAACCAGCGAGATTTATTCAAACGCGGCGGAATAGCAAAGATCACCCAGATGGCAACGATCAAATTAACCAAAGGGATGAAAAAGAGGATCACCCACCACCCTGGCTTACCAGCAGCTCGACACATCACCCAAATATTGGCGATCGGGATCCAGGCTAGCCAAGCGTTCGGTACACTCAGTTTTTCCCCGATGATCATTAAGGTGTAGCTGAAAAAAACATAAAAAGCAATCGAAATTAGTCCAGACAAAAGCTCATCCATAAGTTTTGATCTCCTTTGATCTCCCGCCAGTTAATGAATTCACCGTCACAGTAAACAGGCTCAGGGTTCCCTCACTCAACTCTCGGGCGACCTACAAGCCCTGGGGGCACGGATCCCACCCTAAAGGTAACCACAAGGGATCCCCTTGCCCAGAGATACTTCACTAAAATCACAAAAATTACAGAATTAAAATTACAGAATAGCTGCTAACCTCAAACACGACGGGGAGGTAAGGAAGGCAGATTGCCCCCTGGCACCAAGGATTCCAATAGGCCACTGCAGGCATCCCAAAGCAACTCGATGACGTAGTCAAACCCGGCTTCACCGCCGTAGTAGGGATCCGGAACTTCTTCATCGGGATGAGACCGACAATAACTGCACATTAAGCGGACTTTCTCGCCGTATTTCCCCTGGGGATCGAGGCTGAGAATATCGCGGTAGTTTTGTCGATCCATGGCCAGGATCAAATCAAACTCCCGCAAATCCGTTGGGCGAATTTGGCGGGCTTCACCCCGCAGCTCCAATCCATAGCGTTGGGCTGCCTGTCGCATGCGTCGATCGGGGGGACTACCGACGTGATAGGCGCCGGTACCGGCTGAGTCACAGAGAATTTCGTCCGGGATGCCGCTGCTGCGCAGCAAGTGATCGGTGATGCCTTCAGCAGTGGGGGAGCGACAGATGTTGCCCAGACAGACGAACAGTAGCTTCTGGCTCATACAATCTCGTGAAAAATCCCTCCTTACCTTACCAGCCTTCTTCCCCAAGTCAGATGAACAACCAACGGGCGGATCCCTGGCCAAAATGGAGCTAGTTTTGCTGGTTTAATGCCCATGCCCGATTCCACCCCCTACCCGCACCCCCAGGATGTGGCCAATCTGATTCTCTATGTGCAAACGGAGCTAGCCCTGTTTGAGCAAGTTGCCGCCCAAGAAGGGATCCCGCCCGCAACCTTGCGACCGATCCAGCGTTCTCAGGAGGCCTTGCGCCGTGCGGTGGATCAACTGGAGCTGCGGGATTGGTATCGTGAGCTCACCCATGGTTTTCGGGATCAGTTGGGGCGGCTGGAGGAGTGGTTGTAATCAGCAATGGGTTTTTGGGCGGAGTCCTGCCAGAATAACGACAGTCTCCCCATTTCAGCCCTTCATGCTTCAAGTCCAGAACCTTTCCTACCATCCAGCAGCTGCTTCCCAACCGATTTTGAAGGCTCTCTCCTTCCAGTTGGGCTTGAACCAGTTGGGGTTAATCGTCGGTAAAAGTGGGGCAGGCAAAAGCACCTTGCTGGAAATTTTGGCTGGATTGGCTCGACCAACACAGGGACAGATCACCTGGGAAGGGGTGACTTTGTTACCCACCCAATTGCGCGGCATGGCGGGATTGGTATTTCAGTTCCCAGAGCGGCACTTCTGTGGCCTCACCCTCTTGGATGAAATGCGCTTTGGTCACCCCGAACTGCGGGAAAAAGAGATCGAAAACGCCCTCAAACAGGTGGGGTTGGAAGGGATCCCCTTACGCAGTTCCCCCAACCATTTGAGTGGTGGACAACAGCGGCGTTTGGCACTGGCAGTCCAGCTGATCCGTGGCCCCTTTTTGTTGCTGCTGGACGAACCGACGGCAGGGTTGGATTGGTCGGTACGGCGGCAGTTGATCGAGTTGTTGGCGCGGCTGAAATCGATGTGGACGGTGCTGGTGGTTTCCCATGACCCGGAGGAATTGGCCCAGATTGCCGATGTGCAATGGACCTTACAAGGGGGATCCCTGCTGTCTGTACCTACGGATGTGGTAGCTCATCGATAGGTCATGGATCAGTTACGGGGTTGCCCGTTGAGCGTCCAAGAAGTGAAGTACCCGACGCTCATTGCTACGCAATAGAGCGCGGGCTTCTTTGTTCATCGGGACTTGCCTCCGAGAGGGTAGACTTGCGCCTTCCTCCCTTTGGTCTTACAGTCCCTCCCAAAGCAGAA
>JAUQVI010000232.1:0-5471 GCA_039794885.1 Thermostichus sp. DG02_5_bins_236
TCAAGGACGTGGTGGCTCAACCGTACGATCTGGCTTCTCCTCCATTTGAAATGGATCCAGCTTTTGAGCAGCCTGCAGAGGAATCTCAAGTAGCCCAGAGTCAGCGGGACCGGCTGATTAGGATTCGTCACACCTGCGCTCATCTGCTGGCCATGGCAGTGCAGAGGTTGTATCCTGGTACCCGTGTTGCCACTGGGCCCTGGACAGAGACAGGCTTTTTTTATGACTTTGAGGTGCCTATCCAGTTAACAGAATCTGATCTGCCCAAGATCGAGGCAGAAATGCGGCGGCTCATTCGGGCTAACCTGCCGATTATCCGAGAAGTGGTGGAGCGGCAAGAGATCCAAGCTGAGATTGAACGGCTACAGGAGCCCTACAAGCAGCAGATTTTGCAGCGCATCCCAGAAGGGGAGACCATCACCCGTTACTTTATCGGTAACCCCGACAGTGGTCGTTGGCGCCAGCCGGGCAAGGCCCCTGAGGGATCCCTCTTCCAACCCTATGTATTGCCAAGCGAGGAAGTGTGGTGGGATCTCTGCGCCGGTCCCCACCTGAATTTCACGGGGGAAATTCACCCTGAGGCTTTTGCTTTAGAAAGTGTGGGTGGGGCCTATTGGCAAGGGGATGAAACCCAGCCGCAGCTGCAGCGGATCTACGGCACAGCTTGGGAAACCCCTGAAGAGTTACAAGCCTACCTGCGCCAGAAAGAGGAGGCAGCCAAGCGGGACCACCGCAAGCTCGGCAAGGAGTTGGATCTGTTTAGTCTGCAGGAAGCTGCTGGAGGTGGCTTGGTCTTTTGGCACCCCAAGGGATCCCAGATGCGGCTGATCATTGAGGACTACTGGAGAAAAGCTCACCTGCAGGCAGGATATGAGTTACTGTATACCCCCCACCTAGCCAACCTGGATCTGTGGAAAACCTCGGGTCACTTTGAGTTTTACCGGGACAGCATGTTCGAGGCAATGCAGGTAGAACAGCAGCAGTATCAGCTCAAGCCGATGAACTGCCCGTTTCACGTTCTCACCTACCAACGACATCTCCACTCTTACCGGGAGCTACCCATTCGCTATGCAGAGCTGGGAACTGTTTATCGCTACGAGCGCTCCGGTACCTTGCACGGCCTCATGCGCGTCAGAGGATTCACCCAGGATGATGCCCACATTTTTTGTCGCCCTGACCAGCTTCAGAATGAGATTTTGGGGGTTCTCAACTTAACCGAGCAGGTGCTGTCCGATTTTGGCTTTGCAGAGTACGAGATTCACCTCTCGACACGACCCTCCCCATCGGTGGGCTCTGATGAAGTTTGGCAACTGGCAACTGCAGCCCTTAAGGGATCCCTGGAAGCCAAGGGTTGGACCTATCAAATTGATGAAGGAGGAGGAGCATTCTATGGGCCGAAGATTGACTTAAAGATTAAAGATGCCATCGGTAGGCTTTGGCAATGTTCCACCATTCAAGTGGATTTTAATTTACCGGAAAGATTTGAGATCGGCTATGTGAATCAGGATGGATCCCGAAAAAGACCAATTATGATTCACCGAGCTATTTTTGGGTCTTTAGAGCGATTTTTTGGCATCCTTATTGAAAACTATGCTGGTGACTTTCCGCTTTGGCTAGCTCCTGTCCAGATGCGGATTTGTCCTGTAACACAAGCCCAGCATGAGTATGCCCGGCAGCTTATGCAGCAGTTCCGCAGCTGGGGCTATCGGGTGGATGTGGATCAAAGCCAAGACCGTTTGGCAAAACAAATTCGCAATGCAGAACTGCAGCGGATCCCTATCATTGCCGTGGTTGGCAAACAGGAGGCTCAAAGCCAAACCCTCAGCGTTAGGACTCGCAAGCAAGGAGATTTAGGATCTCAAACCATAGAGCAAGTCATAGAAATGATGGCTAAGGCCGTTTCTAGCCACACCACGGTTTAGAAAGGTCTAGAAAGAATGATCAGATGAAGTTAGGTGCTGTTACCTAGAGATACGTATGAGCTCGACCCTAGACATTCCCAATGTAGGATTGCCTGTCACCATCATTACCGGCTTTTTAGGTAGTGGCAAGACAACGCTCTTAAACCATATTCTTGATAACCGCCAAGATCTGAAAGTAGCTGTATTGGTTAATGAGTTTGGAGACATTGACATAGATAGCCAGCTGTTGGTGTCCATTGACTCTGACATGGTGGAGCTGAGCAATGGCTGCATCTGTTGCACCATTAATGACGATCTGATAGAAGCTGTCTATCGGATCATGGAACGGGATCAAAAAGTTGATCATCTTATTATTGAAACCACAGGCGTTGCCGATCCACTACCTATTATTCTAACCTTCTTGGGTACCTCTCTCCGAGATTTGACACGTTTAGATTCTGTTATTACTCTCATTGACTCAGAAACCTTTACTCCTGAGCACTTTAATAGCCAAGCTGCCTACAGTCAAATTATCAATACAGATTTAATTTTACTCAATAAAATGGATCTTGTTAATTCAGAAAAACTAAATTCACTGGAAAAATATCTCTTTAGCGTTAATCCTGATGCTCGTATACTTCGGTGTCAACAAAGTCGTGTTCCTCTGCCCCTATTATTTGATATTTCCCAAACACGTACCCAAGTTTACCTACAGAATCTAGATCCTGAAAATCCTGAAAAGCTTCATAGCTCCAACTCTGGTCCTCTTCACAGTCACAAGCACAATCACCACAATCACCATGAGCATCACGAGCATCATGAACATCACAATCACAGTCATCACTCCTATCACCTAGAAAACGATGGCTTTGTTTCGGTAGGCTTCCAGTCTCGTTATCCCTTCTCTCTAGAAGCCTTCCAGGAGTTCCTCAACCAGCTTCCAAAAGAAGTATTCCGGGCCAAGGGTCTGCTTTGGTTCAGAGAAAGTGATCAAAGGTATATTTTTCAACTCTCCGGCAAACGATTTAATCTGGATCCTGACTTTAGACCCAGAGCTGTAGGTAATCAGTTGGTGTTAATCGGTAGAAATTTAGATTGTGAAGATTTAAAACAAAAACTGGAAAATTGTGTTACACTAAGTTAAGTGGCCTTAGATCTTGCCAGCTGTAGTTTTGATCCCTAGGAGTGGGCTATGTCCTCTGAAGAGTACTCTTTGTCTGATGATCTCTTAAGCTCTGAAAGTGTTGTGGATTTTGAGGAACCCTCTGAAGTACTCCCTCGAATTTCTTCCCTTAATGTATTTACGGAACATGAACCTGTCGTTTCTGAGGAGCAGATGATCCAGGCAGTACGTACTCTACTGTTGGGGATCGGCGAGGATCCAGATCGGGAAGGCTTGAAAGATACCCCAAAGCGGGTTGTCAAGGCTCTTAAGTTTCTTACCCAGGGTTATCATCAATCGCTAGATGATCTCTTAAACAATGCTATCTTTCATGAAGACACTGATGAGATGGTTTTGGTGAGAGATATCGATATTTTTAGCTCTTGTGAGCATCATATTCTACCGATCATCGGTCGTACTCATGTTGCTTATATTCCTGATGGTCGTGTTATTGGTTTATCTAAGTTGGCTCGCATTTGTGAGATGTATGCCCGTCGTCTGCAAGTTCAAGAGCGGCTAACTGCACAGATTGCCGACGCCATTCAAGGATTGCTTAAGCCTCGTGGGGTTGCTGTTGTGGTGGAGGCAACTCACATGTGTATGGTGATGCGGGGGGTACAAAAAACAGGATCCTGGACGGCTACCAGTGCTATGCGCGGAGTTTTTGCTGAGGATGCTCGTACACGTCAAGAGTTTATGAGCTTGATTTGTCATAACTTTAACAATCGCTAGGGCTTACTGTTGTCTCTTTTAGAGGAATCTTTTTGTGGATGTATCTAGATGCAAAAAGGTTCTCTTGATTGCAGTTACTTTCTCCTGATCTGGATCCCATGTAATCTTGCTGGATTGACCAGTTCAAGTTCAACAGTGATGGCCTTATTCCTGCCATTGTTCAAGATGTACAAAATGGCACTGTCCTGATGATGGCTTGGATGAACCGAGCGTCCATTCAAGCAATCCTTGAGACGGAGGAAGCCCGCTAGAAGCCCACTATTGGAGTCGTTCTCGGCAGGAGTTATTGTACAAGGGATCCACCTCAAGCCACATCCAGAAGGTCAAAGTCTTTCTCTAGGACTCTGATGCAGATACTCTGCTTCTTAAGGTGGAGCAAGTGGGTGATGTTGCCTGTCATACGGGTGTGAGGAGCTGCTTTTTTTAATACCGTTTTAATACCGTGGATTTGCTGGAGGTTTGATTTTTCATTCATGGCACTCCGGAAAATCAGCTGTTGAACATTCAAAACCTAGTGGAACAGCGGCAGAAGGCCCGGCAAACCCGCAACTTTGCCGAAGCTGACCGCATCCGGCAACTTTTGCAGGAACAAGGGATTCCTCTGGTGGATGCTCCCAATGGAGAAACCTACTGGTACTCCACTGTTGAGCTGGACTAGGGAAGATGATACTCTAGAGAATGATTATCATTATTTGTCTAAGTGTACTGGATGAGCTCGTTGATCCCTGAGGCTCTGCAGTCAATTGTCAGCAGCTTCCAGAAGGCGGAAACTTCCAAGCGTAAGTACGAGCTGTTGTTGGCTTACGCCAAGCGCCTTCCTCCACTGCCGGAAGAAGAGCGGACGGAGGCAAACCTGGTTAGGGGTTGTGCATCCCGGGTTTGGCTGGCTACCTCTTTTCAGGATGGCAAGCTCGCCATTCGGGGAGATGCTGATGCTCAGCTGGTGAAAGGCTTGGTGGCGGTTTTGGTAGAGGGCCTAAGCGGCCTTTCCCCTGAGGAGGTTCTTCAGGTTTCACCAAGCTTTGTGGAAGATATGGGGCTGAACTTTAGCCTTAGCCCTTCGAGAACCAATGGTTTTCTCAATATGTTTTCTCTGCTCCGCCAGAGAGCTTTGGCTGCGCAGCTGATGGGGTCTAAGACTTGTGCTGTTTTTTCGTGAGGGATTCTGATGAACTTTAAGCCTAAGACTAGCTCGGTGCAAGCTGTGGTTTCTTTGATGGCTGCTTGTTCGCTGGGGGTGATGGGCAGTTTGCCCATTCGCCAGCAAGCCTCTCAAGCCCAGTCGGCAGCTCCTCCCCAAGTGGTGACAACCATTTTGCCGATGACCCAGTTCACCCGTGCTGTAGCCGGAGAGCGAGCGGAGGTAACGCCTCTGATTCCTCCTCACCTAGGTCCTCATGATTATCAGGCTCGCCCGGAAGATGTGCGTTTGCTTGCTCAGGCGGATGTACTGGTGATCAACGGTTTGGGGATGGAAACTTTTCTGGATGGGTTGATGGCCAGTGCCGGAAATCCTAACTTGACGGTAATCGACACCAGCGAGGGTATCCCCACCCTGCGTACCCAAGAGCCAGAACATGGGCATGGAGACGGTCATGGCCACTCCCATGGACATTCTCACTCCCATGGGCATTCTCATGGACACAGTCATGGACACTCCCATGACCATGGGCATA
>JAUQVI010000233.1:0-5455 GCA_039794885.1 Thermostichus sp. DG02_5_bins_236
CCATGCCCAGAATGCGCGAAGCCATGCGATCCGGGTAGAAGGGATCCAAAGCCTCGACTTTTTCTCCCACGCCAATGAACTTAATCGGTTGCCCGGACACCTGCCGAATCGAGAGGGCCGCCCCACCACGGGTATCCCCATCCAATTTGGTGAGAATGGCGCCGGTAATGCCCAGCCGTTCGTGGAAAGCTTGCGTCAGGTTGGCCGCCTCCTGCCCGATCATGGCATCCACCACCAGCAAAATTTCGTGGGGTTGCACGGTGGCCTTGACCCGCTCCAGTTCTGCCATCATTTCCAGGTCAATTTGCAGCCGACCGGCAGTGTCCAAAATCACATAGTCATACCCCTGCTGCCGGGCTGCTTCGACCCCTTGGCGGGCAATCTCGACGGGATCCGTTTTGCCCAGATCGAAGACCGGGATCTGAATTTGTTGCCCGAGGGTTTTCAGTTGGTCGATGGCCGCCGGACGGTAGATATCTCCCGCCACCATCAAGGGTTGCTTGCCCTGTTTGCGCAGATATAAGGCCAGCTTGGCACAGGTAGTGGTTTTCCCGGATCCCTGCAAACCGGCCATGAGAATAATGGTTGGCGGTTGCTCAGCTTGCGCAATCGGTACGTTGGCTTCCCCCATCACCTTCACCAGCTCATCATGGACAATCTTGATGAACTGCTGATCTGGGTTGACCCCCATGATCACCTCAGCGCCAAGGGCGGCCTCCCGTACCTCTTCGATAAACCGCTTCACCACCTGCAAGTTGACATCTGCATCCAACAAAGCCCGCCGCACTTCCCGTAGGGCCTCTTGAATGTTGGTTTCGGTGATTTTGTCCTGGCCACGTAGCTTTTTCCAGGCCAATTCCAATTTCTCGGAGAGAGCATCAAACATGGGTGCTGTCTATCCTGTCAAGGGATCCTGAGGGCATTTCTTACCATAGTCCAGTTAGGGCAAATGTTGTTGGAGAGGGGTTCGAGAGTCCAGAGCAGAAGCCAAGCCGATCCCCCCTGCCTTCCCAATCATGGGGAGATGAGCATCCTTCAACAGGGATCGGGTCTGGATGAACAACGATATCGACCGGTAGGAACTGGCTCCTTTACAAAAGTTTAAGCGACAATAGGAGGCGTTGCTTGCCCTTGAGATCCACCTATGGTTACCGCCACTCCCACCTACAGCACTGCCGATTGGCAGCTGGGCTACCGCTCTTTGACCAGCGAACAGGAGTATTGGATCCCGGAAATTGAGGGGCGGATCCCAACGGGTTTGCGGGGCACTCTCTTTCGCAATGGGCCGGGCAAGTTGGAGGCGGGATCCCAGCGTTACGGCCACCCCTTTGATGGTGATGGCATGATTTGTGCCCTCACCTTTGTGGATGGGAAGGTTCATTTTCGCAACCGCTTTGTGCGCACCCGCGAGTTTGAAGCGGAAGAGAAGGCAGGGCGAGTGCTGTTTCGGGGGGTGTTTGGAACGCAAAAGCCGGGGGGTTGGTGGGCCAATTTTCTGGATTTGCGGTTTAAGAACCCTGCCAATACCAATGTGATTTACCAAGGGGATAAACTGCTGGCCCTTTGGGAGGCCAGTGCCCCCCATCGCCTCAACCCCACCCATTTGGCTACTGAGGGGATTGAAACCTTCGGGGGCGCGATTGCACCCCATCAACCCTTTACCGCTCATCCTCGCCGGGATCCGAAAACGGGGGATCTGATTGCGTTTGGGGTACGGGCTGCCCTTAATTCAACGCTTTTGTTTTATCGTCTCGACTCACAGGGGCGTCTAACCGAAAAGCGGGATTTCCAAATCCCAGGTTTTGCCTTTCTGCATGACTTTGTTTGGACACCTGGCTACCGCATCTTTTTCCAAAATCCGGTGGCCTTTAACCCATTGCCTTTTGTGTTGGGTTGGCAATCGGCGGGCACCTGTCTGACCCTCAAGCGGGGGGAGCCGACTCGCATCTGGTTATTTCCCAACAGCGGCGAGCCGATGCAACTGGAAACGGAACCGGGGTTTGTCTTTCACTTTGTCAACGGCTACGAGGTTGGGGAGCAGGTGATTGTAGATGCGATTCTCTATGAGGAATACCCTGCCCTAGAGCCCAATGCCGATTATTTGCAGATTGATTTTACCCAGGTTCCGGCGGGTAAGTTGTGGCGGTTTTATCTAGATCCCAAGGCAGGCAGCGTCAAGCGGGAATTGCTGCTGGATCGCTCCGTGGAGTTCCCCGCCATTCATCCGGCCCACATGGGGGGATCCCATCGTTACATCTACATGGGTGCCACTCATGCCCCTGGCCCCAATGCACCTTTACAAGCGATTTTGAAGTTGGATACTGAAACGGGCCGCACTCAGCAGTACAGCTTTGCCCCGCGTGGGTTTGTGGGTGAACCGGTGTTTATCCCCTATCCCGATAGCTCTGCAGAAGAGGAGGGGTGGCTCGTGACAGTGGTTTTTGATGCGGACAGCCAGTGCTCGCAGGTGGTGATCCTGGAGGCGCAAGACCTGACCGTTGGCCCAGTAGCACGGATCCCGTTGCGGCATCATATTCCCTATGGCCTCCACGGCAGTTTTACCCCACAGGTGTGGGTGAGCTGATGGGTGCGGAAGTTGTTAACCCAAGTCGGGCCAAGCGGCGGCGCAAGTCCTGGCTGTGGAGGGGTTTATTCAGGTAGTCATTGGCACCCATTTCCAAGGCTTCTGCAACACTCAGTTCCTGCGGATGACCAGTCATCATCACAATCGGGATCCTGTCAAAGCGAACATCGGTACGCACTGCATGGCATAGATCAATACCGGAAAAATGGGGCATTTTGACATCCAACAGCAGCACATCCGGCAGGGTGGACTGAAGGATAGGCCAAAGTTCTCGGGGATCCTGTAAAACCGTGAGCTGGCAAAAGTCCCCACATAAGACCTTAAGGATTTCTAGAAAATCGGGATCATCGTCTACCGCCAGGACATTTATCTGTAGCGCTTTCACCTTCTGGACAGTGCGCCGCGCCGTTTGTAAAAGTAACTCCGGTGGGCAAGGGCTGGGCACACAACCGGCAGCGCCTTTTTGCCAAGCTTCAATTCGTGCGGCCAGTTGATCCTCCCGCAACATGAGAATGTAAGGGATCCCGAATCGGTGGGCCAAATGGATCCCTTGCTCCTCAGCTTTGGATACACATCTGATTTTCCGATTGTAAAGCAACTTTGTCGGTGTAGCGAGTTGATTCGTCAAGCCTGCGATACCATTCAGTCTCTAGCAGATAGTGCTCAGCTTCAGTTGCACTACACCCTCACCGACTGCACATTTTGGGCAGACCCCGACTTAATTGTGCAGGTGCTCACCAATTTGCTCAGCAATTCGATCAAGTTTTTCCCACCCTACAGTAGCATTCACCTCTCAACTCAGGTCAACGAGACAGAGCTGCTCATCGCCATTCAAGATCATGGCACAGGGATCCCTGCTGATAAACTGGAGTTGATTTTTGGGCGTTTTCAACAGGTAGATGCTTCAGACTCTCGCAAAAAAGGGGGAACAGGCTTAGGCTTAGCCATCTGTCGGCAAATCATCCAACAGCATCAAGGCCGGATTTGGGCAGAAAGTCGCTTGGGTGAGGGCAGTACTTTCTACGTTGCTTTACCCTTACGTGAGTCCAGATGATAAGTTGCAATCTCTCTGTAATTTCCCTCTTTTTAGGGGCAGCCTGGGTGCGTTAGAACACATGTATGCGAATCTTTGCTCTGAGGTTAGCCTTTCCTTGGTTACCCAAACTCTCCTAATTGTTGAAGATGATCCTGACTTGCTCCGGGTTTTGGCCTTACTGCTCCAGCGGGATAACCTCCAGATTGAAACAGCTCAGTCTATTATCTCCGCTATTTCCTCTTGTCAGCAGCAGCTAGCGGATTTAATCATCTTGGATCTGGGTTTGCCCCCCAGTAACGGGTTTCAGTTAGTGGCATGGTTGAATGGTTTGAAAAGCCCAACATTGCCCATCTTGGTGGTGTATACAGCTCGAGACCTTTCTGAGCAAGAACTACAACAGCTTCAACCCATAACTCGTCATATCTACACCAAAAGCCGCATTAGCCCGTCGGACTTTAGGCAGCAGGTCTTCACCCTTTTGGATGAGCGGGTAGAGTCAAAACAAAGCTAGTCTTTGGGAAAGAGAGTCGTTTCAAGCACTTTCAAGAGTTACCCTATACTGGATACTACTCTATGGACTGAAGTTTAAACTGAAGTGCTGTAGTTTGATGCATGTACTCTCGATGGTCTGTCTATGCACTCAAAACGAGTCCTCTTGATCGACGATGAACCGGATATCGTCCGCATGACTCAAATTACCCTAATGGCCCTGGTGGACTGGCAGGTCTTGGCCGCCTAACTGGCCCAGACGGGATCCACATCGCCCTCACTGAGCAGCCCGATGCCATTTTGCTGGATGTGATGATGCCGGGTATGGATGGGTTAGAAACCCTGTACCAGCTACAGCAAGCCCCTGAGACACAAAGCATTCCGGTTATTCTTCTCACCGCCAAAGTAAGAAGCTCCCACCGAGCCATTTATTCCAATTTGAACGTGGCCGGGTTGATCCCCAAGCCCTTTAATGCTGCCAAACTGCTAAGCCAGATTGCAGCCTATTTGAACTGGCCTTTGGTAGAATAAGTTTTTTCCCCAATCCTTAGGATTGGGCTAGATAAGGATCCCTGCTTAGGCCCAAAGAACTCGTTACAATAATCAAGAAAGATGGGTGGGTCAGTCCGTAAGGGAGGCGCCACAGGAATGTGCAATGGGAGAATCCGTCTTTAGCAGGCTAGGCCAATGGATCTCGAATACACCCCTGCGCTCTCTTGAGCAAGCTTATGAGGCTGCCCTTCGCATCAAGGCCATTGAAGATCTGCACTTCCACGGGGAATCCATTGGTGGGGATGGGGAGCATGGCCAAAATGTCAGTCGTTACTTTCAAATTCAACTGCGTCAACAACTCAGCCAAATTGAGCTGCGCTTAGCAGAATTTCATGCCAGTAGCACCTTTTCTCGCCTACCGGATCCCAGTCACAACGGCAGTGGCCCCACCGCTTCTTCTGCCCAAGCTGTCCAGGATCAGGACAAGGAACTCCAGCCCTCTAGCGACCCTAAACAGAAGGGCAGAAGCGCTGAAAACGGTCACCAAGGCCGAGAGCTTTCTATTTTGGAGAAATTGCAGTTTATCGACCAGGTGACCTCCCGCTACAAACGTCCTCCTGGCAAACCCAAATCCATTTCTGCTCCGCCTAAGCCTGCCGAGCAACCACAGCAACTCACCCCAAATCAATCTAGTCCCTCTGATAAATCGGCTAAATCGGCCAAGGCAAGCCCTAGTAATGGCAATGCCCCTGTTGCTTCCAAAACCGGGATCCTGCCCCGCTCCATTCTGCGCACCGCTAGCCAGATCCGCCGTGAGCTGAGTTCCCAGGCAGAAGAAGAATGGGTTCGTGATT
>JAUQVI010000234.1:0-5404 GCA_039794885.1 Thermostichus sp. DG02_5_bins_236
GGGAAGAGGCTGTTCCTGGCGGTGGGATCGGATCCCTGGTAAATCAGCGTTGGATAGGTGAGGTAGAAAAGGCGAAGAGACAGAGCCGGTCTCCCCTGCAATCTCTTCTGCTGGTGATAAAGTCTCAGGCGGGAATCCGGTTAACAGCCCTAACCCCAAGGACAAAACCATACACAGACCGCCCAACAGCCAGCGGATCGGAATGAAAAAGGTTATGAAAGGAGCTTTGAAGGTGGGCACCACAGTCAGATCCCGCTCATGTTAAAGCCTCTAGGCCAAGTTGCGCCCGTGCTGCTGTAAATAGTTGAACACAGTGTTCAAATCTTTATCGCCACGCCCAGAGCAATTGAGCACCACCCGCTGTTCAGGGCCGAGCTGGGACGCCAAGGTTGCTAGGTAGGCAAAGGCATGGGCCGTTTCCAAGGCGGGGATGATCCCTTCTAGACGTGAGGCCATGAGTAAGGCTTCTACCGCCTCGTCATCGGTGACGGCATAGTATTCAGCCCGACCTACTTCTTTTAAGTAGCTGTGCTCCGGCCCGACACCAGGGTAGTCCAATCCGGCACTGATGGAGTGGGCCTCTTGCACCTGACCCTCCTCATCCTGCAACAGGTAACTCATTGCCCCGTGCAATACGCCTACCCGGCCTTGGGTCAGGGTCGCTGCATGGCGAGGGGTCTGGATCCCTTCTCCCGCCGCCTCAACGCCGATCAACCGCACCGCCGGATCCCGAACAAACTCATTAAACAGACCGAGCGCATTGGATCCGCCACCCACACAGGCCAGCAACACATCCGGCAGTCCACCCCATTTTTCCTGGCATTGCTGCCGCGTTTCCTGACCGATCACATCGTGAAAAGCCCGCACCAGCTTGGGATAAGGGTGAGGCCCCGCCACAGTACCGATCACATAGTGAGTGGTTTCTACGTTCGTCACCCAATCTCGAATTGCCTCCGAAAGAGCATCCTTAAGGGTACGAGTGCCTGATTCCACCCCCCGCACCTCAGCCCCCAACATGCGCATCCGTTGGACATTCGGGGCCTGCCGCTCCATATCCAGTACGCCCATATAGACGATGCATTCCAGGCCAAAGCGGGCACATACCGTTGCGGTGGCTACGCCATGTTGTCCAGCACCGGTCTCCGCAATCACCCGTTTTTTGCCCATCCGCACCGTCAAGAGAGCTTGGCCGAGGGCATTGTTGATCTTGTGGGCGCCGGTGTGGTTAAGATCTTCCCGCTTCAAGTAAATCTGAGGGCCGCCATAGTGCTGCGTTAGCCGCTCGGCAAAATAGAGAGGGCTGGGCCGCCCGACAAAATCCCGCAACAGGGTATGAAACTCCGCCCGAAAGCTGGGATCCCCCCAATGCTGCTCAAAGGCTTGCTCCAGCTCTGTCAGGGCACTCATCAAGGTTTCCGGCACAAACTGGCCACCAAAAGGGCCAAACCGTCCTTGGGTATCGGGGCGCAGATGCGGATCCAAAGCAGCCAAGTTAACAGCAGGTGCAAGCGGAGTCTGAGTCATAGAGGCAATTCAACAGGACGGGATAGGTTTGGGATAGGTTTCCCCATTCTACGGGAGGAAAAGCCGAACCCCTACGGCTCCTTGCTTTTTCGCATCTGTACCCAGGGTTGATTGGGCTTGATTTGGCCGACTAGGGTTGGTGAGAATTAGAAGGTCCGGGTGAGCGATTGAATGCCACATCAGATGTTGCTCCTTTTGCTGAGATTATCAGCGGTCATACTTGGAGCCGCCTAACGTCTCAACTCACCTGCCACTAGGGATCCCCAGTCTGGGAAAAACCTAGCACAAAGCCAAAAACATCAGGCTCCTCCAGTGCTCAGGCCCCCAGAGCTCCCTTTGTGGATTAAGGGTTAAGAACTCCGTCCCGCTTGCGCGAACAACTCTGTGCAAAGGTCTGACTTTCAGCGCGTCCTGTAGGACTTGAACCCACGACATCCGGTTTTGGAGACCGACGTTCTACCAACTGAACTAAGGACGCATCGGCTAGAAGTTGGCTAGCTTTTGATATCTAGCTCATATCTAGCTCACTCCAGTCTAGCAGCTACACCCAACGTAAGACGTAGCCAAGCTCATTACAGCGACTGCTCTTTATAATCCACCTTGGCTTTGATGCGAGTGGCTTTGCCCACCCGATCCCGCAAGTAGAAGAGCTTGGCCCGGCGCACTTTGCCGCGACGCAGCACCTTAATCGACTCAATGCGGGGAGAGTGAATCAGGAAAACCCGCTCCACTCCAATTCCTTGGAAGGTTTTGCGCACGGTGATGGTGCGATTGGATCCAGAATTGCGAGCGGCGATGACCGTGCCCTCAAAGGCTTGTACCCGCTCTTTGCCGCCTTCTTGAATGCGAACCCCAACTCGCACTTGATCGCCAATGCGGATCTCCGGCAGATCCGATTTCATTTGTGCCGCTTCAATGGAGCGGATGATCTCTTGAGCGTTCATGGCCTTCCCGCGCTACTGGCAGTTAACCATAATAACAATCCCCATCCTCCTTGTACAGAGTTTGTGATTGGGATCCCAGGGGATCAACACAACAAGGGATCCCCAACTAAGATGCGGGAAACCGTGTTTACGTCCCCTGGCGGAGTTCAATAGGCTAGAAGAAAGTAAACCTTTTGTGACGAGTGGGAGACATTCTGTGATCCTGCACACCGATGAGCCCAAGACGGGATCCCAATCCCCTCCCAAACCCCAAGATTATTCTGCAGCTCCCTCGCAGATCGGATCTCGAAAAAAAAGAGGATTGCCCATCGGCTGGATGGTTGCTGGGGTACTGTTGGTTGGTTTAGGCACAGGAGGCTATGTTTTGCAGCGGCAGTTCCAGCAGCAGATGGCGCAACGGTTCCAGGCCTTGACGGTGCCTGTACAAGTTTCAGATCTCACCCAGCGCCTGCGGGTGAGCGGCCAAGTGCAGCCGCTGCGCCAGGTGAACGTCAGCCCACGCGAGTCCGGTCGCCTATTGCAACTGTTCGTGGATCAGGGGGATGAAGTGAGCGAAGGGCAGTTGCTGGCCCGCATGGATTACGGTGATCTGACCAGCAGCATTCAACAGGCCCAAGCTCGCATTGAAGAGCTGCAAGCCCGTCTGGCAGAACAGCGGGCAGGAGAACGTACCCAGGTGATTTTGGCAGCCCAAGCAAGGGTGGATGCGGCCCAGTCTCAGGTGGGCTTGGCCCAAACGGAGTTGGATCGGATTCAATCGCTGGCGCAGGAGGGGGTGGTGGCCCGCAACGAGCTGGATCAGCGGCAGGCCCGTCTGGAACAAGCCGAAGCGGATTTGCGCTCTGCTCAACAGGAATTGCAGCGGCTGCAACTGGGTAGCCGCCCAGAAGCCATTCAACAAACCCAAGCCCAGATCGCCCAAGCGCAGGCAGATCTGGCCCAACGGCAATCCCGAGTCGCCGACACAGAAATCCGTGCTCCCTTTGCCGGGATCGTGGTGCAGCGTTTTGCCGAAATTGGCTCTTTTGTGGCCCCGACCACAGCGGCTTCGGATGCTACAGCGGCTTCTTCCAGCTCCATTTTGGCGCTGGCGCAAGGGATCGAGGTGCGGGCGGAGGTGCCGGAAGCCCAAATTGCTCAAGTGCAGGTGGGTCAACCGGTGGAGATTCGCTCCCTCGCCTATCCGGATCGGGTGGTGCAGGGGCGGGTGAAACGGATTGCACCGGCTACTGTGGTGGTGCGGGAAGTGACAGTCTTTCGGGTGATTGTGGAACCGGAACCGGGGGCAGACTTTTTGCGCACCGGTATGAATGTCTCGGTGGATTTTATCGGGGATCCCCAACCGCAGGCCTTGACTGTACCCTCCGTTGCCGTCACCTACGAGCAAGGCAAAGAAGGGGTGATCCTACTGGATCCGCAAACCCAACGGCCTGTTTATCGGCAGGTGGGAACCGGCATTACCCAAAGCGGGGTTACCCAGATTCTCTCGGGGCTGCAAGCGGGCGATCGCGTCTTTACCTCCTTGCCGCCCGGCATGACCCTCGATAGCTTGATCAAAAAAGTGGAGCCGTAGGCATGAGTTTAGTGACCTCTGCCAAAATGGCCTGGCAAATGGTGCAACGGCATCGCCTGCGCACCGGCCTCACCATGCTCGGGATCCTCATTGGCAATGCAGCGGTGGTGGCGATCGCCGGGTTTGGCAATGCGGCCCAGGAGATGGCCGTGGATCAGTTCCGTTCCTTGGGCACCAATTTACTGATTGTCTTTTCCTCTAGCTTGGGCTTGGCGGATGCCAGCAATACCCGACCGATTACCCTGGATGATCTGATGGCGATCGAACAGGAGGTGCCCGCCGTATCCGCAGCGGTGCCCAGCATCAACACCAACGTGCGCGCAGTGCGGGGGGGAGTGGATCGCCGCTATGAAGCGACAGGCACCTGGCCAGAGTATTTGTCGGTGTTGAACTTGGAGATGGAGCACGGTCGTTTTCTTTCGCCAGCGGATATTGAGGAACAACGCTCCGTGGTGGTACTGGGCAGTGAGGCGGCTAGCCAACTGTTTGGCCTGGATCCCGGCAGTGCCCTCGGGGAGACGGTGCTGCTGAATAATCTCCCCTTTGAGGTGATTGGTACTTTGCGCTCGAAGCCGACAGTGTTTGGCAATAGCGACGCCGGAGTCTTCTTGCCGGTGGATGTGGTGGCCAATCAGTTTGTCGGGCGCAGATCCCCCTACGGCACAGAATTGACGGCGATTTTTATTTCGGCCCGCTCGGTGGAGGATCTGCCGGCAGCGGAGTTTCAAATTCGCAATCTGTTGCGGCAGCGGCATCAACTGGTGGGGGAAGATGACTTTATCATCCGTAACCAAAAGGTCTTGCTGGATGGGGCAGCTACGATCCTGGGTCTGCTGCGGGTACTGTTGACCGGTACAGCCGCCCTTTCCCTGCTGGTGGGGGGGGTGGGGATTATGAACGTGATGTTGATTTCGGTAGCCGAGCGCACCCATGAGATTGGGGTACGCAAGGCAATTGGGGCCGATAGCCGTCAGATTTTGCAGCAATTTGCCACAGAGGCCATTTTCATTGCCGTGACAGGGGGAGTGATCGGCATCCTCTTCAGCAGTGGCTTGCTGGTGGCGGTAGAAGTGCTTACTCCCTTGGCAACCACGATCGATCCGGTAGCAGTCGTGGTTTCCTTTTCCCTTTCGACCGCTATTGGTCTGGTCTTCGGTATTTTCCCGGCTCGTAAAGCAGCGCAACTGGATCCGATTGAAGCGCTGCGGGCCTAAAGCTCATAGCCAAACAAGCGGGGATCCGCCGCTTTCAGGTTGAGATCCGCCAAGCCGTATTCGGCCCAGCGACGATCGACCAACTCCGCTACTGTCGGATCGGGAGTGAGGGGATCCCGCCAGAGGGAATCGGTTTCTGGGGGGATCTT
>JAUQVI010000235.1:0-5373 GCA_039794885.1 Thermostichus sp. DG02_5_bins_236
GCTGCCATCAATATAAAACACTCGGCGGTGGGGCATCCCGTGGAGTATAAAAAAGCTCAGGATACGCCCGTTCACTGAGAAGCCCGCACTCTATGCGTCAGCATGAGTGTCGGGAGTATGTCACATGTAGAATCTCCAAAACAAGAAGGGATCCCCGGATCTGGCCCACCTTCGGCCCCACAAGCGCAATCGTGACCCCCTTGAGGTTCCCCCTATGGCTACCCTGTTCTGGGCTTTGATTCCCGCCACCCTTCGCTCCACAACCCCACTTTTGCTTACGGCCTTGGGAGGCATGTATTCCGAACGCAGCGGTGTGGTTAACATTGCCCTGGAAGGGATCATCCTGTTTGGGGCCTTGGCGGCAGCGGTGACCACCCAACAGTTGGAAGCCCCGATTCTGGCCCAAACCCCGACCGCACGGGTGGTTTGGATCCCTTGGGTGGGGTTATTGGCGGGGGCCTTGGGTGGGGTAGCCATTGCCTTTGTACATGCCCTGGTGTCCATCCATTACAAGGCGGATCAAATCGTCAGTGGCACGGCCATCAACCTCCTGGCCTTGAGCGTTCCCTCACTGGTGCTGCAATACTTTTACAACAACACCACCAACTCCCAGGAAGTGGTGAATCGGCTGCCGCTGTGGTACGGGTTTAGCCCCTTGGTCTATCTGGCCTTTCTGCTGGTGCCGGTTTCCTGGTGGTTGCTCTTCAAAACCCCTTGGGGCCTGCGGCTACGGGCAGTGGGGGAACATCCTCAAGCTGCCGACACCGTTGGAGTGGATATTGCGCGCATGCGCTATGGGGCAGTGCTGTTATCCGGTCTGTTGGGGGGCTTGGCGGGAGCTTATCTCTCCATTGGCTTTTTGAATCAATTTGTCCGCAATATGTCGGCGGGAAAGGGGTTTATTGCTTTGGCAGCCATGATCTTCGGCAAATGGCATCCCCTGGGTATTCTTGGCTCAACCCTACTGTTTGGGGCCACCGATGCCTTGGCCATTCAACTTCAGGGGGGGGATGTGATGCCGCCGGTGCTGATCCAGGCTTTACCCTTTGTGTTGACCATGTTGGTGCTCTCGGGAATGTTGAGTCGGATTCGTCAGGCTCGTCCACCGGCAGCCCTGGGCAAAGCCTACAGCAAGTAGATTGATAGTAAGCAACAGGTTCCTCTACCCCTTGAAGATGGGCGAGGATTTTGAGCTGATCAAGTTTTGAGCTTCTGATGGGTTGACCTGATTGACAACCTCCCCCGGCAACAGAGAGAGGCCCCAGATCGCTCCTCCTGCTTACCAGATTCTAAGCTCCGCCAGACCTTGGACCAGTGGGTTTACCTTCGGGGCAGACAACCTCGAGCAATGTTTCGAGATCTGCAGGTGAACTTTGCCGTTGTGGGTTTCCTACCCAGGTCGTCATTAGGCCCGCCTATCCTAACATGGCTCAACCTTGCCACCTGTGTCACAGCCACTGCTTCCTACAGTTACGCTCCGCTACCCCACTATGGGGTTAAACTCCATATCTTTGTCACCTTTCCTTTGGGGCATTAGAGCTATACTGGTAAAATGAGATACACAGCTTGGCAGTCTTCCCTCCCATGCCCTGTTCTACTTGTGAAACTGTGCCAACCCTACCGCAGGGACGAGGGCGGTTGTTTCTCTGGGTGCCGATTCCCCACAGCCACAGCAAATTGCTGAATGCTCTCACTGCAGAGCCTGTCGAGACCCGAGCTGCTGCCCAACCCAGTATCCAAGCGTTGGAAGATCTCGGACTGGCCATCTCCGTTGGGGAGGAGGGGCTGAAGTCCACTTTGGAACGCATTGCCGGGATCCTTGCCGAAGAAGAGATGCGCGCCAGTCGGGCTTTGTTTCTGTCGGAGGATGTGGAGCCGCGCTGGCAAGATTGCGGGCGGGTAGAGCCACTGACGCAGTTGTTGCACCGTGCCCACGCGGAGCTTCTGGCACAAGTTTTGGCCCAGAATCGACTCGTCAGCCATTTTCAGCCGATTGTCTTGGCGCGGGATCCCGCTCAGGTGGTGGCCCACGAAGCCCTGATGCGGGGAGTTGATGAGCAGGGGAATCTCATCAGCCCTGGTCTATTGTTTGAGATGGCCCGTAAGGCTCAGCTGCTCTACCAGCTGGACTTGGCAGCCCGCCGCACCGCCATTCAGACAGCAATCCAGCAAAGACTGGCCGGAGATCTGTTTATCAATTTCAACCCCACCGCCATTTACGATCCGGCCTTCTGTTTGCGCTCCACCGTTTGGGCCATCGGTCGGTCTGGGATCCGACCGGAGCAGGTGGTTTTTGAAGTGAATGAGTCGGATCGGGCCCATGATGTTGGGCATCTGCGGAAGATCTTGCATTTTTACCGGGAGGCAGGCTTTCGCGTTGCCCTGGATGATCTGGGTGCTGGGTATGCTTCTTTGAACTTAATCCATCAACTGCACCCCGACTTGATCAAGCTGGATATGCAGCTCATCCGCGGCGTGGATCGGGATCCCTATAAGGCGGTGATTGCCCAAAAGATCCTGGAACTGGCCCAAAGTCTGGGGATCACCACCGTTGCCGAAGGCGTGGAAACCCCCGGTGAGTTGCAGTGGGTTCAAGCTCAGGGTGTGGATCTGGTGCAGGGGTTTTTGATTGGCAAACCTGCCCCCACTCCAATTAGTCAGCTTGTGAGTCAGCTTGCCAATAGCTCCGAAGCGTCTAGCCCGGTTGCCGGGATCCTCCAGAAGGGAGCAATAGAGCCACCAAGATAACGGCCCCTAGCGCCTGTGCTCCTACAGAGAAGATGACCAAACCCGGCAAAGACCAATCATATAGCACACCCATCAGGGCGCTGCCTAGAAACCAAGCCAATCCATAAGCACTGGTGAAAATCCCGAAGGCCAAGCCGCGTTGCTCCGGCACAACCATCCCGGCTACGGCTGCTTTCATAATCGACTCCTGCGCCCCCATACCGATTCCCCAAAGGATCATGCCCAGCACCGTCAGATCATAGCGACCGGAAAAAGCCAGCGGAGCAAAGCCACAGGTGACCAGGACTGCTCCCACCAAGCTCCACAGCCCAATGCGGTCAAAGAGCCAGCCACAGCCTAGGGCTGCCACTGCATCGATCCCCATCGCTAGGGCATAGAGCAAAGGGATCCCAACTCCATCGCTCCCTTGTGCCTGCTGCAGATGCAGAGCAATCAGCGGAAAATCAGCAAACCCCATCGCCACAAAAGCTGCCGCCAATAGGTAGATCCAAAACATTTTGGATAGCCCCTTGGTCTCTAGCGCCGGAGAATGGGGCTCAAACTCCCGGGGGTTGGGATAAAGCCATTGCCCCAGCCCCAAGACCACCAACCCAACCACAGCCGGGATCCCCAGCAGCAAAAATCCACCCCGAAACCCGTAGCCAGCCCAGATCATCGCCGCCACCAGCAGCGGTCCACTGACAGCTCCAATCTGATCCAAGGTCTCGTGGATCCCAAATCCCAACCCTCGCCCCACTTGCATGGCTGCATGGGAGAGAAGCACATCCCGCGGAGGGGTGCGGATCCCTTTACCGATACGCTCCGCCAGCAAAAGAGCTGCTGCCGCAGGCCAGCTGCCCACCCAAGCCAAGGCCGGGATCACAGCCGTGTTGATCAGGTAACCCAAGGTGGTGAGCTGCCAGTAGCGCCCGCTGCGATCGCTGAAGAAGCCAACCCCCAAGCGCAGCCCATAGGCCAGCAGCTCTCCCCCCCCTGCCACCAAGCCCACCACCGTGCCACTAGCACCCAAAGATCCCAAAAAAGCGCCGGAAATGCTGCGAGCCCCTTCATAGGTGGCATCGGCACACAAGCTCACAATGCCCAACAGGAGGATAAAGCGCAGGGCACCGGATGAATTGGACATGTGAGGCTCCCGAACAGAAAAGAAAAATTTGTCTCTCCCTGGTGGGCTTCCGCCTACACCAATGGATTCACAGTAATCTGTATTGAAAATGAGAATTGTTGTTGTCTAACTGTCTTCGCCCGTTTCAGGGTGGTGTTGCAGATGCCCAACTGCATGCCCAGCTTGGAGTTAACTAACTCAAACAACGGGCAGCAACCGCAGGGATCCCTACCGTTTTTCCTGCAGAAAGCCCTCCTCTTCCACCAAAATCACCGGTATGGGGCTGGTTTCTAACACCGCCTGGGAGGTGGATCCCACCAACACTTGCTCCCAGCCGCGGTGACCGCGTTTACCCATGACAATATCCGTCACCTGTTCTTCGCCGGCAACCTTTACAATGGCTTCCGCCAAGGGTCCGGAGCAGAGGCGAAAGTGGTAACGAATATCGGCTAGGAGCCGTTGGCTCAGTTCTTGCAACTGCCGGGCCGGGATCCCTTGCGGATCCTCCGTAACATGCAATACAACCACCTCCCCCTCCACCCGCCGCGCCAAATCCGCCGCTTTTCGCAGCACTGCTGCTGCCAGGGAAGAAGTATCCACCGCCGCCAAGAAACGAACCCGACCCTGGCTACCCACCTTGGTGGGATCCACTTCCCCCTTTTGCAGCAGCTTGGGGGCAAACACCTGCGTCGACCAAGCTCCCAGAGGAGCTGTCACCAAAATGGACAATGCCGCCAGCGCCAGAATGATTTCCCCACCGGCCAGACCTTGAGCCAACGGGATCCCGCCAATGGCCGCCTGCACCGTGGCCTTGGCCATGTTCCCCGGCAGCAAAAACAGCCGCTCCCGCCAGATCCAATTGCTGCCCAGCGTCGAGAGCCACCAGCCTAGACCCCGCCCCAGCAGCATTCCTAAGCTCAACAGCAGCAAACCGGGCAGGAGCACGGATCCCAGCACCGACAGATCCAAAGCTGCCCCTAGCAACACGAACAAGACAATTTCTGCTATCCCCCAAAGGGCATCGAAGCCGCTGCGCAACCGCCGCGCCAAAGGGCCATCCAGCTCGATCAAGAAAAAACCCATCGCCATCACCGCCAGGTAGCCAGAAAAATAAGGCCATACCCGCGGCAGAAGAACCAACCCCAACCCTAGGCAAGCCGTCAGCAACACCTCCTGCACTGTGGTGCGGGTCCAGTTCTGCCGGATGAGCAACACCACCAAAACCTGAGCCGCCAGATAGCCTATTCCCAAGCCGAGGAGAATTTCCATCCCCACCTGAAAAGGCAGCCGCTGCAGCGGAGATAGTGCCATCCCCAAGAAATGAACCGTTTCCTCTGCCCCCTGCCCCAGGAAACTCAGCAGCAGACTAAACACCAGCAGCAACAGCACATCGGAAAGGGCACTACCGGTCAAAATCGCATCCGGGATCCCCTTGCTTACCCCCCAGCCTAAGCTTTTCAGCCGAAGCATCCCCGGCACAATCACCGCCGGTGACTCCGCTCCCAGCACACAACCCAGCAACA
>JAUQVI010000236.1:0-5320 GCA_039794885.1 Thermostichus sp. DG02_5_bins_236
TGGGCAACTACGCTTTGGGGGCTAGCTACATCGCCCTACCCTGGTGGACAGGCCATGCTCTGTTTGGTCAGTTGAACTGGACGGTCTGTGCCCTCACCTTGATCTACAGCTTGGCCGGACTCGGCATTGCCGTGGTCAATGATTTCAAGAGCATCGAAGGGGATAGACAATTTGGTTTGGCCTCTTTGCCAGTAATGTTTGGGGCGATGGGAGCCGCCTGGATCTCGGTGCTGATGATTGATTTATTCCAGTTCAGCATGGCTTCTTTCTTGGTCGGAGCGGGCATGCAACTGTACGGGGCGATTTTGGTGCTACTAATCATTCCCCAGATCACCTTTCAAGATATGTACTTCTTAAGGGATCCCCTCAAGAACGATGTGAAATACCAGGCTAGTGCTCAGCCCTTTTTGGTGCTGGGGATGTTGGTGGTGGGGTTGGCCTTGGGGCGCTCAGGTCTCTGGTAACGGGGTCTGCCCATCTTGGCAACAGCAGTGACGGCTTGTGTCCTGGTTTCTGATCGATGCCCAGGCCAAGATCAAACTATCAGAGTCACTATCACTGCTCCTGGCAGAAGGAGATGTCCGATGAACTTCCTTTTCCCCGTTAAAGCTGCCTGTGTGGCCTTGCTGATGGGCCTGGTGACCATGCCTGCAGCAGAAGCACAGCGGATCATCATCGATGGGCGCCGCATTCAGGTAGAACCCAGTACAGGCGGCTCGGTCATTCTCAATCCCAACAATCCTGGTTTTTCCTCGGGGGCTCGCTTCCGCATTGACGAGTCGGGCAATATTGTTTCTGCTCCTGGCTACCGTTGTAGCGCCGCTACGGCTGCCACCGATGCACCGATCATCTGCCGCTCCCAGTTCAACCGCAACGATGTGGTGGTCTATCGCCGCGATGGCCAATCCAATACCTTTTTTGTGAATACCGACAATACGGTGATTCAACCCACCGGCAGTGGTATTCGCATTCTGCCCAACTCCGGTACGGTGACCCCCTCCGGCAGTGGTATTCGCATCCTGCAAGAGTGAAGTTGGGATCCCGTTGAACTACCCCAGTTGCGAGCGTAGCAGCTGTTCTGCCTCTGCTGGCTTGAGCGGTTTGGCGAAAAAGTAGCCCTGACCATACTCGCAGTTCAGTAACTTGATCAAGTGCAGTTGCTGTAGGGTTTCGATCCCCTCAGCAATCACATCCATACCAAGACTGTGGGCGAGGGTAATGATCATGCGGATCGTCTCGGCATTCTCGCCATTTGGCCCCATGCGGGAGATGAAGGAGCGGTCAATCTTCAGGGTATCGATGGGGTAATCATGCAGGCGGCTGAGGGAAGAGTAGCCGGTACCAAAGTCGTCGATGCTGATTAACACCCCCAATTTGCGCAACTGTACCAATTGCTCGACGGCTTCTCCATGCGACTCGGTGATTAAGCTCTCGGTAATTTCTAGCTTTAGGTAGCTGGGATCCAAATCGGTGTTGGACAGGAGCCGTGCGATAAACTCTACCAAACCGGGCTGGGAAAATTGTTTGCCGGAGAGATTGACACTCATGGTCACGGCAGCCTTTTTGCCCATTTGGGCCAACCAGCGCACATTTTGCCAGTAGGCTTCCTGAAGAATCCAGCGATCCAGTTGCACAATCAGGCCCGTTTCCTCGGCAACGGGAATGAATTCAGCCGGTGGGATCAGCCCTCGTTCGGGGTGTTCCCAACGCAGTAGGGCTTCAAACCCGACCACACAGCCTGTGCTCAGTTGTACAATCGGCTGATAGTACACCCGGAATTGATTCTGCCGCAGGGCCTGACGAATTTCCGTTTCCATTTGCAGCCGTTGCAGAGCCCATTGCCGCATCACCTCGTCGTAAACGGCATACTGGGCCTTACCGCGAGACTTTGCCCAAGACAGGGCTGTATCGGCATTGCGGATCAATTCTTCAGGAGAGGTTGTCTGCCCGGCATGGCCCTTTGCATGAGAAGCTGAGCTGATGGCAATGCCAACGCTGGCGCTCAGATGAA
The DNA here is from genome assembly GCA_039794885.1 of Thermostichus sp. DG02_5_bins_236. GTDB lineage: Bacteria > Cyanobacteriota > Cyanobacteriia > Thermostichales > Thermostichaceae > Thermostichus. Next base: position 2,012 of record JAUQVI010000236.1, read on the forward strand.
CCGGCACCCCTTGTCCCTTGATCTCGAAGGGGTTGGCAAAAACGGCAAGCACCCGTTGTGCCACATGTAAGGCATCTTCAACCCCCTGCACATATTCCAGCAAAATGGTGAATTCATCGCCCCCAAAGCGGGCTAAGGTCTCACTACTATCTAGGCAGCTGGCCAGACGCTGGCTGATCTGCACCAGCAGGCGATCCCCAACACTGTGCCCAAGGCTATCATTGATCACCTTAAACCCATCCAAATCCAGAAAGAGCACCGCCAATAGGGCCTGTTGCTCCTCCATACGTTGCATAGCTTGCTTAAGCTTGGCGATAAAGGAAGGTTGGTTGGGCAATTGCGTGAGCGGATCGAGGGAAGCAGCCCTGCGCAACTGAGCTTCTAGCTGTTTGCGTTCGCTGATTTCCTGCACGATCAAACACAGCAAAGAGCGCTTGCTCAAGACCAAATTGCTGGTGCTCACCGAGACATCCACTGTAGTGCCGTCCTGCCGCCAATACTGCTGCTCAGTCACCCCTTCGAGGGTTTGCAGCAGATGTCCCTGAATTTCGGTATGACGGGCATCATCCAGAGATTCCAGATTAGGCACCACCAGATCCTTCAAGGTTAGGCTGGCAGCTTCTGCCAAAGAATAGCCCAGCAGAGTTTCAAAAGCTGGGTTCACTTCCAAAATGTGCTGGGTGGCCGGATCCACTAACATGACCGTGGGCAAGGCTTTGGCAAAAATACCCCGATAGCGTTCCTCTTGTTTACTGAGCCGCTGCAAATCCGCCCGACTCAGCCACCCACCTGCTAGCAACAGCACCCCTCCCCAAATCCAAGGTAGAGAGGGGAAGGGTCGCGCAGTGTTCAGTTGCACCACCCATGGGTCGCTTGAAGCAGGATCCACTTGAGTGGCAGGAGCCCTCTGTAACAGGGCAAAGCTGGCCAGGGTTTGAGTATCGAGCCGTTCGACAATAATCGGGATCCCGGCAATACTTTCCATGTCCTCTACAAGACTCAGTTGGCCTAGCCGAACCAGCTTATCTTGGTGCTGGGGATCCAGATTGCTGAGGGGGTAAATCTGCACTGTGGTGGCAAAGTCTACGGGTTCTGTCTCGGTTGACAAGGGATCCCGCAAGGCCGGGAAATAATCAATGATTCTTGTGGGCAAATCCCGGATCGATGGCGCGGGCTGTGCTTCCTCAGGACGGGGAGAGACTTGGGGTGCAGGTGAAGGAGCTGCGGCGGATCCCTCCTCACGGAGTTCACTTTCAGGTTCTGAAGCTGTTTCTGGAGGAGGGGCTTCTTGTTCCTGGGGGGGGAGCACGGGCAGGGAATCCCGAACTTCTCCAGGACGGGTGCCAGGACGGGTGCCAGGACGGGTGCCAGGACGGGTGCCAGGACGGGTGAAGGTAGAACTGCTATCCGGCAAGACAGGTTCAGATAAGGATTTTACCGCGACCTGCCAAAGGAACTGTTGCAAAGCTTGCCGAGCCTGGTCTGTTTCCAACTGGTTAAGGTAGCGCTGGCCCAAGACGGCGAGGATCCCATAACCGAGCAGCCCCAAACCCCAACCCACCCATGCACCTCTGAACCCTATCGGGGATCCTGCTTTGATGGCTTGGGCTAACTTTACAGAACCCGTGGTGGCACGGAGCACGTTCAACCTCACTGCTACCTGACGTGACGGTCAACCAACTGGCCCATGTTAAACAGACTACACGAAGCCCGTAATGCCATCGTAGTGGAACCGCCTGTAAAAACCGTATCCTCTTTTGCTGAAAATCGGTAGTTTATGGGGATTATTCCGGGTTAAGGTCAGATTTTTGCCGATTTTCTTCCAATTGCGCCAAGATCTGCTCATGGCGCTGCCGGGTTAATGGGTAAAACCACACCAACAGGATGCCGCCGATTAAAAACAGGGCAGGCAAAGGACCAATAGCCAAGCGGATGGCCAACAATGCCGATTCCGGTTGCAGAGGAGGGGCTGCTCCGGCTACCGAAGAGATGAACCCGGATAGATCCAAGGCTTGCCCGACCAAAAACAGCCCTAGGGCCAGCCCTACCTTTTGCAGCAACACCATAAAGGCGTAGAAGATCCCCTCCCGTCGCTCCCCCGTCTGCAACTCATCTAGGTCGATCACATCCGGCAGCATCGACCAAGGACCCAGATAGGCGGTGGCAGAAGCTCCTACCCCGGCAATCAGGGCCAGTCCAATCATCAGCCCCTGCTGCCCCGGCTGCACAAAAAACAAACCCCCTTGTGCGATTAACCAAAACCCTGCCCCGATCAGGTACATGCTGCGTTTGCCCAAATGAGCGCTCACTTGGGTCCACAAAAATAGGGTCACCACAGCGATCCCCTGAACTGCCAACACCACCAGGGAAATCCATACCTCCGGTAGGCCCATCCAAAACACGATGAAAAAAGGAATAATCGTGGCAGTGAACTGGAAGGTGAGCCAAGAGCAGAGGTAAATACCGGCCACAAACAGATAGGGACGATTGCGAAGAACGACCCGTAGTTGTTGGGTCAAAGGCAGAGGAGCCTGTTCCGACCAGTACCGCTCTCGTATCCCCAAAAAGCAGAGCAGCAGGGGCAAAGAGGAGATGACGGCAAAGCAGGTGCCGGCCAGCAGATAGCCTGCCTGTCGATCTGGCAGGAGATTAAAGAGCAACGGAAATACCGACACGGCCACGATGCTGCCGCCAACAGAAAAGGCGAAGCGAAACTGATTCAGTTGGGTGCGCTCATCGTAGTCTTGGGTTAGCTCTGGGGTAAGGGCAGCATAGGGAATGTTGGCGGCCGAGTAGAAGGTATTGAAGAGCAAAGACACCAGCAGGTAGTAGGCAAACAGAGGGCCAATCCGGCCCGGAAACGGGATCCACCACTGCGCCAGAAAGCTCAGGCCAAAAGGAATAGCGGCAAACAGCAGCCAAGGGCGGCGGCGCCCCCAGCGGCTACGGGTGCGGTCGCTCAGGATGCCAATGATGGGATCGTTGATGGCATCCCAAAGGCGGGTAATGGCGTAGATGCTGCCCGCCAAACCGGCTGCCATGCCAACCGTATTGGTAAGGAAGGGCAGCAGAAAAAAGAGCAAAATGTTGGCGGTCATGCCCGTGCCCAGATCGCCCACCCCATAGGCAAGCTTGGTCCACAGGCTGAGGCGTTCTCTGGTCATGGTGTCCTGTTCCTGGAAGGCCAGGATCCCAGTGTAGGGCTAGGTGGGGATCCCTTTTGGCTTGAGACCGCCCCAAAAGCAGATCACAATTCGGGGTTTTCTCCCAGTTCTCGCAACCGCTGGGCTAGGCGCTCAGCACGGGAGC
>JAUQVI010000237.1:0-5292 GCA_039794885.1 Thermostichus sp. DG02_5_bins_236
TGCCTTGCCTTCCGTAAGCCAATGATGAAATACAAACAAAATGGACTGAGATGCTACAGGTGTTGCAATTGCGTTTAGATTAGTCTACAGATGTTTTACAATTGTGTCTGGATCTTATCAAAGATGGCTTGATCTGCGAAGAACCGCTTTTGAACGGCATGCCAGCCGCCCAGATCCTCAATGGTGAACAGGTGTTCAACAGCGGGATACTGGCTGGCAAACTCAGCTGCCACCTCTGGATTCACCGGGCGAAACCCCACCTTGGCAAACTCCCGCTGCGCTGCAGGGCTAAACAAAAACTCCACAAAGGCCTCAGCCACTGCACGAGTGCCTTTCTTATCCACAACTGCATCCACTACTGCTACGGGACTATCGATGGAGATGCTGGCATCCGGCAGGATATAAGGCAACTCATGGCCGCGTAACCGTGCCAGCAGCACCTCATGCTCGTAGGTGATGAGAGCATCTCCCTGCCCTTTTTGGAAAAAGACATCGGTGGCTTCACGGGCATCCCGCGGCAAAACCCCAACATTTTGATAGACGCGGGTGGTGAAGTTAAAAGCTGCCGCATCATCCATACCCTGCACTAACGTTTTGTATCCCCACAAAGTGAGGAAATTCCAGCGGGCTCCTCCTGAGGTTTTTGGGTTGGCAGTCACCACCTGGATGCCCTCCTTGGCCAAATCATCCCAGTCTTGAATCTTTTGAGGATTTCCCGGACGGGTAACCATCACCACCACTGAACGGGTCACGATGCCATTGTTCGGAGCTTCTTGCTCCCAGCCCGGCTGAATCAGGCCCGCTTCTTCAATACGGTGGGTGTCTAGGGCCAAGGCTAGAGAAACGACATCGGCGTCTAACCCATCAATCACGGCCCGCGTTTGGCTTGCGGATCCGCCATAGCTGGCCTCAATCCTCACGTTCTGGCCGGTTTTGGCTTTCCACTGCTCAACAAACTGAGGAATGATGGTGTTGTAAGCAGCACGGGTCACGGCGTAGCTAACCAGGGTGAGGCTGATCCGGTTTTGAACCTGGGTACACGCAATCCCCAATGCCAAACCAACCAAAACTGCAGCAGTTGCCAAAACCGAACGACGAGGAAACGACATGACCTGTACCGTTCTCAATACTGTGAGAGATTCATGTGGAAAATGCAAATGAACAGCCTGGATCCCAGGCCCCAACCTCGGCCCTACCCCTCTTTCTCCTCGCCTGCACGGGTTTGGCTCCACACCTCAACACTTTGGCTATCCAAATAGGCCAGTCCATTCGACATCTGCCTGGCAGAGCCACGCAACCCCAGATCAAACCAGCCATCCCCCTGCCTGGATAACTAAGCCGCGTAGATATTCACCTCTAAGCCACAATCCCGAATCAGGTGGGAGATGAGCGCATGTTCGTGATAAGCACGCGGGATCCGTACCATCACCCGCACTTGCTCAACACTGTCCTGCACCAGAGTTTGTGCAATCGCCATAACCACCGCCGCTCAACCCTCCACACAATCTACGGTAAATCCGTAGGAAAACTGATGTTATGAAAAGGAGCATAACGCAGCCGTGAGTGAAGCACAAGTGTTTTGCAGTTTTTCTCTGTTCGACCCGTTTGTTTCCCAGCGGGATCCCTCCGCTGGATCGAGGGGCAGCCTCCGCTCATCTCCAGGCACCCCAGAAAAAGCGATAAAAAAGGGCCGGAAAGGGTCCCTCTATGAAGTAGAGATAGTGGAGCTATGAGACAAGAAAGTCAGGGAGCGGTTCTGAACTCAAACCTGACCCTGAGCTTGCAGCTCCAGCAGCTCATCGGCCATATCCAAGAAAGCCTCCCGATCCAGGTAGGAGATATCTCCCACCCACTCCCCCAGTTTGACTACATAGACTTCACTCAGGCTGGGGCGGCGCTCCAAATCGCGGGAATAGGCCTTCACCAATCCAATCACCGATTGTTTTTTCACAATGCGTCCATAGCGAGGATCGTCTCTGGCCCGTAGTCGGTAGGTGAGTCCGGTTTCGTCCCCGATTTCCATCTCAAACTGTCGCTCCCGTACCTCTTCGATATACAGATCGCCGTTTTCGTCCAGCTTCTCCCGTTCTTCCACCACCACATTCACCCGGCGTGTGCGCAACACCTGCCCAAAAAAAAGCCCTCCGTAGGGAATCTCTCGAAAGGCCAGTTGGCGGCGGGAAATCACGTAAAGCGGCCCCCACAAGAAGGGGTACAACAAAGAGAGGATCCCGGCCAGAAAACAAATGGCCCCCAGGAAGGATCCCTCGCCAAAGGGACGAGAAAGCACCAGCAGCGCCACACCGACCAAAATGGCAGTGATGATGCGACCTGTACTCTTCAGGGCATCACTCCAGTAGGCGGCATACTGAAGGCGGGTCGGCACCACCGGAATCACCGCTTCACACTCTTCTGGGGTTAGCTCCAACAACATGCTCCAGGATCCTCACAATGCCAAAATCAATCCGCAACCCGACGGGGGGTAGGCCAGACCCTATCTTAAAATGAGGCTGGAGCGCTTTGCTGCCACGTTCTTGTGCCAATAAGTTCATACTGGGTTTTTCCAGATGGCTCAATCGAGTCTTGAATCGCTAACATCAAGAGGTTGAGGCTCCCCCGCCCGTGCCACCTCCACAACCTTCTGACGCAATGCCAAATCGGGTAGAGGCTGATCTGCAAAAGCAAGTGGAGTTTTTGCAACAGCAACTTGCTGAGGAACGCAAAGAGCGGATGCAGCTGCTCGCCCAAGTGGAAGCGTATTGGCAACAGATTCAAAAGCTGACCCAAGAGAAGCGGGATCTGGAAATTTTGTTGGAAACCACGACTGAACATGCCGATACTGTCGAGGCGGTTTTGTTTCAGAAAACAGAAGAATTGGTCTTGGCCAAATCAGATTTGGAGCTGATCCTACAAACCATCACTGAACATGGGGATACGGTAGAAGCAGATCTACGTGCCTCTGAAGCTCGCTTTCGCAGCATTTTCGAAAATGCGCCGGAGGGAATGTGTCAGATTTCCCCACAAGGACGATACTTAAGCGCCAACCAAGCCCTAGCTCGTATTTTTGGCTATGGATCCCCAGCGGAGTTGCTGGCCGACTTAAAACAGGGTATGGAGCACTTTTATGTGGATCCCGAACACTATCGAACTTTCTTACAAGGGCTACAAGCGGAGGGGCAAATTTCTCAATTTGAGGCTCAGGTTCAACGATTGGATGGTCGTTTGGCCTGGATTTCCCAAAGTGCGCAAGCTGTTCATAATCGAGAAGGAGAATTATTGTATTACGAAGGCACCATCAAAGACATTACCGAACGCAAGCGTATGGATCAGATGAAAAAAGAATTTGTTTCGACAGTCAACCATGAGCTGCGTACTCCTCTAACTGCTATTCGAGGTGCTTTGGGTTTAATTATCGGTGGTGCAGCAGGGGAATTACCTGGTCAGGTAAAATCTTTGGCGGAAATTGCCTATCGCAGTGTGGAACGGTTAGTGGCTCTAGTCAATGACATTCTCGATATTGAAAAGATCGAAGCGGGCCGGATGGAGTTCAATATGCAGCCCCAGCAGGTGTTGAAGCTAGTTCACCAAGCCATCGAAGACAATCGCACCTATGCCACACAATACGACGTGGAGTTAAAGTTAGACCCTAGCTCAGAAGAACACTGGGTGATGGGGGATAGCCATCGCTTATTACAGGTGCTCACCAACTTGCTCTCAAATGCTTGTAAGTTTTCTCCACCGGGATCCGAGGTTTATGTTCGGGTGGCTCATCAGGCGGGGCATGTGCAGGTAGCCATTCGGGATCAAGGCACAGGGATCCCTGAGGAATTCAAGGGTCGAATCTTCCAAAAGTTTGCCCAAGCGGATAGTTCCACCACCCGGATGCGAGGCGGAACAGGCTTGGGCTTGAGTATCTGCAAAGCAATCATTGAACAGCACGGAGGAAAAATTGGGTTTGACTCAGCTGTGGATGTGGGTACAACCTTTTACTTCATACTGCCAGAATATCAACCCGATATCAGCACAGAAAGTTAATTTGCAATAGCCAAATGCCCATTCTTGCCGGATCAATGACTCTTTCTGGATTTATCTCTCATGTCTGCAGGCTCCCATTTTCCTCTCACTTTTAAACAACAAGTGGCACAACTGGACGAGGGATCCCGCCGGGATAAGGCTTGGCTGGGGGATGCGGTGTTGAGTTTGTTTGCCCGCCAATGGCTGCTTGGCTTGCTACAAAAGGGATCTCTCCCCTCACCTCCAAATTGTGATTTAACTCGAACGGAGCTCTTTACCTGGATCACCTCCAATCAATTTCTTTCTGCATTCGGGGATCCAACTCGTGTTGAGGCAGAAATTGGCCTGCTTTACGAAAATGAGGGTTTACAAGCTGCTTTTGTTCATATTCAAGAGAAACTTTTACCCTTGTTTTTGAAACAGGTGAACAACCGCAGTAAAGCTCTGCGCACTAGTCGCCGCTAGTGTTTTTTGTGTTTTTATTGCATGCAACTGTACTATGCAGATTCGACCCGCAACGCCACCAGACGTACCCACCATTTTTGCGTTGATCCAAGCCTTGGCTGAGTATGAACAACTGAGTCATCTGGTAACGGGATCCGTAACAGAGTTGCAGCAGCATTTGTTTGGACCTGAGGCGGTGGCGACTGTATTACTGGCGGAAGTGGAAGAACGTCCCGGATCCCCTGTAGGATTTGCCCTCTATTTCCGCAATTTTTCTACGTTTCTCACCCGACCTGGAATCTATCTAGAAGATCTGTTTGTATTGCCCGAGTTTCGCGGTCGTGGCATTGGCAAAGCTCTGTTGGTTCGGTTGGCACAAGAAGCTGTCGCCCAAGGGTATGGGCGATTGGAGTGGATAGTGTTGAATTGGAATGAACCGGCGATAGGATTTTACAAACGTTTGGGAGCCAAACAACACACAGAATGGATCCTGAACCGGGTAACGGGGGCTGATTTGTTAACTCTTGCTCGAAGCCTGGATCCGGAAATCAACCCTAGCTAGCCAGGGATCCCGGGTGATAGGGGTTATGAATAATCTCCCTGAGACCTGTGATGATAGATAGAGTAGCTATGAAATGACAGATAGGGTTGTGATGACGAAGTTGCTTCAGGGTGAGATCTATAGGCTACAGCTAGGTTACAGTCTTTGTGTGAAGTACCCGACGCTCATTGCTACGCAATAGAGCGCGGGCTTCTTTGTTCATCGGGACTTGCCTCCGAGAGGGTAGACTTGCGCCTTCCTCCCTTTGGTCTTACAGTCCCTCCCAAAGCAGA
>JAUQVI010000238.1:0-5200 GCA_039794885.1 Thermostichus sp. DG02_5_bins_236
ATAGGCCGGGGGTTTTCTAGGCAGATTGTTCTCTACCCAGATCTGAATGGGGATCTCTAAGGCGCAGCAAAGCCCGATGCACCTGCTTGGCTAAGCTCAGATTGTGGTGTTTGCGGCAAACGACCAAAGCCGCTTGCCAATCCGAGAAAGCCGTCACCTTATCGCCCATGTTGCAGTGGGCCAATCCCCGCCCGTACAGGCCATGTTCATCCGAAACATCCACCTGATTGAGATTGGCCTCGATGCGAAAGGCACGGTCATAGTCATCGAGGGCGGCTTTCAGCTCCCCCAACTCGTAAAGGGCATTGCCACGGCTGTAGAGAGTGTTGGGTTTCTCGGGATCCATCTCCACGCTGCGATCCCAATCTGCAATCGCCTCGTCATAGCGATCGGCATAGGAGTAGGTGATGCCACGGTTGTAGTAGAGGGCTGAATCAGGCTGCAACTCAATCGCTTTTGACCAATCAGCCAACGAAGCCTCCCATTTTCCCAAGTAGCTGTGTAGGTGTGCCCGTGCAACAAACGCAGGGGTCGAGGTGGGATCCAACCGAATCGCTTCATCCAAACGGGTGAGCGCAGAGGCCAGGGATCCCTGCTCGGCCAGCAGATCGGCCAAGTTAATGTGGTAAGTAGCACTTGGGCGTAAAGCCACCAACTGAGTGAGATCGGCAATGGCTCCTTCCGTGTCCGCTTGACTAACTCGAATCAAGGCGCGGCAGTAGTAGGGTTCTGGCTGGCGCGGGGCCAACTCGATCGCCCGGTCGAAATCCGCCAAGGCCAAGGGAGTTTGGTTAAGGGCAAAATAGGCTTTTCCTCGCAAAAGGTAGGCATTGATCAGGTTACGATCCTGTTGCAAAGCCAAGCTCAGCTGTTCGACGGCCCCCGACATATCTTGCTTTAGCCACCGTTCTCGACCTCGGTTGTAGGCCAAAATGGCCGGGCGAGTAAACACGGAAATGGCTGCCGCACTGGCCAATCCCATCACGGCCAAGACCCGATCCTGCCGCCAACTGAGCATGCCCCCCAACAGTAGGGTGGTGATGATCAAAACACGCAAACCTGTGGAAGAGTGGACTTTGGGCATGGCATCCAACCAAGGTCTGTTTTTATTCTGCATGATTCCGCAGTGGAGAACACCAAGAACCGGGGTGCCATTGACGGCCAGATCGGTCAAGCTGGAGCCGGAACAACGCAGAGGGTTTTGCCCCTTTGTTGTGTTGTTGTCGAACCTCTAGGTGTGAGAGGACGTTGTGAACGACGACATGCTCAAAAATACCCTGCCGCTCTTGGCCCTCTTGGCGGGATTTGTCCTATTTGGCCCCACGCTGATTCTGGAGGCCACTGACTTTATTCTCGGCTACCCGGTCGACTTGATTCGGGTGCAAGAAGGGGGCAACAGCCAGCCGCTGCAATAATCCTCTCGGCAGGCAGATGTAGCTGGGGGCGCTGAGGGATCCTCCTCATCTCTAGACAACGTTCTAGACAGAATTCGGGGATCCCAACCTGTGGCCTAGACCCAGAGCATCAACCGCATCTCGTAGGGATCGTGCATGTCGGGATGGAAGGGCATCACCCGCAACGCCAACCCCTGCAGGCCGCTGGCATCATAGCGAATTTGCCCCGAGAAAACGGCCCGATCCTCGACCGTCTCCACGTAACGCATCGGGGTGGTTCGCCCCTGCTGAATATGGCCGGTATCATCCACAGGCCCTTGGTAGGCTTGCAAAACCACATCCTGCGGTTGTAGGGATCCCAGTCGTACCTCGGCGGTTACGGTTAGGGGATCTCTCGCCATCACCGCTTGACTATCTTGCTGCGTAGAAACAGCCAGAGTTTCCTTTTGGTTCTCGATCTGCACCCCCAGCACCTGAATGCCATACCAGTTCTCCTGGAGGTGGCTGTGCCAGCGGGTGAACCGACGGGCAGATTCAAAGTTTTCGCTGCGCATGCGGTCGAAGTAGCCACTCAGGGGAATATAGGCCCGTTCGGCATACTCTTGCACCATGCGTTGGGTACTAAACAGAGGGGCGTTGAGGCGAATCGACTGCTTCATGCGCTGGATCCACTGATGGGGCAGACCATCACTGCTGACCTGGTAGAAAGCCGGAGCAACCTCTTGCTCCAGCAAATCGTAAAGGGCATTCGATTCCACCTCATCCTGATAGGTGCGATCTTCATATTCCTCGCCCCGACCGATAGGCCAGCCGGTTTGGTAGTAGTCGGCCTCATCCCACCAGCCATCCAAAATGCTCAGGTTTTGTCCCCCATTGGCGGCGGCCTTCATGCCACTGGTGCCACTGGCTTCCCGGGGGCGCAGTGGGTTGTTCAGCCACACATCCACCCCGGCCACCATCATGCCGGTGACATGCATATCGTAGTCTTCGATAAACACCAAGTGATGCCGAAACTCCGGCTGCCGCGACAATTGCACAATGTGGCGGATCAACTCTTTACCGGGAGTATCGCGGGGGTGAGCCTTACCGGCAAAGATGAACTGCATCGGGTGGCGAGGGTTGCTGACCAGGGCTTTGAAGCGCTCCAGATTCTTAAACAGCAGGGTAGCCCGTTTGTAGGTGGCAAAACGGCGGGCAAAGCCAATGGTGAGCACCTCCGGATTCAGGGCTTCTGAAGCCCGTTGAATTTCGACTGCCGAAGCGGCCCGTTTATGTAACTGGGCCATCAGGCGTTCGCGGGTAAAGCTGACCAGCCGGGAGCGACTGCGCTCGTGGGTACGCCACAGTTCGCTATCCGGGATTCGATCCACCTTTTGCCACATCGGATCCGAGGGGGGGGCTTCTGGCCAGTCGGGGCCTAGATAGCGGTCATAAAGGGCTTGGTTCTCTTCCCCCACCCAGGTGCGGGCATGGATCCCATTGGTGATAGAGGTAATCGGCACTTCTTCTAAGGGGATCCCCGGCCACAGCCGACCGAACATCTTGCGGGAGACCGCCCCGTGCAACTTACTCACCCCATTCACAAAAGAAGCCATATTGATGGCCAGCACCGCCATGCTGAACTGCGACTGAAAATCGCCAGTATTCTCCCGCCCCAAAGCCAAAAACCGCTCCCGCGTCAGTCCCATCTGGCTGTAATAGAAGCCAAGATAGTAATCAATTTTGTCGGGCGGAAACAGGTCAATCCCCGCCGGTACCGGGGTATGGGTGGTGAACATTTGGCTGGATTTGGCCACCTGCCAGGCTTCTTCAAAGCTCAACCCCTGCTCAGCCATCAATAGGCGCATCCGTTCCACTGCCAGAAAAGCTGAGTGTCCCTCGTTCATGTGATAGACCGTGGGCCGGATCCCGAGGGCGCGTAAGGCCCGCACCCCGCCAATCCCCAGCATGATCTCTTGGTGGATGCGCACATCTTGGTCGCCGCCGTACAGCTCATCGGTAATGTCTTGGTCGTATTGGCTGTTGGGCTCGATGTTGGTATCCAACAGGTAGAGTGGTACCCGGCCCACATTCACTTTCCAAATGCGCGCCAACACCTTACGGTTGGGGTAGTCCAACTCGATGCGAATTTCTTTGCCCTCAGCATCCTTCTGGAGCTCTAAAGGCATATTGAAAAAGTCGTTGATGGGGTAGCGTTCCTGTTGCCAGCCATCGGGGTTGAGGTACTGGCGAAAATAGCCTTTTTGGTAAAGTAGGCCCACCCCCACCAGAGGCAGGCCGAGGTCACTGGCGGCTTTGAGGTGATCCCCAGCCAAGACCCCTAACCCCCCCGAATAAATAGGCAGGCAATCCGCCAGACCAAACTCGGCCGAAAAATAAGCGTAGCATTCTCCTTCTACGGCGTGGGCAGAGCGTTGCTTGCGATACCAGGTGTCTTTCTGTAAATAACTTTGCAGCTGTTGAGTTGCCCGTTCCAGTTGAGCCAAAAAGCCGGGATCCTCCGCCAACTCATCCAGCCGCTCCTGTCGGATTTCTCCCAACAGAGCCACCGGATTGTGGGCACAGTGATCCCACAGATCGGGATCCATGCGGTTAAACACATTACGGGTTTCGACATTCCAACTGAAGTGTAGGTTGTAGGCCAAGAAGCGCAGACTTTCCAGAGCAGCAGGTAAGTAAGGGGTAACCTTAAAGGTGCGTAATGGCTTCATAGGAATCCCGGAGGAGCGTTGCCACTGTCAAGCTACCTTGCTCCCTGTCAAAGTCTGGGGCTTTTTAGCTTGAATGCTGATTTGGCATAACCCTGCCGCTCCGGGATCCCACTCAAACCCAAACGTTGACCCTCCGGGTCGTCCGGAGGACGAAGGATTCGGAGAGAATTTGCCGGATCTAGTGCCTCCCCTGCGGATGTCGGGTAGATTTGGCGGTACGGGGTAAACGCCTACAGCACGTTACGGGAACGGTTAATGCCATGAAACGCCCGATTCAGGATCCCACCACATCTTCTTCCCGTCCAAAGCCCAGCCAGGGTAGAAGACTTTCTATCCAAGGTCTGGGTCTGGGCTTGTTTTTGGGATCCCTGATGTTGGCGGGGTGGGTTGGCAAACCTCTGACCTGGGCACAGGAGGCAGACCCCGAGGCCGAAGTGTTTGTGCCGGGGGGCAATATCGACCCACTCTCCCAAATCCGAGTGCGCAATGAGCTGGTGACGATTTGTGGTGATTACCGTTGCGAAGGCTATCGCTTTCCAGTGCGGGTGTTGATTAGCCCGGATGAGACTTTGGAAACTCTGTTGGAGCGGCTGGATACGGAGATGCTTCGGGAGGTGGATCGGGTCTTTCAAAGTCGCCCTGATCTGAACCGGGTCATCATTGACGGCTATGTATTTTTAGGAACCCCCACGTTTGTCAGTCGGGAAGTGTTACTGCAAACGATGTTTGTACCTCGACACCGCTGGGAGGTGGGCCGTTTTGGGCTGGAGCAAGATGCCATATTCTATGCTGAGCTGCTTGGGCAGGTGACTCCACTCCTCACCCCACCCCCGCCTCCGGAGCCAGAACCCGAAGAAACCTTGCCACCCCTGCCGATTCTGCCACCCGTTGCTCCTGAACCGTTCGAGACACCGGATCCGGAAGAAACCCCCTTTATCGAAGAAACTCCCACTCCGGAGGAAACCACTGCAGCCCCACCCCCGCCGGAGGGAGATATCATTGAGCGGCAGCCGATTCAGCCCTAATCGGGTTGGGAGCTTCTATTTTTGGGTCTATTCATCCTGTTCAACAATCTGTGTGGACAACTGGCCTCCA
>JAUQVI010000239.1:0-5199 GCA_039794885.1 Thermostichus sp. DG02_5_bins_236
AACCGCAGATTTTGGGCCTGCACCTCACTACTGACAAATTGACTGTAAAAAGACGGAAAGCTTTGGTTAAAGCGCCGCATCAGGGCCGAGCGAGTGCTGACTTTGATGAGTTGGGGCTCTACATTGGCAACCATGTTTCTGATCTCCCGCTCTTCAGCAACCCGCAAAGGGGCGACTTTGGGCTTTAGGATGCTCTGTTGTGTTGACTGCTCGGCTGACATCGACCTTGCCACCTGCATGTGTCCCTTCCCCGGCACACCTAAAAAACTGATGGATCTAGATCGACTGCATATCTGAACCTCAGCTATCCGCAAGATCACTGAGGTCTGAAAAGAATGCCGACAATGGATCCAATTCTTTTAATTCATTAATTCACTTTATCTCATGAGGTTAAGCTGGATATCAAAAGATCAGGTGCGGGTTATCCCCTAATCGGGGGGATCTAGATAGCTGCTGCTTTGTCAATCGAGCCTAGAGTCTAATCCTCTCCCAGTTTTCCCTGGCTCTTGTGGGCTCAGCGTCTATGTGTTGTCTTTCCCTTTTGTCTGTTAAAGGAATCCCTGTGAGCACGACTGTTGCCAATCCAACCTTAAGTGCACCTATTTACTCTCCGGATCCCAGCACCGCTTGGTGGGATCTCAACCTCATTGCCGCAGTTCCTCAAGAGGATCTGATCTTTTGGCGGCTGGAAAGCTTTGGTTGTCAGGGCATGACCAGCCAATCCTATGGGGAAGAACAGCTGAGTATCCACGCCTATTTGCCTTGGCCCCGCACCACCCTCTTGGATTTGGCGGCCCTCTCCCTGCGCCTACAGCAAGATGCCCTGATTGCCGGTCACTGTACCCCACAACTGCGCTGGGAACGCCTAGAGCCGGAGGATTGGAGTAGTACCTGGAAACGGCATTGGCAGCCGCAAGCGATTGGAGACAAGTTGCTCATTTGTCCGGCCTGGCTGGAGCCGCCACCTCATCCCGGTCGCCACCTGTTGCGGATGGATCCGGGTATGGCTTTTGGTACAGGCATACACCCCACTACCCAGTTATGCCTGGAGTCGCTGGAAATGCGCCTGGAAACGTGGGGCGGGGATCCCCTGGCAGCAACTCTGGCAGATGTTGGCTGTGGCTCCGGTATTTTGTCGTTGGCTGCCGCTGTGTTGGGGGTGAAGCAAGTGTTTGCAGTAGATACGGATCCGATTGCAGTACAGGCAACACTGTTTAACCGCGACCTGAATGGGTTGACCGATCGCATTACCGTAGCCCAAGGCAGCCTAGAGCATATTCCCCAAATGGTGGATGGGCTGGTGTGTAATATTCTGGCAGATGTGATTTTGGACATGATCCCGGAATTTCGCTTAGTGGTGAATGAGGGGGGATGGCTAATTCTCAGCGGTATTTTGATCGAGCAGGCCAAGTTTGTGGCGGAAATGTTGGAGGCGAACGAATGGTTGGTGGCAGCCCTCTGGAGACGGGGGGAATGGTGTTGTCTGAACGCACGCATGACCTAAGTGCCCTGCCCAGACTGGTGATTGCCTCTGAGCAACGGGATGGAGCGGGCAACTTGAGCCTAACTGGCCCTCAACAGCACTATTTACAGCGGGTACGCCGCCTTAAGATCGGGGATCCCTTCCTAGTCTTGGATGGCTCGGGTGGGTTGTGGATGGCCCATTGGCAGCCGCAGGGATCCCGGATGGCGGGATGGGTGGAAACTCGGCCACGGGAGTTGCCGATTCACATTCATCTGGGGCTAGCCGTTGTCAAAGGGCCGGGCTTGGATGAAGTCTTTCGCCAGGTGACAGAGCTGGGGGTAGCCCGCATTACCCCCCTGTTGACAGAGCGAACTGTATTGGAGCCAGGCTCAGGGCGGCAGGAACGTTGGCAAAAAATCGTGCAGGAAGCCGCAGAACAATGTGAGCGTTTGCGCTGGCCGCGGATTGATCCTCCCACCCCTTGGGGGTCTTGGATTGGAGATCTCAAAGCTGACTGGTGGGGAGTGGCTGTGGCTCGCCAAGACGCCCCTTCGCTGATGCAGGTCGTCAGGCAGGCGTTGCTCAAACCGATGGCTGCGGATCCCGTCTGTCATGTGGCCATAGCCATTGGCCCAGAAGGGGGGTGGACAGCAACAGAAATTCAGCAGGCGCAAGCGCGAGGAGGCGTGCCCGTCTCCTTGGGATCCACCATTCTGAGAGCCACTACAGCCGCAGTCGTCGCCGTCAGCCTAATTGCCGCCGCTTATCTCAGCTGGGATCTTCAGCCGTAGAGGGGATTTATCGTTGAGAATGGGTGAGCAATGGCGCGGGCAACCCTGCCCAAGAGAGGGAGAGAAAGGATGGAGATTATCCAGGCGGTGCGAGGCACACGGGATATTCTGCCGGAGGAGGTGAGGATTTGGCAGCAGGTGGAGGCCAAGGCCCGCGAGATCTTAGGTCGGGCCAGCTACCAAGAAATTCGCACTCCCCTTTTTGAGCTGACGGAGCTCTTTACCCGGGGGATCGGCAGTGCCACGGATGTGGTGGGTAAGGAGATGTACTCCTTCAGCACGCGGGGGGAGCAGGAGGTGAGCCTACGCCCGGAAAATACAGCCGGGGTGGTGCGGGCCTACATTCAGCATGGCTTACAGGCGGCGGGGGATGTGCAGCGCCTTTGGTACTGTGGGCCGATGTTTCGCTATGAGCGTCCACAAGCGGGTCGGCAACGCCAGTTTCATCAGCTGGGCCTAGAGCTGATCGGCAGCCACGATCCCCGTGCCGATGCGGAAGTGATTGCCCTGGCTTGGGATCTGTTGCAGGCGGTGGGCGCAGAGAACCTGAAGCTATTGCTCAACTCGATTGGGGATCCGCAGGATCGGCTCGCCTATCGTCAAGCGCTGGTAGACTACTTCACCCCATTTCGGGAGCAACTGGATCCCGACTCGCAAGACCGACTCACCCGCAATCCGCTGCGCATTCTCGACAGCAAGGATCCCCGAACCCGGGAAATTGCCGAGAGGGCACCGAAGCTGCTGCAGCACCTTAGCCCAGACTCCCAGGTCTTCTTTGAGCAGGTGCAAGCCCATTTGCACAACTTGGGGATCCCCTATGACTTAGATCCCTATTTGGTGCGGGGCCTCGACTACTACACCCACACGGCCTTTGAGATCGTCTCCCCCGACTTGGGGGCCCAAAGCACCGTCTGTGGGGGGGGTCGGTATGATGGCTTGGTAGAGGAACTGGGAGGGCCTCCCACTCCAGCCGTGGGCTGGGCAATGGGGATGGAACGGCTGGTGTTGCTGTTGCAAAAGAAACAAGGCAGTGTCGCTTCTGCCCCGGTTCAGGTTTATGTCATTTCTCGGGGAGCCAAGGCCGAGGCCCGATCGCTACAGATTGCTCAATCTCTACGCCAGGCGGGTTTTCACACCGAGTTGGATCTGAGCGGCAGTGCCTTTGGCAAACAGTTCAAACGGGCCAGCCGCAGTGGGGCCATTTGGGCTGTTACTCTGGGGGATGCGGAGGCTGCTGCTGGAGAGGTGCAGCTTAAGCATTTGCATACAGGCAAACAGCAAACCCTCTTGCAAGCCGAGTTGGTGAATTATTTGGGATCCCACTGGGAGAGGTGACAGAGCTATGTTGAGCTTTTGGGTTAGGCGTGAAGGCCAGGAAGTCTGGGAACCTGTGCCAGCAGAAGGAACGGTGCTGGAGGAAGACACCTACACCATCGTGGCCCGCTCACCACAACCTCACTTCACCATTACCGTCGAGGTGCGCCAATACCCGGTTGCTCAAGGGGAGGATTTGCCGACTTCACCTGCTTCCAAAGAAGAGGTCAACACAACGCCCGCCCAAACCCAAAGTCGTTCTGTTCGCACCAACGATGAAGGCATTGGCATCATTCTTCCGGCTAGCCACCTTCCTCCGGGCTTTTGGGAACTGCACTGTCGAGATGCCGACTTAATTGCCGAGCTATTCGGTGAAGCCGAAGCGGAAAATTGTCTGCGCTTCCAGGTTATGCCGAGGGGATTGGGTTCCAGTCCGCAAATAGGTAGGGTTCCAGAGATGGCGCTACCTCCTCTGGCCGCACCCCAGCCTGGGATCCCTGCTAACGCTCAACATGCTTTGCCGGAAGAAGTTCCCTTCTCCCCTGAATCGAACCCCACCCCAGAATGGGCGGCGGAGCTGTTTTCCCTCATGCACACCGAGCTAGAGGGCTCCCCCGATGAAGTGCTGGTGTTGACGGGCCGGATTGGCTGTAGTGGTGAGCTGCGGGTTCAGGTTTGGCAGCCAGGAAAAGATCTGCCGATTTTTGAGGGGCAACGGCTGATTCAGTTCCCTCCTGAGGCCCGAACGGCAGTGTTCAGCATTCCCATTACCTTGCCCAACCACACCTGGACACGCCCCCTGAATGGGGAACTGGTCTTAACCCCCACTTCCACAGGTTGGCGGGATCCGAATCAGCCCGCTTATCCCCTAACGATTTCCTTTTCCATTCGCTGTCGCGGGGAAAGTGACGAACTCAACCCTGCTCCTGAAGAGGAAGCTGCTGCCCCGAGCCGCCCGCTCACCCGTTTGCGGGAAGGAGCCGCCCAAGCCGCAAGCAGCAGTCGCTCCTCGACCACAACTCTTCTTTCTCCCGAGCGTACCCTGCAAAAGTTGCTCCGCATTTGGCAACAGAGCACCCCGATGCGGGATTTGGATCCGATTCCACCCACCCCTGCCGAGCCGATTGCCACTGAGCTAGCAACGACACCTCTCGCCCAGCCGGAAGAAGTGGCTATCACAACTCCCCCAGCCCTGGAGCCACAAGCCCTCAAAATCCCCGCCGCAGACTTCAGCCTGCAACCCACACCCGAGCCTATGGCTCCACCCTTGCCAGAGCCGGAGCTGAGTCGGATCCCTGTTACCGAACCGGAGTTGCCGTCTCCTAGCTCCGAGCCACCCCCATCAGAAGAGGTTTTCCCGCCAGCCGTGGTTGCTGCTCCCGAAACAGGCATCGGTGAGTCTCTTCTTCCTCCCATTTCGCCCGGAATTTGTCCCACCCCGCAACTGTTGGTGCCAGAACAGCTCCGAGCCGGAGACAATTTTGATGTGGTACTGCGGTTACCTGCTCTTGCCGAGCCTCCCCCTAGCGGATTTACCAACCAGGCCCCGTTTTGGATCAAGTTTTGGGTTAAGCATGGCCGCACCCGCTCTTTGGTGGATGGCCCCCGTTGGTTACTGGACTTTTCTTG
>JAUQVI010000240.1:0-5192 GCA_039794885.1 Thermostichus sp. DG02_5_bins_236
AATAGTGATTCTCAGGATCAAAGCTGGATCAAAGCTGTGTCGTTGTCCCGGTCAAAAACACCCGATGCACCAAACCACTGACTATCGAGAGCACAATCGCCCCGATAAAGGCCCAACCAAAGTTGTCGATGTTAAACGCATCACCAGCGAGGGCATCGGCAATCGCCAGACAAATGCCATTCAAAATCAGCCAAAACACTCCGAGGGTGAGGATGGTAATCGGCAAGGTGATCAACTGCAAAAACGGCTTCACCAAGCCATTCACCAACCCAATCACCAGAGCCGCCAGCAACGCTCCACCAAACCCAGAGACATGGATCCCGGGTAAAAGCCAAGCCAAGATCATGACGCTCAAAGCAGACATTAGCCAAGTGGCCAACAGAGTTGCCATGCTTCCTCCTCTACTTCTGCAGGGGTGCTTAGTCGGTGGTTGCTTCCAGTTCTATGCTAGCCGAGCTGGGCAGGGATCCCGATCCCGTCCACTGTTCCGGGCTGTAGGTTTGCAAGGCTAAGGCGTGGATGCTACTGCCCATCTGCTCTGCCAAAGCCTCATAAACCAAGCGGTGCTGCTGCAAAGTCGTTTTGCCCACAAACAAGGGAGAGACAATCTCAACCCGATAGTGCCCCCCGGCCCCTAGGGGATCCCGTCGGTGACCGGCATGACGATGCGACTCATCCTCTACCTGCACATGAAGGGCTTGCAGTTGGTTGATTAGGCGTAGCCGCAATTGCTCAGGAGTAATCATGGCCGCAGATGGGAAGGATCTGCTTCGAAGGACAAACTGTCGCCTACTAAAGGGTTAAGACTGGACAGCAGTGCCGGCAAAGGCTGCCTCAAGCAGAGGACGCAACTCGTTGCGGGAGTGCATTTCCTGGACAATATCGCAACCACCAACAAATTCGCCATCGATATATACCTGGGGAATGGTCGGCCAGTTGGAAAATTCCTTGATGCCCTGACGAATCTCAGGATCCTCCAGCACATTGACAGCCGCGTAGGGGAAGCCCAAACTATCGAAAACCCGCACCGTCGCGTAAGAGAACCCACACTGGGGCATCTCCGGGGTGCCCTTCATGTAGATCAACACTTTGTTGGCACGGATCTGGTCGCGAATTTTCTCTTCCAAAAGGGGATCCAGCATGATGATCAAGCCGATAGAGCGACAACAGGGGATAGGAAAAGGGGATAGGAAACCGCCTATCCCATTGTGATCTCATTCTCATCCACTTCTGCTGAACGTCAACCGGTACCGCCAAGTTCGGCCATCTTCCACCTCCTGCCTCCACCAAAAAATGTTAGAAGGAGAAACAGTGGAGGTATCTGACCAGAGGCCATTCATGCTAACGGAAGCCGAGCACTCGGTGGTCAAGGATCCCAGCCCAACCGCACCCTCAGGCGAGATCAGTTCTTTACCCACACTGGCACAAGCGCAAAACCTGGGATTTTGGAAACAGGTGGGGGAAGACATCGATTGTGTTTTTGACCGAGATCCGGCGGCACGCAACCGCTGGGAAGTGATCTGCACCTATCCGGGGGTTCACGCGATCTTTTTGCATCGCATTGCCCATCGTTTGTGGAAACGGCGCTGGTTTTTCTTGGCCCGGTTGCTTAGCTTTTTTGGCCGCTCCTTCACCTTGATCGAGATCCATCCGGCAGCCCAGATCGGGCGACGCTTTTTTATCGATCATGGCTGTGGGGTGGTGATCGGTGAGACGGCGGAAATTGGTGATGATGTCACTCTCTACCATGGGGTAACTTTGGGGGGAACCTCTTGGAATAAAGGCAAACGCCACCCCACCCTGGAAAATGGCGTCATCGTTGGCACCGGGGCGAAAATCCTGGGGCCGGTGCGCATTGGCCAGGGAGCCCGTATTGGCGCAAATGCAGTGGTGATTCAGGATGTGGCTGCCGAAATGACGGTGGTCGGGATCCCAGGGCGGGCGGTGATTCCTCCCCATCAACGGCATATCCCCGCCCATGGCATTGACCTGGATCACCATCTCATGCCTGATCCGGTCGGGCGAGCTATCGAGCGCCTGCTGCACCGCATTCAAGATCTAGAAGCTCAAGTGGCCCGTCTTAACCAAGAACAGGAACAGGCCCGGCAAGAGCAAGCCAAGAATGGATCTGAGTATCCTTAGGCGACTCCCAAGGTATGCTGTGGGGGCGTTGGATACCGATCCAGTTAGGTATCTTAGGCAACTCTGCTCTGTTTTGGGTAACAAAAGATCAATGCCTTCTCAGGACTTCTCGCCTTTGGCCCTACTGAGTGTGTCTGACAAAACCGGTCTGATCCCTTTTGCACAAGCTTTGGTTCAGGAGCACGGCTTTCAACTGCTCAGCAGTGGGGGCACCGCCAAAGCCCTCTCCGCAGCAGGGATCCCTGTCACTCCCGTCTCCAGCCATACGGGTGCACCGGAGATCCTAGGCGGGCGGGTCAAAACTCTTCATCCTCGCATTCACGGTGGCATCTTAGCCCGCTTGGAGCGCAGCGATGACCAAGAAGATCTGGACTCATTGGGGATCCCACCGATTGGATTGGTCGTGGTTAATTTTTACCCTTTTGAAGAAACAGTAGCCCAAGCAGGCGTTTTACTGGCGGAAGCAACTGAACAAATTGATATTGGGGGCCCGACGTTGGTACGAGCAGCCGCCAAAAACTATACCCACGTTACCGTTTTGACGGATCCGGCCCAATATCCCCAGTATTTACAGCTGTTGTCCAGCGCTTGCGGAGAAGCGGAACGATTGGCGTTTCGCTTCGGGTGTGCCCGTCGTGCCTTTGAGCAGGTGCTGGCCTACGATCGCGCCATTACCAACTATCTGGCCCGCCCAGAATTGACCCAACAATTGCAACCTCAATCGGATTCCTCCACAGCCAATGAGAGCGTTTTTCAACTGCAAGGGATCCCTCAGCAAACGCTGCGCTACGGGGAAAATCCCCACCAAGCCGCCACTTGGTATGTCGTGGATCCGGCTGCTCCTGGCTGGCACCAAGCCAAACAACTGCAAGGTAAAGAACTGAGCTACAACAACCTGATGGATTTGGAAGCCGCCCGCGCCATTGTTGCCGAATTCGGCCCGGAATCAGCTGTGGCTGCGGTGGTCAAACACAACAACCCCTGTGGCGTTGCTCTGCGTCCTTCTTTGGCGACAGCCTTTCAGGCTGCTTTTGCTGCCGACTCGGTTTCTGCCTTCGGGGGCATTGTGGCGCTCAATCAAACTCTGGATCGAGAAACCGCCTACCTTCTGGCGGAACCTTTTTTGGAATGTGTGGTGGCGCCCGACTGCACCTTGGAAGCAGCTGAGTTGCTATCGGCCAAAAAGAACCTGCGGGTCTTGATCTTGCCCAATTTGTACGTGGGGCCGGCCCAGACCATTCGTACCTTGGCGGGGGGGTTTTTGGTACAAGATGCCGACCCCCCCTCCAGCAGCCAACCCTCCTCTTGGCGAGTGGTGACAGAGCGGCACCCCACCCCAGAAGAATGGGCGGAGTTGGAATTTGCTTGGAAAGTTTGCAAACATGTCAAATCCAACGCCATCGTGATTGCCAAGCAGGGTCAAACGGTGGGCATTGGTGCCGGGCAGATGAACCGAGTCGGAGCAGTAGAAATTGCCCTTAAACAAGCCGGATCCGAAGCTGCTGGGGCGGTGTTGGCCAGTGATGGATTTTTCCCTTTTGCCGATAGCGTTGAGGTGGCGGCCCGATCCGGGATCCGCGCCATCATTCAGCCGGGTGGGAGCATTCGCGATCCCGACTCCATTGCTGCTGCCAATGCTGCGGATATTGTGATGATTTGCACCGGTATCCGTCACTTTTTGCACTGAGGTTTTGTGACCCTGACCTCAAGCTGGGGATCCCTCTGGGGTGGGCACTACCATCTCAGATGTAGGTGTTGGGAGCGGTTCTGGGTCTACAGTTTCGGCGGTTTCAGCAGGAGGCAATTCGGCGGGGAGTGCAGGCTGGGGCAAAAAGTCGATGATTTCCCAATTTTTGGAGTCCGGGGTGGAATAGGCCAATAGCCATCGTTCCGGCAGGGTTTCCGAGCCTTGGGTTTGTTCTTTTGAGTGGGCAAGGGTGAGCTGAAAGGGATCCCCTTGGCGGCGATAGGGACGACGGGATCCCGGTACCCGAACGGAGACAGAATAGGTACCGCTGAGGTGATGGCCCTCCACTTTTTCCCCAGAAGCCAACAGCAAGGGTTCGCGGCGATCTTGGCGGATCTTCACCTGTTGCAATTCCAACCGGGCCGGCAACTGTTCACTCCCCACTAGGGATCCCACTGGAACTGGTAGATGGGAAATTTGGTAAGCCAAAGCCTGCTGCACAATCGGTTTTGGGGCTCTGGGGCCACAGCCACTTAGCAACCCCACCAGCCAGAAGGCCAGACAACAGAGAGCCAATCCTCGGCAACAACGGCTCCAATTCGGTTTGGGCATAGCCTCCTCCCCGGTTCTCCCGTGTTTATCCGCTCAACTCCTCAAACCGAACTCAAGGCGGGCTGCTGCTTCAAATACTCCGTATTGACGCCAGATTCACGAGTAAGGGCCACCAGGCCGGTACGGGCAATCTCGCGAATGCCGAAGTTGGTCAACATCTTAATAATGGCCACCATTTTGCCGGGATCCCCGGTTACCTCCAGGGTCAAGGATTCCTCCGCCACATCCACAATGCGGGCTCGAAACATCTGGGCCACATCCATAATGTCGGAGCGGGTATCGGGACTGGCATTCACCTTAATCAGCATCAGTTCCCGTTCCACACAGGGGACATGGGTAATGTCGGTTACCTTGAGCACATCAATGAGCTTGTAGAGCTGCTTGGTCATTTGCTCCACATCCTGCTCATCTCCCGGTACCACCATGGTGATGCGAGAAACGCCTGGTCGTTCGGTGGGGCCAACGGTGAGGCTATCGATATTGAAGCCTCGACGGGCAAACATACCGGCAATACGGGTCAAAACGCCAGGCTGATCCTGCACAAGGGCACTGAGGGTGTGTTTCACAGCAACAGAAGCGGTAGAAAAGGTGTATTCGCTGAACCGCAGCGATTTTTATTGTGTCATAGGCCGGGGGTTTTCTAGGCAGATTGTTCTCTACCCAGATCTGAATGGGGATCTCTAAGGCGCAGCAAAGCCCGATGCACCTGCTTGGCTAAGCTCAGATTGTGGTGTTTGCGGCAAACGACCAA
>JAUQVI010000241.1:0-5174 GCA_039794885.1 Thermostichus sp. DG02_5_bins_236
CTACCTGGTACTCAGAACTTCGCAATACCTCGCCAATGTAGTTAAGGCTGGCCGCGTCGTCATCCACCACCAAAATGCGTGGTGCCTGAATCAGGACGTAGCCTGAAGAGCCCCCATCCAGGGGCTCGTTAGGAGTTTGGGTGGGCAGGTGTGGGTGTGGGTCGTTGGGCTGCATGGTACGGAAAAGCCTTACCCAGAACTGGGGGTGACCACGTAGGAGTGGTTGGAAACTCTCTCCCGAACCCCAAGGTGCAATGCTTCCACAAATTCCCGCACCCGAATCGGGTCAATGAGGGGAAAGGGATCCGCTCGCGTGAGCGGGACGGAGTCCTTATAACCGGCTGGAACACTCACGGAACGGGATGACCGCTTCAAGGAACTGGCCACAATCACCCCATCCGCCTGCCGAATCAAGCTACCAATATTCTCTGCAGTGGCTCCGGAGCCAATTAACAAAGGCACATGAGGGGCAACGGTACGAGCCAGCTCCAGCTCCTCAAAAATGGGTGGGTTGCCGGTGGCCCAACCGGAGAGGATGATGGCATCGGCCAAGCCCCGTTCTATGGTGTCGGCAATAGCGGCGGTGAGACCCACGGGGCCTAGAGGTTGGGCATGTTTCACCAGCACATCGGCAAAGACTTTGACATCAGCCCCTAACTCGCGTCGGTAACGCATGAGGCGGTGGGCATCTCCCTCAATGATTCCTTGATCTGTGGCCATCACCCCCGAGAGCACATTCACCCGAATAAACTGCGCCCCAACGCAAGCGGCAATCGCCAAAGCACTGTGACCATCGTTGCGTAAGACGTTGATCCCGAGGGGTAGTGAGACCAGCGTTTTCAGCCGCTGGACAACAACCGTCATGGCGCTCACCACTGCTGCATCTACCTGATCCTTGGCAAAGGGGGCATCGTAAAAGTTCTCGACGATGATCCCATCTACGCCACCTGCCGCTAGGGCTGTTGCCGCCTGTTCCGCTTGGGCAATTACCCACTCCAAATCGCCTCCCCAACGGGGGGATGTGGGCAGCGGCAACAGATGAACCACCCCGATAACTGGATGGGGGGTTTTGAAAAGGTGTTGCAGCAGGTTCACCGGCAAGCTCTCACAGGAATTTCTAACGATCTTACGCCTGGATCTTACCTGTGTCGGCATTCTCTAGGGGAAGTGTAACGTAGGGTTTGGTGTGGCTTTGTGTTCGGTGGCCAATCCCCACAGCAGTCGGGGCACCATACCCGGCCCTTCGTAAACCCAGCCCGTATACACCTGCAACAAGCTAGCCCCGGCCTCCAGCTTTTCTAGGGCATCTGCCACGGTGAAAATGCCTCCCACGCCGATGATCGGTAATGCTCCTTGGGTAACTTGGTGAATGTAGCGAATCACCTCGGTGGAACGGGAGCGTAGGGGTGCACCGCTGATCCCGCCGGTTTCTTCAGTAATCGGGATCCCTCTACCGGGTAGGAAACGGGTTTTCAGATTGTCCCGCCGTAGGGTGGTATTGGTGGCAACAATCCCGGCCAGGTGATGGGTTTGGGCCAGCTCCAGAATGGCATCGATCTGGGGCCAGTCCAGATCGGGGGCAATTTTTACCAAAAGGGGTTTCCGCCCTTGGTTCTCCTGCTGTAAGGTCGCCAGGATCGGCTCCAGTTGCTC
Source organism: Thermostichus sp. DG02_5_bins_236 (assembly GCA_039794885.1). Lineage (GTDB taxonomy): Bacteria > Cyanobacteriota > Cyanobacteriia > Thermostichales > Thermostichaceae > Thermostichus. The sequence continues at coordinate 1,654 of JAUQVI010000241.1, forward strand.
AGTAGCTTGTAAAGAACGCAACCCCGGTGTGTTGGGGGAGCTGACATTAATCACAAAATAGTCCCCTAGCTCTTTGAGCAGGCGGAAACTGGTCAAATAATCCCCGGCAGCTTCTTGCAGTGGGGTGACTTTAGATTTGCCCAAGTTGACCCCAATCGGGATCCGATGCTGCGGTAACTGACGCAACCGTTCGGCTAGGGCGGCAGCCCCCTGGTTGTTAAAGCCCATGCGATTGAGTCCCGCTTGATCTTGCGGCAGTTGAAACAGACGCGGTTTGGGGTTGCCCGGTTGTGCCTGAGCCGTGACGGTGCCCACTTCCACAAAACCAAACCCCAAGCTGGGCCAGACTGCTAACCCAAGGCCATCCTTGTCAAAACCAGCTGCCAACCCGATGGGATTGGAAAAGGTGAGGCCCCATAGCTTGACCTGTAAGACGGGATCCCGGTAGCAAAACAGGTGCTCTAGCCCAGCCAGGATCCCAGTGGCCTGGGTGGTGCCAATCCAATGCAGGGCTTGCAACAGCTGAACCTTCAGGGTCTCTGGATCAGCCCTGAGACCAGAGAAGAGAAGGGGCCGCAGCACATCTCGATAAAAATTCACCACCACTTCACCCCTATCTCACCCTACAGGATCCCTCAAGAGCCTTGCCATCAAACCACGTCTGGGATCCCATCCTCAACCCAATCCTCCCAAACAGAACAAGAGCCTGCAAAGAGTTCTCCCCACAGGCCCATGTGTATGACAGGTGTTCTGAGAATGTTCTGAGCGGCAGGATCAGCTCTGATCAAGATTCTTCAACTTCTAAATCAAGACTGAATCAAGAAAAGATTAGCTTTCCGGCTCAAACACCTCTAAGTCCACCACCGTGCCTCCCTGAAAAGTCCAGCGGGCAAAGGTACCGGCCACATCCCCGTTCTCGTCAAAGTTGATCGAGCCGGAGGCCCCAGTGTAGAAGATATCTTCCCCTTTGCTAATCAGATCGACAGCTTTTTCCCACTCGCCTGCGAGAATCTCTGTCCCAGGGGGGTTGGCCACTTCCCGCAGAGCATCACGGATAGCTGTTCCATCGGTGCTACCGGCTTTTTGGATGGCTAGAGCCAGCACGAAGGCAGCATCGTAAGAGGTGTCGATGTAGGGAGTAGGGGGCAATTCGCCAAAGGCCGCTTCATAGGATTCGGCGAAGAACTGGTAGGTTTTGCTGTCGGCGAGGGCTTGCGGAGAAACGCCAATGGATCCCTCCAACAGATCGGCCCCCACTTGGGTGGCCACATCAGGAGAGCGCATCCCATCCGTGAAGACGAATCGGTCGAATAGACCTTCTTCCAAAGCCTGTCGCAGAATAACCACGCCATTTTCCGGGTAACCAATCAACACCAACGCCTCGGGATCCCCACTGGTCAATTGTGAGAGTTCGCCACGATAGGAGGCTTGGCCGGGTTCGTAGGGGACAGCATTGGTGATGGTTCCACCGCGAGCTTCAAAGGCTTCCGTAAAGCTGTCGGAAAGCCCCTGACCATAGTCGTTGTTGATGTAGATGATCGCCAATCGCTCCAGATTCTCCTGCCGAGTCACCTGGGCCAGTGCTACCCCTTGATAGGCATCAGAAGGAACAGTGCGGAACAGGAAATCCTCGTCCTCGAGGGTGCTAATGGCGGGAGCTGTGGAGGCTGGAGAAATTTGCGGGATCCGATTGGGCGCCGAAACCGTTGTGGCTACCGGGATTGTATTGCCACTCCCCAAGGCACCGATAATCCCGGCTACTCGCTCAACAGTCGCTAGGCGCTGGGCCCCATCAATGGCCGGTTGAGCGGCAGTTTGATCGTCTGCAACCACCAATTCTGCAGGAGCACCCAGGATCCCGCCAGCGGCGTTGATCTGCTCAATCGCCAGTTTCACCCCGTTCAGGCAATTTTCACCGAAGACCTGCAGGTCGCCGGTCAGAGGCATCAAGGCCCCAATCTTGACAGCTTGTTGGGCTGCACTGGGAAACAGGGTAGTGGTGAGGGCAGCAGCAGTAAGGGCAGCGGCAGCGGCGAAGGCACGCCGAGTCAGTTTGCTCACGCGGGACATAACAAACAACCTCCTGTGAGGGAAGAAAACAATAGGGATCCCTAAAGCCGAGTGTTAATCGTACAAGCCAGACGCTTCCTCACCTCAAAGCGTTCCCCACTCCCTCAACAAAAATTGATACGCCAAATCCCAACAACCTTTGTAGAGTCAGCTACGGAATCCAAGAGCAGTTGCTCCTACAGGGATCCGAGAAGGATAATAGGCGAACTCGGCAACTTCTCAATTATGTAGCGTGTTTCTCCCAGGACAGTAGCGTGATTGTTATCGATGACATCTCTAAACGGTTTGGCGGCATTAATGCAGTGGATCGCTGTTCTTTCCGAATCGAGACCGGTCAGGTGACAGGGTTGATTGGCCCCAATGGCGCTGGCAAAACCACGCTTTTCAATATTATTGCTGGGTTTATTCAACCAAGCGCTGGGCGGATATGGCTGGATGGGGTGGATATCACCGGGTTGCCGCCGCATCGTCTGTTTCATCGTGGGTTGGTGCGCACCTTTCAAATCCCACGTGAGTTTGGCCGCATGACTGTTCTGGAAAATCTGATGGTCGTACCCCCAGAGCAGGTGGGGGAAAATCTATTCACCACCTGGTTTGGCTGGCACCGAGTGAGGCGACAAGAAAGTGATCTACAAGCCCGTGCTGAAGAAGTCTTGGAACGGCTGAAACTGATTCATTTGCGGGATCATCTGGCGGTTACCCTTTCTGGTGGGCAAAAAAAGCTATTGGAACTGGGGCGGACGCTGATGACGGATGCACGGGTGATTTTGCTAGATGAGCCAGGCGCTGGCGTCAACCGTACTCTACTTGGGGATTTGATGAGCTTTATTGAATATCTCAACCGGGAGCGTGATTGCACCTTCTGCATTATCGAGCATGATCTGGATCTGGTGACTCGCCTTTGTAACCATGTGGTGGTGATGGCGGCAGGTCAGGTACTTACCCAGGGATCCATGCAGGAAATCCGACAAAATCCGGAAGTGCGAGAGGCTTATTTGGGAGCCATGACCGCTGCCGAACGAGCCAGCCAGCCGCAACCCTCTACCTCCGCCGTGTCCCCAGAGGGATCCTCATCATGATCTTGCTGGAACTGCAGAATCTCTACAGTGGCTATCGGGGCGTGGACATCCTGAAAGGGATCCACCTGGAAGTGAAACAGGGGCAAATCGTGGTGATCATCGGCCCCAACGGTGCGGGCAAATCAACGGTGTTGAAATCCCTGTTTGGCTTGGCCACTATCCGAGCTGGCAAGGTACTGTTTCAGGGATCCGACATTACCCGGCTGCCGGCAGAGCAACTGGTGCGGCGGGGGATTTGTTTTGTACCGCAGACAAACAATGTTTTTCCTTCTCTATCGGTGCAAGAAAACCTGGAGATGGGAGCCTTCACTCGGCGGGATAACTTTGCCGGCCAGCTGGAGCGAGTCTACGAACTGTTCCCCCCCCTAAAAG
>JAUQVI010000242.1:0-5146 GCA_039794885.1 Thermostichus sp. DG02_5_bins_236
ACTCAGCGGCTATCGGAAGCCAAAGTTCGCATTCTTCAAGTCCCCCAGCAGGGAGAGTTTGTCCGTGCTCAGGGGAGCTTCGCCCGCCAAGGGGATCCCCTCCTAGAAGCAGGGCAACGACTGGGGGGAGCAGAACTGGCGGTCTTGGCGGCCATACGGCAGGCGGTGGTGCCGGTGTTTTGTCAACCAAGAGTAGCGATTTTATCCACGGGGGATGAGCTGGTGCCGATCCAGCAGATGCCGGGGCCCGGTCAAATTGTGGATTCCAACTCCTATGGGTTGGCTGCTTTGGTGCGCACAGCGGGAGGGATCCCAGTGCACCTAGGCATTGTGCCTGATCACCCCCAGCTGTTGCGAGAGATCATGCAGCAGGCACTCGGGGCTGCCGATGTGGTCATTTCCTCCGGTGGCGTGTCGGTGGGGGATTTTGACTACGTAGAAAAGTTGCTGGAAAACCTAGGGGGAGCCATTTTCATTCGTAGCGTAGCGATCAAACCGGGCAAACCTCTGACGGTAGCCAGTTTTTCAAACCTGCAGGGTTCTAACTTATTGTACTTTGGCCTGCCCGGTAACCCCGCCTCTGCCCTAGTTACCTTTTGGCGTTTTTTGCTCCCCACCCTCAGAAAAATGGGGGGATCCCTGCCGCCCTATTTGGAGGTTATTTCGGCTACCAGCCTTAAAGATCTTCATGCCGATGGCCAGCGTGAACACTATCTCTGGGGTAGATTGCACTTTCAACCGGATCAGATTCAGTTTCAGCCCGTCAACAGTCATAATTCTGGTAACTTAATTAACCTGACGGGATGCGATGCCTTGGCTGTGCTACCCGTAGGAACAACTCAAATCCTTGCTGGGTCACCAGTTCAGGTGCTACGGCTGCTGTGAAAGAGATTGCAAATGCTTACTCTGTATTAGGACTATGTTGGAATTGGCTATCATTTAGTTAAGACTGTACCCGATCGTTTAGCCTAACTCGCCTAACTCTTCCCTATGCCCATTACCACTGCCACTCGCTCCCCCCGCACCCAAAAAAGCGGCACTAGCAGCAAGAAAAGCGAGCCTATCAAACCCTCCGTGCTGGCTGCCCGCGAACCCTTTTTGGGGCTGTTGCGAGATCTGGCGCGGGCCTATCAAGCCTTTGAAAATTATTCTGGAGTGCATGTTCGGCAAATGGGGCTGACCTCTCCACAGTTTGATGTGTTGGTGACCCTCGGCAACACTCCCGGCATGACCATGAACGTTTTGGCCAAGAAAACCTTGGTTACTAAAGGTACTCTAACGGGCATTGTGGATCGCCTCGAGCAAAAGGGCTTGGTGCGCCGCGAAGTGCCCCCTGAGAATCGCCGCTGCTTCAAGATCGTGCTCACGGAGGCAGGCGAGAAACTGTTTGAGGAAATTTTCCCAGTCCACATTGCCTATTTGAAAGAGCGCTTCCAAAAGTTGGATCCCTCGGAGATTGCCCAGATCCAAGCCTCCCTACAACGGTTGTACGCCGTTTTTTGAGGGGGTTAGCTTCTAATCTGGCTCAAACACTTGCCCTAAGGCTGCAGGCGGGGTTGCCTTTACCGTTTGCTGAATCCAACGCCGCAGTCGGGGCGGGATCCCACGCAAGCCATACTCCCACCATTCCCCTGAGGTGAGCACCAACACCAGAATCATCAATACAAAAGGGGCGACAGTAAACACCTGGGTGGGAACGGCCCGAATGGTAGTTTGGGCAACCCCAGCGAAGGATTGTAAAATCCCAAACAAGTAAGCGCCCAGAGCCGCTCGCAGCGGATCCCAACCGCCGAAAATCACGATGGCCAGCGCTATCCAGCCATATCCCGCCGTATGTCGGTGGCTCCAACCAGCCTTAAAATCTAGCGAAAAAGCAGCTCCGGCAATCCCCAACAGGGATCCGCCCATGAGGGTATAGACATATCGCCAGAAGATCACATCGGTGCCGCGAGCAAAAGCTGCCGCTGGCTGTTCCCCCATGGCTCGCAACATGAGGCCAGGTCGAGTGCGATAAAAAAAGAACCAGGTTCCTGCAATGAGAAGGTAGCTGGCATAGACCAGCAGATCACCGCGAAAAAAGAGTGGCCCCAACACCGGTACATCCCGAAGAATCGGAATCGGCAAGCTCGGCACGGTTGGCCCCGGGATCCGCACAAACGGATTGCCCAAAAAAGAGGATAAATCCGCCCCCAACAGGGCCAAGACAAAGCCAATCGCAATTTGGGATCCCTTCAGGCTAATGGAGCCAAAAGCGACGATCAGCGCAAACACTGCTCCTACAGCTGCAGCGGCCAAAAAACCCAGCCAGAGGCTGCCTGTCAGCTTGGCTGTGGCAAAGCCAGCCATGGCAGCCAGCATGATCGTTCCTTCGGCAGAGAGGTTGATCACTCCGGCTCGTTCGGTGATGGTTTCCCCCACACAGGCAAATACCAGCGGTGTGGCGGTGGCGATGGCGGTTGAGAGAATGGCGATCAGTTGAGCCGTGTTCATCGGTTACCCATTATCGGGCGAAAGCACCTTAGCCCAGCACCCAGAGCATAAAGGCGACTCCCAGGGTGACAGCGCCGAACAGAGCATAGCTTACCTGGCGCAGGGGCTTCAGTTGCATCGCATGTAAGGTCTTCAGCCAGCCTAACCCCAAAGATTCCACGAAGCGATCCAGCACCGTTTGCATTGGGTAGGCATAAACTGATTCGCTCTCTTTAAAGTTCACCAGCAGAATCAGCAGCGTGGCGTAGCCCCAAAGACTGCCCCAGAGCACAGCACTCAACCCGATTAAGATTGGCTCGAGCATTGATCTCCCCATGCCTCCCATGCCCCAGTTGCTGCTGATCCACCCGGGAATGGATGAGATTTCATTTTCCAATTCTTTTTCCGGTTGGAGCTACCCTACTCTTGATCTTGATCTCTTGATCAGCGTAGAGGGATCCCAGCCCAGTGCCGGTTGCTGAACAGGGGATTGGGCTCTCCAGCTCCCCTCTCCCTGCCGGGAGCAGGAAATGGCAGACTGAAGGTACATCCGGTCAACGCCTCTGTGAGTTCCCGTATGAGTTTCCGTTACTTGGTTCCGATTACCCCCAAATCCACCGGAGCAGCCTATGCCCTTTGGTGTTTGGGTTTCTTTGGAGCTTGTGGCATCCACCGCCTCTATGCAGGCAAAACCGGCACGGGCATTCTCTGGTTGCTCACTTTTGGACTATTGGGCATTGGCCAGCTGATTGACCTGTTTTTGATCCCAGGGATGGTGGAAGACTACAACTTCAGGCAAGCAGTTCTCCTCGGCCAGGGATCCCAGCTTCCCCAGCCCAGACTGGAACCCCCAACCCAGACAACCCCTCTCTCCCTTCCTCCGGAACCCCTGAAGGGGCAAGCTTTGATGCGGGAGATCTTGCGGCTGGCCCAACAACGTCAAGGGATCCTCACTCTCTCAGAAATTGCCATCGACTTGCCTGCTGATTTTGATCAGATCGAGCAAGCGCTGCAGGAACTGAGTCGCCGTGGCATGGCTTCCCCCGAGAATAACCGGATTACCGGAGCGGTGGAATATCAGTTTGTTCACTTGCTTCCCCGTTCGCCAGATCAACCCTTCAGCTGAAAAAGTTGACTCACCACCAAGTTGACAGGCCTCTGGGTTTAGCCAGGGATCCCCTAGAATCAGCCCATGGCCTACGACAATATTTGTAAAGCTCTAGTCGAGTCGGATCCCTTGCCCCTAGTGCGCTGGTTGATTGGGGATCCAGTTGTGCCCATCCAAATCCTAAAAACGGAACTTTCCCTTGAACCGATTCGGGCGGATTTCGTCAGCTTCCTACAAGTGGGATCCCAACTTTTACACTTGGAGTTCCAGACTGCACCTGACCCCGACATGCCTCTGCGCATGTTGGACTACTGCGTGCGCCTCACACGGCAATATCGCTGTCAAGTCCTCCAGATAGTCTTGTTTCTGCGAGAAACCACTTCCAGTCAAGTGCAGATCGACCGATTTGAAAGTGCCACGACCCTGCATCGATACCGAGTGGTGCGTTTGTGGGAGGAGCCGGCGGAAGCGATGCTGAATGAACCAGGGTTGTGGCCGTTGGCCATCTTGGGTCGAGCCGCAAACCCAGAGGCAATCTTGAGGCAGGTGGCGGGTGAGATTCAGAAGCTATCCAGTGGGCAGGAGCGGGCAAACCTGGCAACCTACACCTACCTGCTAGGTGGATAAGGAGGTATTGCGGCAACTGTTGCGGGAGGACGTGATGCGGGAATCGGTGACTTACCAAGCCTTGGTGGAAGAAAGTAAGCAACTGGGGCTGACCCAGGGACTCAGTCAAGGGATCCAACAGGGACTCAGTCAAGGGATCCAACAGGGGGAAGCTGAGCTTGTAATCCGCCTATTGCGGCGAAAGCTAGGAGAAATCCCCTTAGAGTTGCAAGTCCAGATTCGCTCCTTGTCGGTGGAGCAGTTGGAAGCGCTGGCGGAAGCGCTCTTGGATTTTGGATCCCTGGAGGCTCTTATCGATTGGCTGGAGAACATCTGATTCGATGCGGTTTGGATGTAGCTTGAATGTAGAAGAGGGAGTTAAGGATTAATCCTTTTCCCCCGGTTTTTCTAACCCCGTGTCAATAAGTCCTGAAGAATACGGTTGCTGAGGGTAGAAGTGCCGGTGCTAGGATAACGACAGCTCGCCGTTAGGCGTTGGCTACGGACGAGTTCAACTCCAATCTGTGGTTCGCTCTGCCCCCCTCCTTCCCCCTTCCCCTCTAGTTCCGATCTCAGACAGCAACCGCCTCAAAATCTTCTCGGGCAGTGCCAACCCGGCTTTGGCTCAGGAGGTAGCGCGCTACTTGGGTATGGATCTGGGCCCAATGGTGCAAAAACGCTTTGCCGATGGCGAGCTCTATATCCAGATTCAAGAGTCGATTCGGGGCGCAGATGTTTACTTGGTGCAGCCCACCTGTCGCCCTGTCAACGATCACCTGATGGAATTGTTGGTGATCATCGATGCTTGCCGTCGTGCCTCTGCCCGACAAATCACCGCTGTCCTGCCCTACTATGGCTATGCTCGTGCCGATCGGAAAACTGCAGGGCGTGAAGCGATTACCGCCAAGTTGGTGGCCAACATGATCACCCAAGCGGGGGCGCATCGGGTACTGGCTATGGATC
>JAUQVI010000243.1:0-5141 GCA_039794885.1 Thermostichus sp. DG02_5_bins_236
AACCTGTTCCACCCCAGAACACCACGATTGATTGCTTTGATTGCAAACAGCCAGTTCAAAGGACACTCAGCACTCGAACTCATGGTTGTCCCGGCTCTGTCAGATGCAAAAGATGAGAATGCAGCGTGGAACATCTTGGAGAAGGGACTGAGATGGGCTGGAATAAATACCGTAGGGCATCCGAAAATCAACGCCTCTGGACAGATCGACCTCTATCTAAATCAAGCAATTGGTTTAGATAAGTCGGCTGGATGAAAGAGGAACCCCGCGCTGTATGGCTACTGCGGGAAGCAAGCTACATCGTCGGGAGGATGTCAGGACGCTGTTCTAGGGACTGTGTAGCAGCTGTTGCAGGCGGCGGCTTTCCCATTCCAGAATGCGGCGAGATAAATCCGGGTCCCGTTCCAGAATCCGGTCGAGATCATCGACAGCAATGGCCAGCAGGCGGGTCGGGCTGTGAGTAGCCGTAATACGCCCCGATTGGCGTCCGTGGGAAAGCACTTCTAGCTCATCCAAAATCTGGCCGGGGAGCAGACTGGACTTGACCCTATGACCCTGTTCATAGGTTTCGACCTCTGCTTTGCCCTCGATCAAGATCAGCAGCTCCCGACAGGTATCTCCCTCATCCGAGATGATGTCGTTAGCCTGAAAGATCTTAAAGTAGGCAATGGCTTCCAATTCCAGCAGGGTGTGGGTATGGATCCCGGCGAACAGGTGGCTGTTGAACAGGTAGGTCAGCTTTTCTAGATCAGGCAATTGCGAGAGGGTAAGGGATCCCTGGGGATGAGAGCAAAGAATCTGAACAGTTGTTTGAACCAGGGGATGAGAAGAGGAAGGCAGCGGATCGGGGAGTTGAGCGGGATCCAGAGTGTGTAACAGGTAGAAACTAATTGCTTGAATAATCGGGTTGCTTTCCCTCAAGAGGGCTTGCAGATGTCGGCGGATGGTTTCTGTGGAGAGATCAAGAGCACAGGCAGGAAAGTTGGAGCCGGGATGCCGTAGAGTTTCCAGGATCGGATAAGGCAGGCGGCGAGACCAAGCGGCGGTGGGGTTATCCAGCACCTCCGGCAAAACCGCAGGAGCAAGTTCTGCTAGGGCTTGAGCCATGCGCTGATTGAGATCCGCATCAGGGGAGCTCTCCATCAGCTCCAGCAGGGCGCGCACCAGCAGGCGTTTTTTTTGTTTGACCCCGGCCCGCAGCAGGTTGAGAACCAGGGTTTGCCGCAGCAGTTGCGGTTGGTTAAGGGCATGAAACCGTTGGATCAAATCTTGCAACTGGGTGAGCAGATGTTCCGCCCGCTGCCAAACTCCTGCCTGCCGATCCAGCTCACCGGTGAGCTCGGCTTCCTCCTCCGGCGTGATGCGATATTCCTGCCGCAATCGCTGGATAGACTGGGGATCGCGGCGAATCAGCTCCTCCACAGACTGTTGGCTTTGCAGCGTTAGCATCCGCTCCAGAGCACGGCGGTACCCTGAAAGACGCACCGAGTTTTCCAAGCTATGCAGGCGACCGGGATCCATCAGACCGGGATCCTCTACCCCCAACTCCAGCAGCAGATTTTGGTGATCATCATCGCTAATGTCCAACTGTTGCCGCAATTGGGCCAACACTTTCAAGCTGCTGCTGCTATTAACATAGCCCTCATCTAGGGCCTCTCTCAACACCTCCTTATAGGCTTGCAGACGTTTTTCTTGGTTAAACCCCGGCAAAACCTTAGCCAACACATAGATCTCATCACTACTTAAATCCGAGAGATTTCGCCCTTCCAATACCTTGGGCCAGTTAAACTGCAATTTGGCCAGTTGTTTACGCAAGCGGGTGGCCAACCCTTCCCGGGTGTATTGATCCGGATGGCGAGGCCAGGTGCGATAGAGCCAAAAACTGCTGCCCACCAAAATCAAAAATTCCCATCCCCACTGCACCCAAGCGGGCAATAGGGCCAGCCAGGAGCGTCCGGCAAACAGAAAGAAAAAGTTGAAAATTAAAAAGGTGCAGAGGCTGTAGAGACGATGGCGAATTTCAATGGGATCCAGCCGGGATTGCCAACGGGTTTGGGCCCAATGTTCCAGTTGCCGGCCCCCACTCCAACCTGCCCAGGTAAAAAGCCCTAAAGTGATCGGCACAGCCAGGATTTTGGGCACCGCGATCACCCTGCCGGCGATATACCAACCGGGAGTCCACCACCGCTCTATCCCTCCCGGCTCGTAGGCCCAAATCCCCGACAGGTAGTATTCCCAATTGCCTGCGTAGAGGTAGTAATAAACAAAGTAGCCCACCACCAACCCCACATAACCGTAGTACAACAGCTGTTGCTGGGGTTGTTCCTGTTGGATACCGTGCCAGTAGGTGCGCTCCGCATCAATATCAATACAGGGACTTTTGCAGGCAACACAGGCACTTTTTTCACTGCCATCCGCCTCAACGCTGCGACACATCGACTGGGTGATTTTGCTATCGCTGGTGTGGGCGGGTTGGGCCAGCAAAGCCCTCGGTTCACCGTAGATTTTTTGTACCGGAGCCATTGGGCAAAAATAGTTGCACCAGCTTTTGCCCCCGTAGAGAAACCCAACCGTAATGGCAGCAGCTAGGGTGATCACCAGCCAACCCAAAAGCAGCCAGCGGTCATTGTTGATCCCCAATAAGCGGGCATTCAGCCCCAGGAAAAACCAGCCCAGTTGCAGGTATAAATAGTTTCTCCCCAGCCAAGACTCGGGGCTCACCCGGGGAACTTCTGCCCGCTTGCCCTTGGCAACTTTGCGTTGCATCCCAAGGGCACGTGCTATCTGAGATACAAATGACAGTGGGCAAATGCGCCGCCACAGATCATGCCCAAAGATCAACAGAATCAAAATGGCGCTGGGTACCACCAAGCCCCAAAAAATCGGCGCTCCCAAATAATAATGATCAGATCCCAAAACCAGACACTGCCCCTGTACCGGCACACAGCGCTGCGGATCCACTCGCAAACCAGGGATCCCCGTTTGGGCATCCGTTAGAGAGGGGGAAATCGGATCCACCAGCAGCGAGGCGATCAACAGTAGCCAAGCCACCGTTAACAGCCAACGCAGCCGATGAAACTGCTGCTCATTCAAGGAGGCCCAGAACATACACAAGTGATTCCTACCGTATTGGCAACTGTATAACTCAACCCCTTCATGGGTTACAAAACGCACATTGGGCCGGATCCGCCCAGGGCTCCTCCACAGGCTCCTGATGGGTATGGCTACAGCGCAAGCACCCATAGACCCAAGCTTTGGGCAGGGGTGTAGGGGCACCGCAGTTGCCACAGGGCAGGCCGGAGAGGGAGCGGATCCGCCAATAACCCGGTGTTCCGCAGGCAGGGCAGTAACTTCGGGCTTTGGCGATCAAATTTTCGGTGGCAGCGGCAATCACCTGCATCCGGGAAGGGTTGCACATGGCCCGCATATCGGTTTCCAAATGAACCCCTCGCCTATGGACGTTCAGCTCCTGGAATATGGCTTGCAAGGTCTCCTCATCTTGGATCCCCTTGTGGATCACCTGCGGCTGCTGCGGGTCATCGAGAGCGATCAAGCCATGCTCGGGAAAGCCCACCTGCTGAGCAAAAGTCAGAGCCTCTGCCAGAGTGCTGACACGACGGTGGCTAAAGTTGGTTCGACTGCTGCCTGCCCAGCCCACCAGTTCCAAGCCCTCGACGGGATCCTGCAACATCACCCACTCCTGATTCCAGGGCAGCCAGGGGAGCTGCGGATGGGGGCCAAAGGATCCCTCACTGGCTAAGCCCAGAGGTGCCTCCTTCACCTGAAAGGCAGATGCAATCTTCAGGCGCAAGGTGGCCACCGCATCCCCAGCTCGAGGTCGTTCCCGCGAAAAGGTACCAAATTGATCGGTATCAATGTCTACCACCTCAACGCAGATCCCCAGGTGTTGGTGCAACAGAGGCGCGATGACAGCCTCTTTGCCATGCCGAGTGGCCAGCAAAGCCACTGAGTTGTGCCACCCCTTGCTCATAGATCCTGAGATTATAGATAACCTTTACCCGAATCGGTTAAGCTGCGAACCTTTCCTATGGATTCCATCGGAAGATCCCTGGCAACTCTGGTGCTCCCCCATCTCTAGGATGGTTTGCCGAATCGGACAAAACCGTAGAAGACAATTTGAGACAAAAGCGAGCATAGACCTCAAAACAAAAAATACCGCTGGGCCATGGGCAGAACCTCCGCTGGCTCACAGGTGAGCAACTCTCCATCCGCCCGCACCTCGTAGGTTTCCGGGTTAACCTCGATGTGAGGGGTGCTGGTGTTCAACTTCAAATCTGCTTTGCCGATTTCTCGACAATTTTGGACTGCCACTGCCGGTCGCTGAATCCCCAATTGTTGAGGGATCCCCTTTGCCAAAGCCGCTTGCGAAACAAACAACAAGCTGGTTTGAATCATGGCCCGACCAAAGCTGCCGAACATGGGGCGGGGATAAACCGGCTGCGGTGTGGGAATTGAGGCATTCGGATCCCCCATCTGCGCATAGGCAATTGAGCCCCCCTTGAGCACAATCTCCGGCTTGACTCCAAAGAAGGCCGGTTTCCACAAGCAGAGATCCGCTAACTTACCCACCTCCACCGAGCCGATCACATGGCTCAGACCATGGGCAATGGCCGGACAAATGGTGTACTTGGCAACGTGGCGTTTGGCTCGGTAGTTGTCGTTGCGATCGGAATCTTCTGGCAGTGGCCCCCGCTGCACCTTCATCTTGTGGGCCGTCTGCCAAGTGCGAATGATAACCTCCCCCACCCGACCCATGGCTTGAGAGTCAGAAGCAATAATGCTGAACACCCCCATGTCGTGCAAAATGTCTTCGGCAGCAATGGTTTGGGGGCGGATGCGACTTTCGGCAAAAGCAATATCCTCCGGCACATTCTTGCTCAGGTGATGGCACACCATCAACATGTCCAGGTGCTCTTCGATAGTGTTGCGGGTAAAGGGACGGGTGGGATTGGTGGAACTAGGCAGCACGTTCGGTTCAGAGGCAATGCGGATAATATCTGGGGCATGCCCTCCCCCCGCTCCCTCGGTATGAAAGGTGTGAATGGTACGGCCATTGATGGCGGCAATGGTGTCCTCCACAAAGGCAGACTCATTTAAGGTATCGGTGTGGATGAGGGCCT
>JAUQVI010000244.1:0-5116 GCA_039794885.1 Thermostichus sp. DG02_5_bins_236
GCCTGTTCCGCCGGGGCAAAAAACTGAGTCAGGGTGGAAACGGCAAAACTCACCAGCAAAAGTCCAGCAAACCCCAAAGGGATCCCTGGCCAAAGCTCATGATTGGCGGTGAACCAAAGCAGCGGCGGCAACAACAGCACCAGACCGCCCCGCACCCAGTTGGAGGCTACCAGCACCCCTTTTTTCAGCCAGCGATCGACAAACACCCCCGCTACGCTGCCCAACAACATCGCCGGCAATGTAAAAGCCAGCATAATTGCCGACACCCAACCGCTAATGGAGTCCCCTTCCGGCTGAAATTGACTGGAGATCAACCCGATCAACAACACCAACAACACCTTGTCTGCCAACTGGGAGCACACCTGCCCCATCCACAGCAACAGAAAATTGCGTCTGCGCAAGACGGCAAAAAAATTCTCCAACCCCGGCCTAGAAAACTCCTCTGCCGCATCCTTATCTTTTTCGTCAGACTGTTCTTTAGACAGAGGTTCTAGTGCCGGATCCCCAGGTTCCAGAGAACGGGACATTGGAGCGGTGTCGGGCTGAGCAGGAATATCTTCTAAATCTGAACTCGGCAGGGTTTGGAGATGAGCTAAATCCTCTGGATCAGGATACAAGGGGTGGGAATCCTGCTCCCTATTCGACCCATCCCATCGTTGCTCCAAGGTCATAGTGCTCCCGCCGCGACTCGCCCATCTCGCCAGCCTTTCCCCCAAGATGGAAACTCAATCCATCACCAACGATAAGCCAAGGCTGAAGATGAGGTGCCCCGATCTTATCTCGGTAGGTTCCGCAAACAAAGTACAAAAACCGTAAGGTTTAACCTTCTGCCGGGGCCAACGAGCGTAAGGGATCCGGGATGGATTCGCTGGGGGCTACAAAAGTACCCATTTCCACAAAGGTTAGACGCAGACTCAACCAGCGGATAAAATCGGCATCGGTGGAAATCACTGCTCCAACAACCCCACTCAACTTGGCTCGTACTGACTCTAGGGCTTGAGTCTCCAGAAAAGCAGGTTCCGCTACCCAAAAGAAATCAACGGAGCGGTTGTGCTCTTCGTAGTACCGACGACGCTCTTCCAGTACTTCCTCTAACGGTTCAGAACGCAAAAAGGACAGGCTGGCAGCCACAAAATGGTAAGTGACAGGTTCGGCAGCGGACATACTTTCTGTGCAGGTAAAGGGCATAAAAAAGCGGATAGGACTGGGATCCCAGAGCCAAAGCGCATCATACCCCCACAGGGCTTAGAAATTGGCAGATTTGAGCAAATGCAGCGCTGGATCCTGGGAGCTACAGAGTGCCTGACATTCCTCTAACTGCTGCACGGTGGGCAAGCGAGTCATGAGCTCTTCAGGGGGCATATAGTGTTCGGCAGCTTGCCTCAGGGTAGGAAGAGCCTGTGCGGCCCATTCTTGCGCCCAAAGGCCCGTTTCACTGACCCCCACCTGCTCCAGCAGTTCCTGACAAAGGGCGGTAGAGCGCTCCAAGTCACCGCTGCGCTGGTAGGCCATCACCAGGGCGACTTGGGCCAAAGTACACTCTGAGGGATTCATGCGAGAACCATTCCGCTCACTCAAGCGGCGAGGGGAGCTCTCTTGAATCGAACAGCAATAACAAAAAGATTCGAGAAGGTTGATCGCCTCCAGGTAGCGCTCCTGCTTGAGGGCAGTGATGCCAGCACGAAGGGATCCAGTTGAGTGGGACATGAGCCTAAGCACAAGAAAAAGTTCTGACGGCCTTGCACCCGAGGGTTATCAAATCAAAAAATGAGTGACCCGGCTTTGTATCCAAATTTCGTGTCTAATACCACTATACATCCTCTGGACAAATGGCTGTGGATCGGATCCTTTCCTTTCTTGAATTCCAACAGAGCCCCTTCTCTAGATCGGCTCTTACCGTTTACGAGCCAAAATATAGGTGCTCACGTAATGGGTTTCTCGCCGCACCACCTCACAACCCGCCTGTTGCAATCGTTCCCCTAAGTCGTCGCGGATATAGTCGCGGTAGTAGGGTTCGTGGAAAGTGTGCATAAAGGCTTCCATCGTCTCCTTTAGCTCGGGGGAGTCGAGCAATTGCACCGAGTCACAAATCACAAGCCATCCTCCTGGCTTCACCACCCGACTCATCTCGTTCATGACATTTTGGCGGGCTGAGCCGGGCAACTCATGAAACAGAAAAACGCTGGTCACTGCATCGAAGGTGGCATCCCCATAGGGCATCGCCTCTCCATTGGCCCGCAGCAATTGCGGCAGCTCCTCCGGCAACTGCTGTAAGAGCTGGTTGGCTTTGCGTAGATAGGCAGCAGAAAGATCCAACCCATAGAGGGCAGCTTTGGGCAGGGATCCCCGTAACATACGCAGCGTTCGCCCTGTGCCACAGGCTACATCGAGGATGTGGGGGCTGGTTAAGGTAGGATCCAGAGCATCTTTGAGCAGCCGGATTACCCGACGGCGCATCGCATCTGCCGTGCCGCCAAACAACAACTCCACCTGTAGGTCGTACAGCTCAGCCGAGTCATCACTCAGGTAGCCATTGGTTTGGTAATGAAAATTCTGGAGGTAGTACTTCGGATAACCTTCGGTGGGGATATCTTGAGAAAACTCCTGATAGCGCTTGCCATGAACCCGTTGGGCAATTTGTGGCAGATCCAACCACACTTGCGGGTAACGACGGGCAAAATCTAGCCAAGGATTGTCGAACAATAGGGCATGAGGGTAGTATCCCGCTTCAGCATCTTGCCAATCTGTGTGCAGAAGCTGCTCGTACCGAGCCCGCAGAATCTGCAAAGTAGCAGTACTAACACCGACTCGCGCCCGTGGGGGAATGGATTTTCCTGATGAGAGAGTTTGCAGGTCGCTGAGCAGGGAGAGCACTAGCTCAGAAGCCTGGGTGGAGAGGGCTTTATGGGCAAAGCCGAAGATGTTTTTGCTCCACTGAAAGGTGCGATAGGCGGCCTCCCCAAGAGGAGAGGGGATCGGCAGTGACAGCTCGGGACTCAGTTGCATGACCATATCCTGCAAATTGCGAATACTTAACGTTTGTTTACATCGATTATAGCGAGGGCTCCATCCACAACGAGTAAGGGTGGGGGGTGTAAGTTCTCTAGAGCAACGACCGCCACAAAAATCTGGTGTAATCCAGGCAGTCCCCCCACCCATCTACCCAACCGGGAGAGTACCCTAATGATCGACCTCGGTTTGCGAGGTTCATCAGGCAAATAGGCTTTGTGGGTTCAGCAACTGGGAGGATGGAGCACCCCTGGCATGACAACCAAAACGGTGTTGGTGATCGACGATAGCATCATGATCCGCAAGATGGTGGCCAGCATCCTGGCCGATCAGTTTGAGGTGCTAGAGGCCAAAGACGGCATGATTGGCATAGAAACCGCAAAAAAACAACATCCTGATCTGATCTTGCTGGATTTTGTCATGCCGAAGATGGATGGCTACGATACGTTACAAGCCATTCGCCGCGAAGACAGCCTGAAAAACACCCCTGTGATCATGATGTCGGGGCTGAAAGAACAGGTAACCTCTCGCATTCCGGAACCCTTCATTGGTTTTGATTTCATCGAAAAACCTTTTGAGGCGGATGCCCTTCTCTCCCAAATTCGCAAGGCCCTACAGGTGACCCCAACAGCTGCACCGGAGCCGGGATCTGAAAGCAACACTCAACTGGTGCTGAATAAGCTGACTGCGATCGAAACCCTGCTGATCCAAGGGATGGAAAATCTGATCCAACGGGAGGTGGTGACACGACTCTCCAGTGTCAACCAGCGTTTAGTCCGGCAGGAGGCCCGTAGCACCAATTTGGAGGCGCGGATCGATAAGCTCACCACTGAGGTAGAGCGGCATACGCGCGGCTTGGCCCTGATTGTCAATGAGCTACGACAAATACGGAAACTACTGGGGTAATTTTTGCTAATGAATGAGCGCGCCTATCGCCATTTGGATGCGGTAACTGCCCTATTTGTGGCCGTTTTGCTTATTTCCAATGTGGCCTCCAGCAAAATCCTGGTCTTGGGGCCATTCACCTTTGACGGCGGTACCATCCTGTTTCCCCTCAGCTACATTTTTGGCGATATCCTCACAGAAGTGTATGGCTATGCCCGCTCGCGGCGGGTTATCTGGTTGGGGTTTATTGCGGCAGCCCTGATGTCGGTCACCTTCATGGTTGTGGGATCCCTGCCTCCGGCTCCCGATTGGCCCTATCAGGAAGCCTACGACCAGATTTTGGGGTTGACGCCTCGTATTGTCTTGGCCAGCTTGATTGCCTATTGGGCGGGAAGTTTTGCCAATGCCTATGTGCTGGCCCGCATGAAGGTGTGGACGCGGGGAAGGTGGCTGTGGACTCGCACCATCGGCTCAACGTTGGTGGGGCAGGCGGTGGATACGGGGTTGTTTGTCACATTGGCTTTTTGGGGGGTGTTTCCTGGGCTACTGGGCTTGATTCTTTCCAACTATCTGTTTAAGTGCGGCGTTGAGGCTCTGTGTACGCCCCTGACCTATGCCCTCACCGGCTGGCTCAAGCGGCAAGAAAGAGAAGACTGCTTCGATGTGGCTACCGATTTTAATCCCTTCCGAATTGAGTCTGCACCCGAATAAATTCATTGGCAAGGATCCTGATTTTGGTATAGTCAGAGCGTTATCACATCCTGCTTCTGGCCCACGCTTGGTTTGGTCAGACTAAGCCATAGCAACTAAGGGTTGCCAGAAGTTTTTATCCAAGACTGAAAATTGCGATAGGAGGATCCGGCTCATGATGATCATTTTCCAAATTGCTCTGCTGGTGCTGGTGCTGTATAGCTTGCTGTTGGTGGTGGCGGTGCCTGTGCTCTATAGCTCCGCCAGTGATTGGAGCCGTGGTAAAAATGTGATTTTGGTGGGATCCCTGCTCTGGGTGCTGATGGTGATCGGGGTAGGGCTGCTGAATTACCTGAAGTGATTCGGGACGGATCCCAGCGGAGACTGATTTAGCTATTAGGCGGGAAGCCCCGCGCTGTACCGGAACGGTCAGCGTCGGGATGAGAGCCGCGTGACTGAGCGAAGCGAAGGAACAAACTATCTAGGAATCCTGACAGATAAGCCTTTATTGCAATGATGGGTTTATGCTAAT
>JAUQVI010000245.1:0-5091 GCA_039794885.1 Thermostichus sp. DG02_5_bins_236
TGACCATAATGCTGCCATCAATATAAAACACTCGGCGGTGGGGCATCCCGTGGAGTATAAAAAAGCTCAGGATACGCCCGTTCACTGAGAAGCCCGCACTCTATGCGTCAGCATGAGTGTCGGGAGTGTGTCACCAGCTTCTGCCGCAAGGTTTCCACCCTCGGGGAAAGGGATCCCGGCTGCCCACAGAATTGGCCCGCTTCAATCAGTCGCTTCCTCCGCACCCATACACTATCTATCCACCACCCGACTGGGACGGCCCAACACCAACAGCCCAATCGGATCTGTGGGCGGCAACAATGACAACTGGGTGAGAATGTCAATTGGATCTGAGCATCGACGAGAATATCCGCTACACGGGCGGGTTGCGGCGGATCCGGGCCGCAGATCTGGAGCAGCGGCGGGAGCATTACTTGACTCTGATGGGGCTGGAGCACTTTGGGGAGCGGCTGGCGGGGCAGCTGTCGGGGGGCATGAAGCAAAAGCTGGCCCTCTGTTGTGCGCTGGTGGCGTAGCCGCAGGTGTTGTTGCTGGATGAGCCGACGACGGGGGTGGATCCAGTCTCCCGACGGGAGTTTTGGGATCTGCTGGCCACGGTGGCCCGTGAGGGCATCACCATCGTGGTGGACACCTCCTATCTGGATGAGGCAGAACGCTGCCACCGCATCGCCCTAGGGATCCCTGCAACAAACCGGCACCCTGGCCCACTTGCGGGCGGATCTGGGATTGGAGCGGCTGGAGTTGTGCACCCCCGACTTGGCCGGAGCCGAGCAGGTGTTGCAGCAGGCTCTCCAACAGAGATCCCGGCGCATCGCCGACCTGCAATCGTTTGGGGATCGGCTGGATGTTTTGGTCAAGGCGGCTCGGCAGGACGACGATCTCACCCTGCTGGAAAATCTCCAGTTTTACTGTGTGGGGTGCCCCGCCCCCAACGGGCCGGCAAAATCGCCTGGGTACTGGAAACCTGTGGCCTAAGTGGGCAAGAGCAGATGATGACGGGCCGCCTGGGGAGAGTTTCGCCGCTGGGTTGAGTACTTTGGCAAAGTGGTTGGGGTAGCAACAGTCGCTGTTTCACCCCACTACCCCGGTCAGAATTGCTCGAGCTGCGGTGAAACAGTCAAGAAAACGCTCTTGACTCGAACGCATATGCATATCTGTCCCCATTAACGCTGCTATCAATAGCCTGAAAGAGGGATTAGATACCGTGGGGCACACAGGAATCAAAGCTTGGGGAGAGAACAACCGCTATCTGAATCAAGCAATTGCTTCAGGTAAGTCGGCTCGCTGAACCAAGCATCCTACGTGCCTCAGCCGTGGGAGTGTCAACGCCTGACCATAATACCCTTCTTAGCAGACCAACACTAGCTAGCTTCCTCATTGTCGATTTCACCAGCACAAGCAGGATTGTTATCCTTACGAACTGCACCCAAAAGGGTACTGACGATCACACAGCGATTCTCCCCTTGGGAATAGGTACTACTGACAACAAACCTCCCTAGATGGCGGGCCCGACCCTCTGAATCAAAAACAGCCCTCCCGCCGGTAAAGTTATTGGTCACTGTCACATAATTATTAAGTCGAACCCGCTGACAAGAAGCAGGTTCATCACACAGAGCATTTTCATCTTCAATAACAAGCGTAGGC
Organism: Thermostichus sp. DG02_5_bins_236; assembly: GCA_039794885.1. Taxonomy (GTDB): domain Bacteria; phylum Cyanobacteriota; class Cyanobacteriia; order Thermostichales; family Thermostichaceae; genus Thermostichus. The sequence goes on from JAUQVI010000245.1 coordinate 1,645, forward strand.
ACATTTGGGTCAGCATTATCAACGGCAACGACCCAAGCTCTACCTCGTAGAGATGCTCTTGCATTGGTGCGGGCAGTACGCAAAGCTCTCTCAACACGATTTTGTGCATCATCCAACTGGATACGCGCCCATATGTTAATTCCAGACGGAATAGTGATCACAGCCAGAATGCCAACAATAACTATGATGGCTAAAAGCTCTGTTAGCGTGAAGCCTCTTACTCGAACAGTTCTACTTAGGCTAGACATCTTGATAGGTGCAAACATAGATACGCACTCCCACTTGATCGAGTAGTTCAGGCTTGTCGATTAAACACACCACGGGACAAAACCTGAGTTTGCATCGTGGTCAGATAGCGCGAGATCTGCTCTGCATCAACACTGGTTGCGTTCTGAATATATTGCCGGAAGAGACCAGGATTTGAGCGCTCCATAGCCGTTGCAGTGATGTTGATAATCACATCCTGAGGTAGGTTTGCAGCAGCACTCCGACGAACACAAACGTAAAAACTCAAGTCATTCTCGTTCGTATTAAGTCCACTAAAAGTTACTGCTGCAGGCTTACCTCCTCCAAATACGTAGCCCTGAGGGCAAACAGGAGCTACCTGTGGTCTACCATCTCGACTGCTGAAGATATTTGAGATTAAAGGACGTGGTACACCTCCAGTTGTACCTGCTTGATTTGCAATGGGGGTCTGCACAGCTGGATCCCGAGGCCAACTCAAAAAACCGGCCTGAAAGGGATCCGGATCCTCCACAAAAAATGGGCTGCGGGCAGTACAGTCTCCATTAAAAGGTTGCAGCTCAAAACGGGTAATGCGGGCATTGCCCTCCCAAGGAGTAGTTGAGCCATCCGCTAAGTTCCCAGCATTGTTGTAGTTGCGACGCAAATAATAAACCACCAAAGTGTATACATTGCGCCTACGGCGGATATTATCCCAGTCTCCATCAGAGATACCTGCAGGTTTATCTTTCAATGTTGCCTGACCTTCTCGAATCTGTTGTAAAGTTGGGGGTCCTTGATAACATCTCTGAGGGATAGGATTGAGCCGCCAAAAGGCAACTACAGGAATGCTCCCCTGTGTTCGCCTTATCCATCCTGGGTTATACAGTCGCTGAATCAAGTCAGGAGTACCATCTCCATTGGGCTGCTCAGCATCATTGTAAATGTAGAGGGCTTCCGCCAAATCTTGCTGAATATATTGCATAGCTTGGGTAAGCTCTGCTTGTATCTGAGTTCGCGCAGTCTCTTCCCGATCTACCCTCATCGTTTGGATAACAATGCCCCCAGTAGCAGCCAGAAAGATGGATGCAATCAATGCTGCAACCAACAACTCGATCAGAGTAAAGCCCAAAACACGCTTGAAGCTTCGGTGAAAGAGTTTACCCATGACTTAATACCGTTGCTCGTGTTACTTGTAAGTTTGTGTACATTTAATATCTAAGGGTTAGGAACGGGGAAGGCATCACAGTTATTGGTTGGGTTGGCAGTTGTAGCCAAAACTCCCCGACAAACATCCCCCAAACTAGCAGCCAAATTGATCTCCACTAAGGAAGATGCCATCGGAAACAGCCAAACATTGGCATCAGCCAAGTTCTGATTGGCAGAAACAGAAGTTGTTTGTAAGCCTGGTAGAGCTTGACGACTGCCCTGATCGAAGGAGAAGCGATGATAAGCCCGAACTCCCATCAAAAAGGTACAAGGCACTCCAGCAATGCGGGTATTGGTTCTCCGATCAATACAGTCGTCCCCAGCATTACGGAAACTCTGAATCACATATTCTTCTGGATTGCGTCCAGGCAACTGGATCTGAGCCAAGCGGATAGAGTAATTGCCACCGTCAGTATCCATGCTGGCTGGCGGTGGAGTGCTATCTAAAGGATCCGCTCCAATTTTGGGTAGCCGAGCCAGTTGAATCGGATCCTGAAAAGCAATTGGGTTGGCTGCCAGCTCCAGATCAACCAGAGTTCGGATGCGATCAACCTCTGCCTGAGCCAGTTGATTGGCCACTTCAACGCGCTCTGACATAGCACGACGATAGGCCACTAAAGTAAGGGCAGGGGCAAGGGCAGCCATGGCAATGGCCACAATGATCACAGAAGCCAAGACTTCGATGAGAGAAAACCCACTCTCTTGCCACCGATGGCGAAGATACTGCCAATTTGTCAATCGAGCCATTACCGGATTCTCCCTAACGACCCCTTATCCAAATCCAATACTACAAGTACACACCTTTACTCTAACTGTACCCACAAGTCACAGAGTCGCTACCGCATCAGTTGAATTCTCCACATCCTCCAATCTGCGCAGCACCTTCAATATTGACTCCTCCTTGATCTTGTAGGGCACAGCGGAGACGACGCACATAAGGATCTTGTGGATCCAGCTCTCTCAAGAACTCGGTGCGAGTGTTGGAGGGAAATTGGAAGCGGGCTGACACAGGGCTGAAGCGACGAGCAATTTGCAAGCCGACATCATAACCGAAACGACGGTTGGGAGGGAAATAGTAGTCAAAGCCTTGCACCCCTGCAGCATCTGGTGTAACCCGAGTGGGAGCCTCAAAGCTCTGCTGCAGGAATGGGGCAGTGGCATAGGTGCTGTAGTTCAGTTGGATCATCGATCCGCTGAAGAACAAGTTTTGACCTGTCCACAGCTCGTTCAGCCGTAAGAAGTTGGGGATCCCGCCACTTGCCTGATTAAAGCGAGGAGGCACAATGCCGCTAATGGCGATTGAATTCACGCGAGTTTCAACAGCGGGCTGTAGTTGCCGATTTCCAGCAGGTGTACCGTTGTTATCCCGTCGCCGTGGCTCCTGAGTAAGGCTTTGGTACTGGGGAATCGGAATCGGTCGCCGGCTGATCTCATCGAGCACTACACCCAAAATCGGGTTAGTACCCCCAAAGCCTGTGGAGTTGGCATTCAAATCCAACGTCAGGGCTTCCACAGCTACCCAAGCCAATCCAGCGTCGCTGTTGCCGTTGCGGTCAATTTGGATCTCCGCTTGGCCACCTACCCCATTGCCCCGCACATAGAAGCACAACCCATTGCGAATGGCATCATCAGGCCCCACATCATCCACATAGTAGCCATCCAGGTAGGTGATGTTGCTCCCGACAGGGTTGTTATAGCTCTGGTTGGCGTCATTTCGTACTCGTGCGTAGGGGTTGAGGCGCATTTGCGGGCGGATATCTACCGGGTTACTAAGATTGGGGAAATTGTTGGCCTGTAAATTGCCGTCAAAGTTGAAGGCAAAGAGTGGATCCCGATCGATGATGGTTTCGAGCGTGTCACCCGCATCAAAAATTCCGTTTCCATTGGCGTCTAGGTAGTTGAGCTGCCCATCACCGTCCAGGTCATTAAACCGTAGTGTGCTGGGGCGGCTCTCACCCGTGTAGCCCGTGTACTTGAAGGTGGTGTTGAAGTTGGGCCGGAATACCCCCGGCACCC
>JAUQVI010000246.1:0-5069 GCA_039794885.1 Thermostichus sp. DG02_5_bins_236
CAATGAAACAACAAGTGCTTTGGTCGCTGGTGGTGGCTGGGATCCTCGGGTCAGCAGCGTTGGCAGGGTTGGGCCTGGGTCAGCAGAGCGTTACGCAGTCCACATCAGCAGAAGCGGCAGCCGAAACCCCCTTACCTCCTCGCATCGGTGCTTTGGGTCGGATAGAGCCAGAGGGAGAAGTATTGCGCATTGCCGGCCCTGCCGGAGAACGAGTCGGCGAGCTGTTGGTGGCAGAAGGAGACCGGGTGGTAGCAGGACAAGTGGTGGCCCGTCTGGAAAGTTATGCGGAGCGGGCAGCAGAACGGGAGTATGCAGCCGCCCAATTGCAGGAGGCCCGCACCCGACTGGAGGCCGAGACCCGGTTTAGTCAAGCCCAAATTCAAGAGGCGCGCACCCGAGTTAGTCAGCTGGATCAACCCCAACTGATGCAAATTCGCGCTCAGGAAGCTGTTGTAGAACGGATTCAGGCAGAACTGGCGGATGCAGAAGCCAACCTGACCCGCTTTCAAGCCCTTTGGCAGGAAGGGGCCATTTCCCAGCAGGAGCTAGACCAGCGTTCTCTAGTCCTACGACAACGACAGGAGGAACTGCGCTCAGCTCAGGCTACCCTTACTCAACTGCAAACCGCTCGCACCCAAGATCTGCTCAATGCTCAAGCCCAAGTCCAAGCTGCCGAAGCCCAGCTAAACCTGGCCCAAACCCAAGTGCAACTGGGATCCCTGGCCCGTAATCTGGAGTTGGCAGAAGCCCGCCTAGAGCGCACCTTGATCCGTTCCCCCCGTAATGGTCAGGTGCTGCGAATTCTCACCCATCCTGGAGAAGCAATCACCAGCAACGGCATTCTCGAGCTGGGCAATACTGACCAGATGATGGTGGTGGCAGAAATCTATGAAACTGACATTGTGCGCATCCAGCCGGGGCAGCAGGCCACCATTCGCAACCGTGCCCTAGCAGAAGAACTGCGGGGTCAGGTGGAGCAGATTGGGCTGCAAATTCGCAAGAAAGATGTCTTAAATACCGATCCGGCTGCTGATGTAGATGCTCGGGTGGTGGAGGTGCGCATTCGCCTGGATCCTGAGAGCAGCGCTCGCGTGGCCGGCCTAACCAACTTGCAGGTGAATGTAGCCATCGATGTGGAGGGGTAAGCGCAACTGATGTACTCCCTTTTCAGCCTTGCTTTTATCAGCCCCAAGATCCCCCTGGCCTGGCTACAGCTGACGCGGGAAAAGATCCGCCTGCTGGTGGCCCTAGCCGGGATTGCCTTTGCCTGCATCTTGATGTTCATGCAGCTGGGCTTTCGGGATAGCTTGCTAGAAAGTGCCATTCGTTTTCACGTCGCTCTGCGGGGAGACATCTTTTTGGTCAGTCCTCAATCCAATGCCCTCATTGCCATGGACACCTTTTCGCAGCGGCGGCTCTATCAAGCTCTAGGCTTCGAGGGTGTACAGTCTGTCTCACCTGTCTATGTCAGTTTTGCCCTTTGGAAAAACCCTGAAACCCGTCGCACCCGTAGCATCTTTGTGGTGGGAGTGGATCCCTCTGCGGATTTACTGGATTTGCCGCAATTAACCCCCGCCAAGCTGGAGGAAATTAAAAAAGCCGATGTGGTGCTGTTTGATCGCAGCTCTCGTACAGAATTTGGCCCGATTGCAGAATGGTTTGAGTCCGGGCGAGAGGTGATTACCGAAGTGGGCAACCGGCGGGTAACCGTGGGCGGCCTATTCCAGATGGGAGCGACCTTCGGAGCAGATGGCACCATCCTTACCAGCGACCTCAACTTTCTGCGGCTGTTCTCACAGCGGGGGCGCGGCCTGGTGGATATCGGCGTGGTGCAGTTGCAGCCAGGGGTGGATCCAAAACCGGTGGTGCAACAGATGCGGGCGCTATTAGCCGAAGATGTGCGGGTGCTCTCCCGGGAAGAGTTTATCGATATGGAGAAAACCTACTGGGAAGAAGGCACCGCCATTGGCTTCATTTTCGGCCTCGGGGTGGGCATGGGTTTCATCGTCGGCATCGTCATCGTCTATCAGATTCTCTACACCGATGTGTCGGATCACCTAGCGGAATATGCCACCCTCAAGGCAATGGGATACACCGATGGCTACCTGCTGGGAGTGGTGTTTCAGGAGGCAATCTTCTTGGCGGGATTAGGATATATTCCAGCTTTTGCCCTGTCGATTTTGCTCTACGATTTGACAGCCAATGCCACGTTGCTACCGGTCGGCATGACCCTGAATCGCGCTGCGTTGGTGCTAGGTTTGGCGGTGACGATGTGTTTTATTTCGGGGGCAATTGCAGTGCGGCGATTGCGAGCCGCAGATCCAGCAGATATTTTTTGACGGGTTTTCCAGCTATTTTCGGTGTTGTTCTTTGTTGTCAGGATCCCTTTTTTGAACATGGTTACCTCTTTCATTACCCAGCCTACAGCTACCCTAGTCACTGCTGCCGGTGAGCCTGTACTCAAGGTGGAGGGGCTGAACCACTATTTCGGCGAGGGATCCCTACGTAAGCAAATCCTGTTTGACATTAACCTCTCCCTCTACTCCGGCGAAATTGTTTTGATGACCGGCCCATCGGGCTCCGGCAAAACCACCTTGTTGACGCTGTTGGGGGCTTTGCGTTCGGCACAGGAGGGCAGCCTCAAGGTGTTGGGCCAGGAGCTGCGGGGAGCTAAGCAAAGCACACTCATCCAAGCCCGCAAGCAAGTCGGCTACATTTTTCAGGCTCACAACCTGCTTAAATGCCTAACGGCTGCACAAAATGTGCAAATGTCGCTGGAACTGCACAATGGCTTCTCTCGCAAGCAGGCCCAACAACGGGCGGAAGAAATGCTAGCGGCGGTGGGATTGGCAGATCGCACTCACTACTACCCAGAGAAGCTCTCAGGCGGGCAAAAACAACGGGTGGCCATTGCTCGCGCTTTGGTCAGTCACCCCAAATTGGTACTGGCAGATGAACCCACCGCAGCCCTAGATAGCAAATCTGGCCGGGAGGTGGTGACCCTGATGGAAAAGCTGGCCCGAGAGCAGGGCTGCACCATTCTGATGGTGACCCACGATAACCGCATTCTGGACATAGCTGACCGGGTGCTGCACATGGAAGATGGCCGTTTGCAAAGCCAATCAATGGTTTGAGTGCTGGCGGTACCAATCGATGGTGCGCTGCAGACCCTCCCGCAGACTGACCTTGGCTTCAAATCCCATCGCCTCGCGGGCCTTAGACACATCCAAACAGCGGCGGGGTTGACCATTGGGTTTATCGGTTTGCCAGCGAATCTCGCCCTTAAACTCCATCAGCTCACAGATGAGGGTAATCAGATCCCGAATCGAGATCTCCTCACCGGTACCCAAGTTGAGGGGATCCGCCCCATCATAAAGCTGGCTGGCCATAACAATGCCGCGAGCTGCATCCTCGGCATAGAAAAACTCGCGGGTTGGGCTGCCATCTCCCCAGACGTAGAGGTGCTCCTGACCTTGCACCTGCGCCTCATGCACTTTGCGAATCAAGGCAGGAATAACATGGGAACTGGCAGGGTCGAAGTTATCCATTGGGCCGTAGAGATTGACTGGCAACAGGTAAATGCCATTAAAGCCATACTGCTGTCGATAAGCTTGCAACTGCACCAGCAAGGCTTTTTTGGCCACCCCATAGGGAGCATTGGTCTCTTCGGGGTAGCCGTTCCACAGATCTTCCTCTTTGAAGGGAACGGGTGTGAATTTGGGATAGGCACAGATTGTGCCCACACACACGAACTTCTCGACCCCCGCCTGATAAGCGGCGTGGATCAACTGGGATCCCATGATTAAATTGTCGTAGAACAGCTCGGCAGGCTTGGCTTGATTGAGGCCGATCCCACCCACATGAGCCGCTAAATGGATCACAAGGTTCTGTCCCTGTACCACCTCCTGGCAAACTTCCCAACGGCGTAGATCATGGGTTTGCGAACGCGGGATCCGGACTTGTTCTGGGTTCACCCCCAGCACCTGCAACTGTTCCATCACATGGTTGCCCAAAAAGCCGCTCCCTCCGGTGAGCAAGATTCGCTTTTGGCTGAGATCAACAGGGATGGAGAGGCTGCTCGACGTCATGATCCCGCATAAAAAACCACTGCTCTCCATTATTCCAGAGCTTTGCTGAGGTAAGTCTGATCAACCTCTAGCAATCTGTATGGAGCTGTGGGAACATTTTCTGCCAGCAGCTTTGTCAACAGATGGCTTCTGACCAATCCGACCGGATTCTTACAGGAGGTTGGCAAGAGCCAGAGTCAGCGGTCACATCCTCCAAAAAAAAGGCCCTGTGCAACCCCTCGCTGTATCTTCTATCCATACCAAGCTGCACCGACTGTACCTACTGGCTTCCCAATACAGGGCCCTGGGTGGTTCGATTGTAACGGGAGAGCGCCACTGCAATGCCCAAGGCAACGATGCCAGCAATCAACAAAGTGAGGGGAGATGCTCCTAAGGTTTCAAAATACTGGGTGTAAAAATGGATTGCCCCAAAGACAGAGAGAGCATTAACCACCCAGCGGCGATTTTGACGTGCTGCCCAGATGGTCATTCCAACCAAAGTAATAGCCCAGGCCCAGGTAAAAAACCAGTCTGGAATAAGACTGCTGCCATCCAGGCTCCAGCTATCCTCTTGCAGCCAGAGGGAATCCCCCCACAAAGAGCCAACCCAAAACCCGAAGTTAACCAAAAACAAGGAAGTACGAGAAACGGCGATCGCCAGGTGGGAATAGTCTGTAGATAGCCTGAGGGAGAGAAGGTAAGCACCCCAACCCAAGAGGCTAAACAGGATCACCGTAATCGAAGGTTGGCGGATAACAAGAAAATAGCTGGCATAGCCATACATTGCCATGGCCCCTACCGTTGCCGAAAGGGCTAAGGTTGCAAGGATAACAAGGAGGGTTCGTTTGGTCAAAATCCCCCCAACCGCAGAAAATACCATCACCAACAGAAAGCCGACAACACTACCGCGGGTAATGGATAAAATACCGCCACTCACCATCAATGTACCGACAAGCAATAAAATGGTGCCCAGAATACCCCAGTTTTTGACATATTGGATTT
>JAUQVI010000247.1:0-5012 GCA_039794885.1 Thermostichus sp. DG02_5_bins_236
ACGGAAGGCTACGCCTGTGCAGTGGCGGGGGGGTGGCTGGCGGGATCCAATGCGGCCTGCTTTGCCTTGGGTTTGCCCCTGATTCAGCTACCCCCTGAGACGATGATGGGATCCCTGTTTCAATTTATTAGCAGCGCGGATCCCAAGCATTTTCAACCGATGCCAGCCAACTTTGGCATTTTGCCCCATCTGGAGGGGCGCAAGATCCGCAGCAAAGTGGAGCGCTATGGCCGGTATCGGGATCGGGCTTTGGCCGCGCTGGCGGCAACGGGGTTGATCCGGCAAGTGCAAACAGCCTAAGGTCTGTTCTCAACGGTTGCAAGGTACAGTCAAAACTAAGATTGGCGGTTAGGTTGAAATCGATAAGCCCTGCGGAGGCCGATGCGGAAGAGACTCTGTGAATATTCTTGTCATCAATGCCGGTTCCAGTAGCCTGAAGTCCTCACTTTTTCAAACAGTTGAGGGCAAAGTCGATGCCACTCCTCTCTGGCAAGCCCAGGCAGATTTCACCTACAAGCCTGGAGAAACCCTAATCCAGACTCGTCGGCGAGGCAGCGGCTGGACTTCTTTCCCTTCCACTTCACCTCAGGCAGGCATTAGCGCACTAGCGCCTCTGTTTCAAAGCCTTTGGCAAGGGGAAAATGCCCTACTCCCAGGGCCGAAGAGCATCGACAGCATCGGTCACCGGGTGGTGCATGGGGGATCCCTGTATCAGCGGCCCACCCAGATTACCCCAACGGTAGAGCAAACCATTGAGCAGCTCATTCCTTTGGCTCCCGCCCATAACCCTGCCGCCTTAGCAGGGATCCGCCTACTCGCTCAATTGGCACCCGGGATCCCGCAGGTGGCGGTCTTCGACACGGCTTTCCATCAGCAAATGCCTGCTGCTGCTGCTCTTTACCCACTTCCCTATGCCTGGGCCGAACAAGGGATCCGCCGCTATGGGTTTCACGGTATTAACCACGAGTATTGTGCCCGCCGAGCTGCTGAACTGTTGAACCGCCCAGTGGAGAGTTTGCGGCTGATCACCTGTCATCTGGGCAATGGCTGTTCGTTGGCGGCGATACGGGGAGGAAAAAGTGTCGATACCACTATGGGCTACACACCTCTCGAAGGCTTGATGATGGGATCCCGTTCGGGGTCGGTGGATCCGGGCATTTTGATTCATCAGTTGCGGCAGGGGATGAGCGTTGAAGAATTGGATCGGATTTTGAACCGGGAATCGGGTCTCAAGGGAGTTTCTGGCTTGAGTAGCGACATGCGCGCTGTACTGGAGGCGATGCAAGCGGGTCATGCACGGGCGGAACTGGCTTTTGACCTGTTTATTCACCGGCTGCGCAGCCAGATCGGGTCGATGCTGATGAATTTGGATCGACTGGATGCCTTAGTGTTTTCTGGTGGCATTGGGGAAAACTCCGCTCCCGTACGGGCAGCCACCTGTGCAAATTTGGGCTTTTTGGGGATCCAAATCGACCCGGTTCTGAATGCCGGATCCCCGCGCAACTGCGATATCAGCACCTTCGATGCTTCAGTGCGGGTTTTGGTGATCTCAGCTCAAGAGGACTGGGCCATTGCCACAGCTTGCCAAGCGGTTTTGCAAGGGGAGTAAACGAAGGATTCAAGACCGATTCCGGTCAGATTGTCTCCTTTCTGACCACTCGCTGGGGGAGGATAAAGCTCTAACAATAAACTCAAACAGAAGCTCATTTTGGGGTAGGGAGGAGATGATGCAGAGGATCAATCAATGGATCAATGAACGGATCCCATTGTTTTTGCTATTCAGCAGTGTTCTTGTGGGTTGTGGGGGCACAACCAGCAGTAGCGATTTTTTGCCTCTGCCGGATCCGATTCCAGCTCCAACCCTCACCATTACTGATCTCTCGCCCCGTACGGTTTCGGTGGGGCAAACCCCAACTTTTGTGGTCTCCTTCCGGGTGGAGGCCCCCGCCGGGATCCGGGGCTCTAATGCCTTTCTGGCTTCCGTCACCACTCCACTGGGCAATTTCCTTACCTTAGGGGCCTTTGATGCTTCCCAACTGCCTGGCTGCTCCATTGGGGCAACCGCCTGCACGATCACAGGACTCACCCTGACACCAAATAGTTTTTCCCCTACTCAAACGGGATCCCATCAATTAACCATCAGTGTTTTCGATCAACGGGATCGACTTGGCACTGGGAGCCTCACCTTCAACAGTGTGCTTTGAGGCCCTTTACCCGATGATTTCCTGGCCCCTTCAGCAACCGTCGCTCGTAGGCTGAATCCATTAATTCTGCTCCAGAGCATGACAAAGCGCCTGCCACCACACCAAGGCCAGATCCAGCTGACTAAAGGGGATCCGGATCCCTTGGGGTTGAAATTCCAGCTCAATTTGACCAGGAGGTTTGCTTTGCAGAGGGTTCTGATCCTGCTGCAAGCGCTGTTCATCCAACAACAGCCAAACCGCCCCGACATCCTTGAGATTTAGGGTCTTGAGGTCGCGCGGGCCAAAAGGAGACGGCTTACCCCATGTGAGCTGTGTATCCGTCCAGCCCATAACTGCATAAAGATCATATTTGCTCCGTTCAAAATTCTGAGCCCAAGTGCGGTAAGTTTCCACCTTGCGATATTCCCACCAGCCCAGGGCAGCCAAGCCGAAGAAACCCGTCAGCAAGGGTAGCCAAAGCAATCCCCGTTCCATAGTTCAGGCCAGCCTCTTTCCTGATTCTGCCAAATCCTCTGTAGCTATGGCCAGGCAGAAAACGAGAAGCCGATATTGTGCAAATACTTGAGGAAGTGCAGCTCCTTGAGGGCTCAAACCCGACACAGCCTCCTCAGCAGCAACCCATTCCTCTCCTGTGTCCGGTTTTGTGTTCGATTTAAGTCCATTCCGGCAGAAGAGCCTACAGAACTGATAGAGTTTTGGCACTCCTGCCTCACCCTTGCCCCATGACCAAGCCCAAAGCTGGGATCCTCTACAACGATGCCAAACCTGCCGCCAAGCGCAGCAGCGAGACGTTATCCCAATGGTTTCAGCAGCAAGGCTGGGAGGTCTGTGCTGCCCCCAATTGGGGAGGGATCCTCGGCTATGCCAAGCCCGATAGCCCCATTTGTCTAACCCAGGTGGATAGCCTAGCCCCAGCCGGGTTTGACTCCTCGATGCAATTTGCGGTGGTGTTGGGGGGAGATGGCACCGTACTGGCAGCAGCCCGGCAATTGGCCCCCCAAGGGATCCCTTTGTTGGCTGTGAATACGGGTCACCTGGGTTTTTTGACGGAAACCTACCTGTCTCATCTGGAAGAAGCGGCTGAAGCAGCCATTGCTGGAGACTACACCTTGGATCGGCGTAGCATGTTGCTGGCACAGGTGTATCGAGACAAACAATTGCGCTGGGAAGTCTTGAGCCTGAATGAGATGGTGTTGCACCGCGAACCCTTGACCAGCATGTGCCATTTCGAGGTGACAATTGGGCAGCACTCTCCTTTGGATGTGGCTGCTGATGGCGTGATCTTGGCCACGCCAACCGGTTCTACCGCCTATGCCCTCTCCGCCGGAGGGCCGGTGATCACGCCGGGGGTACCGGTGTTGCAGTTAATTCCCATTTGTCCCCATTCCATGGCCTCCCGAGCTTTGGTGTTTGAAGATTCTGAGGAAGTGTGGATTAGCCCCGTCACTCCCCAGCCTTTGGTTTTGGTGGTGGATGGCAATACAGGGTGCTACATCATGCCCGAAGATCAAATCCGTGTGGTGCGCGCACCCTATTGGACAGACCTGATGCGTTTGCAGCGACCGGAATTTTTCCGGATCATGCGTGAGAAGCTAGGCTGGGGATTACCCCATGCCTCCAAGCCAACTTCGGTGGAGTTGCCCTGACTGGGATTTGGATTTCGGAGGGACTGACCATGCCAGAGACGATGAAAAATGCAGTTTTAGAGCTGCAAGCTGAACTGAACCTAGAACCCTTCTGGATGCCCTTCACGGCCAATCGGCAGTTCAAGGCCAATCCACGTTTGTTGGTGGCCGCCCAAGGCATGCACTACACCAGCCATGATGGACGGCAAATTCTGGACGGAACCGCTGGACTTTGGTGCGTGAATGCCGGCCACTGTCGCCCAGCGATTGTGGAGGCCATCCAACAGCAGGTTGCCCAACTGGACTATGCTCCAGCCTTCCAGATGGGTCACCCGAAGGCCTTTGAACTGGCGGAGCAGCTGATTCAGTTGACCCCACCGGGTTTGGATCACGTCTTTTTTGCCAATTCCGGCTCAGAAGCGGTGGATACGGCCCTGAAGATTGCCATTGCCTACCACCGTATCCGCGGCCAGGGATCCCGACAACGGTTAATCGGTAGAGAGCGCGGCTACCACGGTGTTGGCTTTGGCGGCATTTCCGTCGGCGGCATCTCCAGTAACCGCAAGTATTTCGGCAGCCTCGTCCCCGGCGTGGATCATCTGCCCCATACCCATAGCCTGGAACACAATGCCTTCAGTCGCGGGTTGCCCCGCTGGGGATCCCATTTGGCGGAAGCATTGGAACGATTGGTTGCCCTTCACGATGCCAGCACGATTGCGGCGGTGATTGTAGAGCCGGTGGCCGGTTCCACGGGTGTGTTAATTCCTCCAGTCGGCTACTTGGAAAAGCTGCGGGCCATTTGTGATCAGTACGGCATTCTCCTGATTTTTGATGAGGTGATCACGGGGTTTGGGCGCCTGGGATCCCCGTTTGCGGCCAACTACTTTGGGGTCGTGCCGGATGTCATTTGCTGTGCCAAGGGCCTGACCAACGGTACCATTCCGATGGGGGCGGTGATCGTCAAGCAGGAGATCTACAACACCTTTATGGACTCCGCCGATAGTGCCATTGAGCTGTTCCACGGCTACACCTATTCCGGGCACCCTGTTGCCAGTGCTGCCGGGTTGGCTACCCTAAAGCTGTATCAAGAGGAAGGGTTATTTGAGCGGGCCGCCCGTTTGGCTCCCCTCTGGGAAGAGGCGGTTCATTCCCTCAAGGGGTTGCCCCATGTGATCGATGTGCG
>JAUQVI010000248.1:0-4960 GCA_039794885.1 Thermostichus sp. DG02_5_bins_236
GCAGTCTTTTCAGAGTTTGATGAAAGCAGCCTGAATGTTTTTGCGGAAGTGGGCCTGACGGATCGTCTCACCCTCAATCTGAATATGGCCTATGTTTTTCTGGAAAATCACTTTGCCAGTAATGAGGATACATGAGGATACAGTTACCCAATGCAACCAGGGGTTGTGAGATGTGGAATTGGGTTTATGCCATTCCTGGGGGGACGGGGATCCCTTCTGTTTGGGACAGATAACGGCGTTGATCCCCCCTGGTTACGACACTCAATCTACCCCCTGACCGTTGGGATACGGTGTTTTTGCTATGGCCTGAGTGGGGGCGTGGCGGCCTCCGGGCTTGTCGGATCCCTGCCCAGTTAGTTTTTTCGACTCCTGCCTCACCGTCGGGATTACCTAGGCTACCCCAGCAGCCGCATCAAGGCCAACCTCACCGTCGGCGCAGATCTCCTGCCCAGCCTACAAACGATTCTCTCGTTGGATGGAGATTTTACGCTGGGCAGTGGCGCTCCCCTACTCTTAGAGGGCGACCCCGCGTAAGACCCGGACTATGACAACCTAAAGCTCTCCGCTCAATTCAACTGGCAGCTGGATCCCAGTTGGACGCTGGGTTTGGGAGGATTTCATTACATCAGTGGCCGAAATACCAGCGCGAGTGGCGGGATCATCGGCTATGTGTGGCTAAGTTATTGAATTAGACGAAATGTTGCAGGATATCCGCTTGGAGCCCAGGGATCCGCTGCAGCAGATCTAGGATGAGTTTTGGTGAATTTTGGCCAGAGAACCATCGCGTCCACGGGAAGGAGTCCTCTCATGCCTCGATTTGAAAATGTGATTGCCGCCATCGATGGCAGTGGCACCACTGAGCAGATGATCCACACCCTGCTGTCTTTGCCAGCCTTTGCCAAGTGCAATGTGACGTTGCTGCATGCGGTACCTTCCCAAACCTCAGCGGAAGACATGCGGGCGGAGTGGCAAAAGGGGCAAGACCTGTTGGCCAAAACCCTACAAAGCTTCCCGGCTCAGCCCGGCGTCAAGATCAGCACCCAATTGGTAGAAGGGGATCCGAAGGTGGTGGTGTTGGAGGTGGCAGAATCCTTATCGGATCCGTTGATCGTGATGGGATCCCGGGGCCGTAGCCGCATTATTGCCATTCTGCAAAACTCCGTCAGCCAATACGTGTTTCAGCTCTCCTCTTGTCCGATGTTGCTGGTGAAAGACGACGCCTACATTAAGCAACCCAATCGCATCATGGTGGCGCTCAACAATTCCTCCAGTTCTCAAGAGGCTTTATCCACTGCCATGGATCTGGCCGCTGGCATTCAGGGAACCCAGATTTTTCTGGCCCGCGTGCAACTGGATGCCGACAACCAAAGCAGCGATCAAGTTCTGAACCGAGCAATTGACACCCTGAAAAACCGGCAGATTGGCCATCAGGTATTCACCGCTGTTGGGGATCCCGGTACAGAGATCGTGCGTTTGGCTGAACAAAGCAATGCCGACCTCTTGGTGATGGGATCCCCGGATCGCCGGCCCACGATTGCCCGTAGTATTCCTGACCTGGATCGGCTGTTGGGACGTTCCATCTCCGACTACGTTCGGGTTCATATCGGTTGCCCAGTCCTGATGGTACGTTCCACTCAGGACACTGACTAATTGAGACCAATATCTTGCGGGGTTAACCCCTCATTCCTGGGGTTGCAGATGACGCAGCCAAGCGCTGACATTGACCCGAATCCGTTGCCCAATTTGCAATAGGCGGTGCAGGTTATCGGCGGAAATATCCTGGCACTCTTCCTGTGGCCAACCGGAGCAACGCGGGGCCACTTGGCGCTCTAGCCCTGTCAGGTAGAGTTCCTGAAGCCGATCCCTATCGATGGGTAGGTGTAGATCTGCCGCCAGTTGCAGCCACTCCTCCAGATTGTACAGGTGTTCACTGAAGGTTTCCGGTTCAAAAGCGTGGGCCAAATGCCACATACCGCGGTGGAGGAGTCGGTCCAAGGCATGGGCTGCTTCTTCTCGCCGCAACTGGCATCCCAACTGCTCTGCTTCCTGGGCAATGGCCCGTAGTTCCATCAGATGATCCCGTTTGCCCTCCTCCATTTCCATTGCCCGCAAGCTGGCCAAAAGGCGTTGGTTGAGGGTGATCTGGGCTGCTGCCAATAACTCCTCTGGGATCGGTAGGCCATCGGCACGGAAAGCCATCATGATCCCATAGTTGTCTAGATAGGTTTGGCGATAAAGCTGGGCCAGACGGGTGAGGGTATCCTGGGTGAGCCAGCGCATCATTTGCTGCCGATCTTCATCGGTGAGGGTATTAAGATCGAAGATGTCTGGCCCAAACTGCTCTTGCAGCAATAAAATCAACTGCACTCGACTGTGGGATCCCGCCATCAAACGACTTTTGAGCTGTTCGTAGGCGCGTCGCCCGGCAAAAGATTTAACACCACACTGAAAGTCCCAGCCACCGATGTGGAGCACAGCATAAATGAGATCATGTTCCTCCCGTGTGGCGGAGAAGGTGAGCTTGACCCGCCCAATGGTCAGGGTCGATGCCCCCAGTTGCAGCCGCTCCCGATCCACTTGATCCAGCACATAACCATAGGATCCGCTTTGTCGGTGCGGGATCCCGTTAAAGATGGAAGACATGGCATGGTGGGCTACCAACCGATGAGGGCTGATCAAGCTGGGGCGAACCAAGGCCCGGTAAACGGCATCTCCATGCTTATAAGTATCAAGGTTGCTGGGGGCTTTGCTCAAGCGATGCAAAAACTCCTCTTCCAGGCTCAACTCGCTCACTTCAGCAGCCAACTCGATGGCCCGGGCTGCATAGCGTAGGATCTGTACCCCCTCCGGTCGGGAGAGCTCCTCAAAAAACCAGCCACAACTGGTAAACATCAACTGGCCATAGCGCTGCATCTCCAGCAGACGCAACACCTCCACCCGTTCTTCGCTGCTGAGGCGGTGGTTTTGGTGTTCTCGCAAGAAAGCATTACACCGTTCTCGATCCAAGATCACCTCAACATAACGATCCCGTGCCAGCCAGGGATCCCGGAGATAGGCTTTAGCCTCTGTCTCGTAGATCTCCGCCAGGTGATCCCGTAGCCAATTGAGGGCTTCCCGCAGCGGTTGCCGCCAGCGTTGATGCCAACCTCCACCTCCACCACAACCGCAGTCTCTGGACCAGCGCCCCACTCCATGGGCACAACTCCAAGCCGTTACAGGTTTGAGTTGCACTTCCCAAGTGGGAGGATGTTGGCTGAGGAAATGGCTGTAATTAGTCACCTGCCAACCCCGTCGGGGGAATTCTTCGCTAAAGGCATAGGCCAGGGTTCGTTCTACGCCACGCTTGTGATGCCCAAAAGTTTCGCCATCGGTGGCACAGTTGAGCAGTAGAGCTTCCTGTAGTAAGTCGGCTTCTTTGGCTGGGCGCAGAGCCGAATGAATGCGTTCTGCCAGGTGATAGCTGTTGTAAACCATATCCCCGAAGCCAAGATCCCGGGAAATGGGGCCATCGAAGAAGAAAATATCCAGATAGCCATCGCGGTCGGGCGTGAAGCAGCGGTAGGGCCGCCGCGGATCAATCTGGTTTTGACTGACATCGATCCATTCGCTTTGCCCCAAAGGTCGAATCCGCTGGGCTTGGCTAGGGGCCAAAATGACGAAGCGGATCCCACACTCCACTAGGGCAATCACTGTTGCGGCATCGATGGCGGTTTCAGCCAGCCACATGCCCTGGGGATAACGCCCAAACCGGTGTTGGAAGTCGGCAATGCCCCAGCGGATCTGTGTATATTTATCTCGCTCGTTGGCCAGGGGTAGGATGATGTGGTTGTACACCTGGGCGATGGCGTTACCATGGCCGTTGAGTCGCTCAGCACTCAGCCGATCCGCTGCCAGGATGCGCTGGTAAACCTCTATGTCTTGCTGTTCTAGCCAAGACAGGAGGGTAGGACCAAAGTTAAAACTGAGAAATTCATAGTTGTTAACAATGCGCACCACCTGTCCCTGATCATCGAGGATGCGGGCAAAGGCATTGGGACGATAGCACTCTGCTAAAATGCGCTCATTCCAATCGTGAAAAGGACTGGCGCTGGGTTGTCGTTGAATGCGGTTAAGGCTGGGATCCTCTCGGGGGGGCTGATAGAAGTGCCCATGCAAGATGACATAGGGCGAGGTCGCCGTTGTCCGAACGCTGACAGGAGAAGCGGCGTCAGGGTGGGAAGGAAGAGGGGTCTCTTGCCCTGATTGTGCCGCTGGCTTAGCGGAATGTTGAGAGCCACTCGGCATCATTGTTAACCTAAGTTCATATCCATACGTTACAGCGATCCCCGATCTGCGGTGGCAAATGTAAAGGATTTGGTCAGAATATTTGACGGCGAACAAACATCAGTCAGTAATCTTTGTGTTTCTCCCAGAATAAAAGGGATCCTGGTCAGATCCCTTTCTAAGCAGGCTAAAGCCCCTGCTAAGTTTGATCCCCGTGGTTGGATCTGTTAGCTGGCAGGGGCTGACTTGCCAGTAGCCATTTCCCACACTGAATAATCCACCACTGCTGCAGGGGGATCGGCACTGAGAATGCCCAACGCTTTCAGGGTTTCCACGTTGGCCTGGTAAACTGCGGGATCCAACAGTCCAGCGTTACCCTCCAAGGTGGGGCCGGCTTGGTACAGTTTGGCAATTTCAGTCATTTGCCAGGTTTGATGCTTGAGGGGATCCGATTCGGAGCCGGATCCCTGGCAGGTGGCCCCACAGAAGGTGAGAACAACTTGCACGGTTTCTTCTGGGTTGGCCACGGCATAGTCCCAACCCTCAATCGAGGCTCTTACCAATTTGGCAGCGATGTCTTTGCCGGATTGGCCGGATCCCTTGAAGTTGCTGTCGTTCAAGACCCGCTCGGTGGTGAAGAGCAAGTCTTCCAACAAATTGATGTCGTAGTCCGGCAGATGCATCACATTCAAATCGC
>JAUQVI010000249.1:0-4940 GCA_039794885.1 Thermostichus sp. DG02_5_bins_236
CAATCGGGAGCAAAGGCTACAGGTTGGCCGAGCAGTTCCGAAAGACGGGTGGCTACCGGAGCAAGGCTGTTGCCCTCACGGGTCATTTTGATGGCTCCCGTTTCTTTATCCTTTTTGATGGGGCGACCCAAGTGGCTGGTGAGGATCACTTTTGCGCCAGCTTCGGTCAGAGCTTGAAGGGTGGGCAAGGCAGCGCGAATGCGGGTGTCATCGGTGATGTTGCGCTCGGGATCCAGGGGAACATTAAAATCGGCCCGTACTAGCACTCGTTTGCCTGTCAAGTCAAAGCCAGATGACAGCAGGGATCCCAGTGTTTGTTTGGCCATAATCGCCTTTCCTTAAGCTGAGGAGGGTCTTCACTTTTTCTTCCGTATCCTACCAGGGATCCGATCCCTGCACAGCGGAGGTTCCTTTAGCGGTACTGGACAGGGCGTTGCCAATGTTCCCACCAAGCCAAGTGGGATCCTGATTTGCCGTTATCGCCTGTGCCATTCCCAATCGGATCCAAAGTGGGGGAGAGATCTGATTGCTCTGTCAACCAACTGAGGGGAATGGGGATCAAACAACTGGGATGTAAAGGCCGCAGATCGCGGTAATGGCTGTTGCGAATGGCCAGGATCTCCTGCTGAATGATGGCCAGAGGTTCTCCCAATTCCAATAGCACATGGCTGCACAACCCCAGGCTGGCTTCAAACTCGGGATGAACAACCTCAGTTGCTCCCAACTGATAGAGCTGTTCGATGTCTTCTTTGTGGGTGGCTCTAACCACCACATCCAACTGAGGGGCCAATTCCAAAGCCCGCTTCAAACAAAGACGAACGCTCATGCGATCTGGCAGGGCAATCACCAGAGTACGTGCTTGGGGGAGATTGGCTTTCTCCAACACCAGCGCACTGGCAGCGTTGCCATACAAGTAAGGGATCCCACGGGAGCGCAATTGCTGCATCACCCGCTCCGATTGGTCAATCACCAACAGCTCATGATGGCGGGCCTCCAGCAGCCGCACAATATCTTGCCCCACCTGTCCATACCCGCAGACCACCACATGCCCACGTGCGGGGGTGTCAGGAGCAGCAGCTCGGGGTCGCTCGCCCGATTCCAGCCAACGGGCAAAAGCAGGGATCCCTCCTAGCCAAGCAAAAAGGCGGGGTACCAACTTCAACAGAAAAGGAGTGATGAGCAGGGTAACCGCAGTGGTGCTGACGATCAGGAGATAAGTTTGTCGTGAAACCAACCCCAAAGATTGTCCTTCGCTAGCCAACACAAACGAGAACTCACCAATCTGGGACAGACCCAATCCCACCGCCACTGCTGCTGCGAGGGAGTAACGAAACAGCCGCGCCAGCGGGGCAATGATCAGAAACTTGCCCACCATCACCAGTCCCACCAATGTCAAGATCAACAGCAGATGGCTGGCAATAAAGCTGGGATCGATCAGCATGCCGATGGCCGCAAAAAATAGGGCGGCGAAAACATCCCGTAACGGTTCTACATAGTCCAGGGTTTGATCAGCGTATTCCACCTCTGAGATCATCAAACCGGCAATAAAAGCCCCAATCTCGCTGGAAATACCAATGCGATCCGTCAGCAGGGCAATGCCCACACAGAGGCTGATCACCCCCAGTAAGAACACCTCTTTGTTCTCCCGTTGAGCCAGGAGGCGCAAAAAACTGGGCACCAGCCAAATACCAGCTACCACTGCCCCCAGCCCCACCAAGCCAATTTCCAGCAAGGCTTTGCCCACAGATCCCGCCAGTTCCGGCAAGGGATAATCCAAGGCCGGCAAAACCGCCAGCATCAACCCCACTGCCAAATCCTGCACGATTAGGATCCCCAACATGGCTTGGGCTTGAGGCGTACCCATCTGGTTGGTCTCGGTCAGGCTTTTCATCACCACAGCAGTGGAAGACAAGGAAAGCACCGCCCCCAGAAAAATGCCTTGCACCGGCGTTAACCAGCCGCTCACCACCGCCAGCACCGCCGTGATCAAAATCGTTAGGCTAATCTGCAAGATGCCACCGCCAATCGCAATCCCCCGCACCTTGCGCAATTCTTTGAGAGAAAATTCCACCCCCAGGGTAAACAGCAAAAAGGTCACCCCAAATTGAGCCAGAGTTTCCACCTGCACAATTTCTTTGATCCAGCCCAACCCCGCCGGCCCGACAAGGATCCCAGCCAACAAGTAGCCCAGCAGTACGGGTTGTCTTAGCACCGAGGCCAAAAACCCCCCGGCAGAAGCTGCCGCCAGCACCGTCACGATGTCCAAAATCAGACGAAAGTCTTCCTGCACAGAGGCCACCCAAGAGGGAATGTGAACTTTTGTAGTCAATCCTGAGGATCCTTTCCACCATAATCCTTTCCTTGGGATCCCGAACAGAGTTCACAACCAGGCCTAGAGTGCCTCAAGGATGCCTTTACAAGGGATCCCGACCCATTCCCCAACCGCTTAGAGAAGGAGCTGATTGGAAATTTTTATTAAAAACTCTTGGTAATCCCGTAAAACCGTAGCTTATAATACAGAATGTAGACAGAAATCGTTCATCCTCTCGTGCGCGGGGCGGCTCTTGATGAGCGACGCCATTTGTAGAGGACGGAAGTAGGGAGCTATCCCGAAGGAACGCGCCTCAACCCTTGTGACCGTTCACAGGATACTTACCAGTCACAACTCAACATTTGGAGGCGAAAATCATGGAACTCTCTTACCGCGGCGTTGACTACAATTACACTCCCGCTACAGCGGAGGTCTCTCCGGGCAAAGTGGGTGGCCGCTATCGGGGTTTGGACTGGCGGTTCCGCCATCTGACTAAGCCGGTGGTGTTGCCTGCCAATTTGGATATGCTCTATCGGGGTGTGGCTTGTCACACAGAAGCGCCTACAGAGGTGGCTCAGCTCGCTCAACCGGTGCCGGTGGCAGAACCCGCTTCAATGGCTGCCCCCAGCCATACCCATACCTTGGATGAACTGTCCCGCAGCTTGATGATGAGCCATCAACGGGCGATTCGAATCCGTCAGCAAGCCATGTTGGTTCGCGGTGTGGAACATATTGGTCTACACGCCAATGTGCGGGGATTTTGGAATCGCATTCAGGGCAAAGTCCACCCCACTTTTCGGCTCAACTACGACCGTAGCCATGTCAGCATGAGCTGATAGCCCGAGCAACAGATGCGAGTGCTGCTAAGGTAAACCCGTTCAGTCAATCATTTAGTCAATCATTTAAGTGAATAGCTAAGGGATTCGCAACTGTGGATCCCTTTTTTTGGAATTGGGCTGGAGAAGTTGAGGAGTAGCAACAGCGAATCGCAAGGTGACAACGGCTTCAAGATGGACTGAGCGGATAATGGCAAGCTACAGCATGATCAGGACGGGCCATCTGTAAGGGGGGCATTTCTTGGCTGCACCGCTCCGTAGAGTATTCACAGCGTCCGTATAATCGGCAAATTTTGGGATCCGGATTGATGGGGCTACGAGGTTCTCCAGCCAGCGGGATCTGCTTCGGTTTGCTTTCAAAGCTCGGAATAGCAGTGATCAAAGCTTGAGTATAGGGGTGTTGTGGGCGGTTAAAGATCTCCTCAGCAGGGCCGGTCTCGACAATTTTGCCCAAATACATGACCATAATCCGGTCGCACAACAGACGTACCACATTCAGATCGTGGGAAACAAACAGGTAGCTCATGCCCAAACGATTTTTCAGATCCGCTAACAAATGTAAAATAATCGCCTGAATCGAGACATCCAGCGCCGAGGTTGGTTCATCCAAAATCAATAGCTTGGGATCCAACGCAATCGCCCGCGCAATGCCTACCCGTGCCTTTTGTCCGCCCGACAGTTGGTGGGGATAGCGACTCAACAAAGCCGTTGGCAAGCCTACCCAATCCGCCAGTTCTTCCACCCGCCGTTGCAACTGTTGGGGATCCCTGTAGGAGCATCCCGGTAGCATTTTCCCCAATCGTTTTATCGGTTCGGTAATCGTATCAAAAGCAGAAAAGCGAGGATTCAAGCTATCGGTGGGATCCTGAAATACCATTTGTAGTTGTGCCCGCGCCGGATGCTGAACGAAGTGTTGTAGGGGGATATCGCTAATCCGCTGGCCATCGAACCAAATCTCTCCCTCAGTGGGATCCAGGAGACGGCTGATCAGCCGAATCAATGTGGATTTGCCGCAGCCGGATTCTCCAACCAATCCCACACTTTCCCCAGTACCAATGAAGAAGTTGAGATGATCTACCGCATAAAGATGGTTGCCACCACCGACCGGAAAACGTTTGCTTAAATTCGATACACTTAACAATCCTACCGGAGCAGAATCCGGCAAACGGGGAGCAAGGGATCCAATCAAGCCTTTCATAATGTCCTCACGGGCAAAAACAAAACCATTAACCAGGGATCCCGACTGCTGAGGTGGGAGATTCGGAAGAAGCTGAATTAAGAGGGTGCCAGCAGGCCACCACATGCTCCGGCTCAATTTGGGTGCGCGGTAACGGGGTCTGATTGCAAGCGGCACTAAAGAATTCGCAGCGTTGGCTAAATCGACAGGGGGGCAGCAGGGCCGAGCGTAAATCTGGCAGGTTGCCCAAAATCGGCTTCAGGGCATCAAAGCCTTTGTGGGGTTCGGGTGTTGCAGCAATTAACTTGGCAGTGTAGGGGTGGCTGGGATGTTGAAACAGCTTGTGGGTGGGGGCCACTTCCACCACATGGCCAGCATGCATCACCACAATCCGATCACAGTATTGCGAGGCTACTGCCAAGTCATGGGTGATCAAAATAGTTGCCATCTGAGATTGCTGGGACAGCTCCCGAATCAGGTTCATGACCGTTGCCTGGGTGGTCACATCCAAACCTGTGGTCGGCTCATCCGCAATTAACAATTTGGGGGAACAGGCCAGCGCCAAGGCGATCATGATCCGCTGACACAACCCACCCGAGAGTTCATAAGGATATGC
>JAUQVI010000250.1:0-4881 GCA_039794885.1 Thermostichus sp. DG02_5_bins_236
GATTTTATGACAGATCTGTATCGTCAACATGCTGATACTTTTCGTCATATTCCAACTGGCCTTGAGGCAGTAGTAACACAGGTTTTGCAAGATCAGTTGGATATTCTGGTGTATTTGGAGATTGGCCTATCCCCTCTTATTCTGCAATTGGCTTCGTTACGCTTGGCTCCGGTGCAATGTTCCACCTGGGCACATCCGGTGACTTCCGGCCTTTCTACGATTGACTACTTTCTCTCCAGTGATTTAATGGAGCCAGACAATGGGCAAGAGCACTACAGTGAGAAATTGATCCGGTTGCCCCACTTGGGAACTTGTTTTGCCAAGCCCGTTTTGCCTGAACAGAAGTTGTACCGCCATGATTTTGGATTGCGAGAAGATGCCGTTGTTTACCTGACCTGTCAATATTTGGGTAAGTATCTTCCACAGTATGATTATCTATTTGCAGCCATTGCCAAGCGGGTAGCAGCTGCTCAATTTGTCTTTCTATCTCTGCCCAATAGGGCTGTTGCTGAGAAATTTCGTCAGCGTTTAGCCAAAGTCTTCTCTGCTTACGGGCTGAGTTTGGATCAACATTGCCTGATATTACCTCACTTGGATTATGAAGCCTATCTGGATTTGAATCGCTGTGCCGATGTGATGCTGGATTCCTTTGGCTGGTCGGGAGGGATCACGACTCTGGAGGCTATTGCGATTGGTTTGCCTGTGATTACCTGTCCTGGGCAACTGATGCGAGGTAGACACACCTACGCCATGCTGAAAAGAATGGGTTTGACAACCCTGATCACTCCAGACCTCTCAAGTTATGAGGATTTAGCCGTACAACTGGGATCCAATCCAGAGTTCCGTCACCATATGGCTACTCAGATTCAGCAGCGAGGAGACCTCCTCTTTGAGGATCAGGAGTGTGTGGCTGCACTTGGCCATTTCTTTCAGCAGGTTGCAAGCGTGTCCACTCAGAATGGCTAACTTACGGCGAGAACAGAGTCTCCCTCAGAATCTTTTCCTGAGGATACGATACGAGATTCACTTAATCGGCCGACAATCGAAAATAGCTCCGACTGCTCTACAACACCCTTAAATCGCCCCTCTCGATCGACCACAGCAATCGGAACTTCTTGATTCCAGTAGCGAAACAACTCCTCTAGACTCGTGGAAGCCTGCACTTGGGGAAAGTTTGTTTGCATCACTGTATGGATGTCTTCATATCCTGCATGTAAGGCTTGATCCAGAGCTACAGCAGCCAAAACTCCAACAGGACGACCCTGGCCATCCAGCACATATAACGTGTTCAGGTCATGGTTGCGCATTTGTGTTGCTGCCACAGAGAGGGAGTCTCTGCCCAAAATCAGATGTAAGGTTTTGCGGGTGATTGCTCCTGTTTTCAAAACCTGTGCCCGGTTCACATCCTGGATAAAGTGTGCAACGTACTGATCTGCCGGTTTGGTGAGGAGTTCTGCCGGGGATCCCACCTGAACGAAGGCTCCATCCCGCATAATTGCCACTCGATCCCCAATTTTGAGGGCTTCTTGCATATCGTGGGTAATAAAGACAATCGTTTTTTGAAAGTGCTCCTGCAAAGTCAAGAGTTCCTGCTGCATCTCACGGCGAATCAAAGGATCTAGAGCGCTAAAGGCTTCATCCATCAGCAAAATATCTGGCTCTGTAGCCAAGGCTCGTGCCAATCCTACCCGTTGTTGCATACCGCCACTCAGATTGGACGGGTAGCGATCCGCCCATTGCCGCAGGCCAACCATTTCAAGTTTTTCTAAACCCCGTTGCCGTCTTTGACGGGGATCCACCCCCTGAATTTTGAGGCCGTATTCCACATTCTCTAGCACCGTGCGATGGGGGAAGAGGGCAAATTTCTGAAACACCATGGCCATTGTGTAGCGGCGAATCTGCCGCAGCCGTGCTTCACCAACGCGCAGTATATCCTCGCCATTAATGTAGATCTTGCCACTCGTAGCAGGGATCAAGCGGTTGAGACATCGCACCAGCGTAGACTTCCCCGAGCCGGAGAGGCCCATAATCACAAACAATTCTCCAGGCTGAATAGAAAGGGAAATATCGGCCACTGCCAGAACATGACCTGTAGTCTGAAAGAGCTGCTCGCGGTTCAGCCCTCCTCGCAACAGCGCCAAAGCGTTTTGAGGATCGGGGCCATAAATTTTGCTGAGGTTCTCAAGCCGAATTTTGGGTTCCGGAGCCGTCATGGTCTGTTATCCATCTCCTCGGGCGAGTCTTGTTTTGGATTGTCTAGTGGGGATCCCGATCCTGCCAACGCTGCCATCGTTGTAATCCCCAGCCCAGCGGCCCGCGACGATACCAAGTTCGCTGAAAGTCAATTTGTCCCACCTGTTGGGTAACGCGATCCAGCAAAATGGCCAGCAACAGGATTCCCAGTCCTCCGGTGGCGGCCATGCCCACATTCAAGCCGTTAAGCCCTCGCAACACCACAAGCCCCAAACCAGGCACCGCGATCATGGAGGTGACCACCGACATCCCCAAAGCAAAAAGGACAGTCTGGTTGACTCCCGCCAAGATGGTAGGTATCGCCAAAGGGATCTGGGTTTCCCATAGGATTTGGTTGGGGGTAGCGCCAAAGGCAAGGGCAGCCTCCACCACCTCTTCAGGAACCTGGCGAATACCCAGATTGGTAAGCCGAATCAGGGGAGGAAGCGCATAAATGACCGTAGCGATCACGCCGGGAGCTTCTCCAACCCCGAACAGCATCACCACAGGCACAAGGTACACAAATACCGGCAAGGTCTGCATCGCATCCAAGAGAGGGCGCAACAGCTTCTCAAAGGGATCCGACCGGGCACAGAGTACCCCCAATGGGATCCCCAGCAATAGACAAACCACAACAGCCGTCAGCACCAAAGACAGAGAAACCATCGCCGGCTGCCAAGCCCCGACAAAGCCAATCAGACTGAGCCCCAGAAAGCCAAAGAACCCTACCTGTCGACCCGCCAACTGCCAGGCGGAAGCGGTTAGAACGCCCAGCACCACTGTCGGAGGGGTATTGAGCAGCAGGTGCTGAAAGCTGCGCAGCAGGCTGTTGATGGGCAACCGTACCGATTGAAATACAGGGCGGAAATGGCTAACCAAGAATTGGATCCCGTCACTCACCCAACTGTCAAAAGGGATCCGCACCCAATCAAACGGATTCAGAAGCCTATCCCAAACCGGAAAGGGATCCCACATTAACCGGCCACCTGACGCACTTGATCCAACCAGCTGTCAAAAAGTGGGCGATTGGCCTCAATCCACTCCAGCGCATGGCGGCGGATATCCTCGGGAGCTTTTTCTCCGTCATGTACCCGTTTTTGTTGAGCATTTACGTCCTCAATGGGGATGGACACTAGCTCCAACCACTGCCGAGCCACCGGGTTATCGCGCAGATACTCTGCATTGGCGACCACCCGAATGCGATCTACTGCAAAGCCCAGGTTACGGCCATTGACCAGGGTACTGACTTGGCTGGCATCCGCCTGTTCCTCAGGCAACGCCGTAAAGGGCACCTCCAACCAAACAACATTGTCATCCGGTTGTAAGAAAGCCCCAGCCCAATGGGGAGAGTAGGCATAGGCCAAAATGGGTTCCCCCTGTTGCAGGCGGGTAATGGTATCGGCGATGAGGGCATCGTACTCCCCCTGCACAAACTGCACGGTGTCCGTCAGTTCATAGACTTCCAGATGGTGTTCGGTTACAGCCGCACAGCCCCAGCCAGGATTGCACCCCACCAAGTTAGCCTTGCCATTGCCATCGGCATCAAACAAACGCGCAATTTCAGGATCGCGCAACTGCTCTAAATTCTGGATATTGTGAGCTTCAGCAGTGACTTTGTCGATCAAATAACCTTGCACAGTATTGTCCACCAAAACCCCTATGCGCTCCAATCGCTCTTCGCCACCATTGCTCACGATCATCGGATAATTCAAATTTTCCCAGTGAGCAGTTAGAAAATCAACATCACCACTTCCAATTGCTGCATGAGCCAAAGCGACCTGAAGCTGTTGAGTGGTCTCAACCTGATACCCCAGTTCTTTCAGCCCCTCATTGATGATCTCAGCCAAAAATAGAGAATAAAAATTGGTGGAAGCCGCAGGCCGGATGACCTTACCCTCGACCACCGCAGTGGTTTGAGGAAAGACTTTGGATGAGATTTGGAATCCTGATACAAAGGCTAATCCTAAACTCAACATCAAGGCAGGACGGCACAGCGAAAATAAACTTTTAATCATTGCAATGCAAACTCCAAAATGCAAGACAACACAGACGCTTCTTGGAACACTTAACCCAGCGCTCTCCGCTGCTTAACCATTCCTTTACCTGCTTCTCTGTGTCGACCCAATTTTACAGCTTTTCCCAGCGACATCTACCACAGCCAGTGCCAACGTATCCACTGCCTAGTAAGGACCTTGCATAGCTCTATGTCTTGAGATGAAGTCGGAAAAAGCTGTATCTTGATTCACAAATCAGCAGCCCCACAGCGGCTCTTCGGGAGCGGGTAGAGCAGTGTGTCAACGGGCATGTTCATGCTGTGGGAGTTCTTGAGTTCAAGCCCCTTTCAGGGCCAGATCTCCGACGTGCAGCTCTGCAAACACAACGGGCAAGATTCATGCCCAGACTGTAAGCAGCAAGAATTTTAACAAGTGAAGCGTCGTCTATCCTAGAGGTGTCTGCCCTCTTGAGGATCGGCTCTATGTATGCGGAACAACCAAAGTGGCTCTCTCCCACCCATCTGAAGCGCCGTCGATTTGTGGTGGCCAGTGTTGCTGCCGGCTTTGCTTTGGCGGTACAGCCGATCTCCGCCCAAACCATCACCACCGATAGTGAAGGCTTAGAAGCTGGCCCCATTACCATTCCCACCCCCGC
>JAUQVI010000251.1:0-4830 GCA_039794885.1 Thermostichus sp. DG02_5_bins_236
CTCTTCATCGGTTTGCTGATGAATGAATTCAAACTGGAGCCAACCCCAGGAGATTTCCTGATTCGGGTGATTATGGGAATCGATCCGCGGGTGGGAGCCATGGCAATTGGAGATCGGGTGCGCCCTGGCCAAACGGTACAATTTCATCTGCGGGATGCCCAAACGTCGGCGGAGGATTTGCGCTGGGCCTTAAGCCGCTATCTAGAAGAACAGCCTTCAGAGTCCCCCAGGCCGGATCCCTGTGGGGCCTTGATGTTTGCCTGCCTGGGACGAGGTCAGGGGCTTTACGGCACACCCCATTTCGATTCGCAACAATTTCAGGAACTGGTGGGGAATCTGCCGCTGGCGGGCTTTTTCTGCAATGGTGAGATTGGCCCAGTGGGGGGAACCACTTTTTTACACGGCTATACCTCCTGCTTTGCTATTGTGCGGCCTGCCCATTGAGGGATGATTTCTGATCTTTCTCTTCTGGTGTGCCTTTGCCCATCGTCCAAGACGTTGCAACGGGCCAGGGAACTTCATGGCCCAACCGACCCACAGCACACAGAGCAGCCCCAAACCAATCAATACAAAAGTTGGGATCCGTACCACCCCCACCCAAAACCAGCTCCATACATGCACTTCTAACAGACCCACCCATACCAGGCTCACTCCAGCCACAACCCTCCGTTGCCACTGGGGGCGCTCCAACACCGTGAAGACCAATACCTGCAGCGTTATCAACAGGCAGGCTGGAACCAAAGCTCCACACACCCAGCCACAGTAGGCCCGCGACCCATTCAGGACAAGCCCCAAGCCTGTAATCAGGGTGTCGATTCCAGTCATGGTCAATGCTCCGATGCCAAAAATTTTTCTCAGGCTACCTCAATCTGTTTTGCCAACAGAGGTTGCCACGAGATTCTTTACCGAAGGTGAGGAAAAATTTAGCTAGGCCAGCAGGTACAAGCCTTAACCCATAGGGATCCTGCGGCATCACTGGCAAATTAATTTCAGCCCACAAGCTCTAGGATCCCCAGCTGGGGATCCCGCGCCATTGAGGTTGAGCTGTTTCTGGTGAATTGTGTAAGGAAGCCTCCGTCCTTCAGTAGTTCTGGCTGGCCAAATCAGCTCATAGAGTGCTCCAAAACCTGACCTTTGAGGCTCTCCTGAACCGGGATCCCTGGTTTTGTCTGAGCGTTAAACGTCCTGTGGCTGCTCAACATAGCGGCCATAAGTTTGGCGCACCCAAAGAAAATTGGGATCCCGCTCAACAGTGCAGAGGCTAGAGATTAGCCCAACACCTGCTTGGCCGTATTCACGACGTTTTCTACCGTGAAGCCAAACTTTTCCATACATACTGGGCCGGGAGCAGAAGCACCGAAACGATCCAGTCCAATCGCCACCCCTGCAAAGCCGAGGAACTTGTGCCAGCCAAAGGTGGATCCTGCCTCAATGGAAATGCGCTTGGTGATGCTGGGGGGCAACACCGTATCTCGGTAGCTCTGGGGCTGGGCCTCGAACAATTCCACACAGGGCATCGAGACCACCCGCACTGCTTTACCGGCTTCCTTGAGTTGGGCAGCCGCTTTCACCGCCAGTTCCAGCTCAGATCCGGTGGCGATCAGGATCAACTCAGGGTTGTCAGCATCCACCACCACATATCCGCCTTTGGCTACCCCTTCGATGGAGGTGCCCTCCAGGGGGTTGACCGCTTGGCGGGTGAAAATCAGCAAAGAGGGGGTTTCTTTGGCTTCGAGAGCCACTTGGTAGGATCCCACGGTTTCTCGGGCATCCGCCGGACGCAGCACATACAGGTTGGGGATCGCCCGCAATGAGGCAATGGTTTCCACCGGTTGGTGGGTGGGGCCATCTTCTCCCAGGGCTACCGAGTCATGGGTCATAACGTGCAACACCCGCACCTGTGAGAGGGCCGACAGCCGGATTGCCGCCCGCATGTAGTCGGTGAAGATCAAAAAGGTGGCATCGTAGGGAATCAGGCCGCCGTGCAGAGCCATACCATTGGCCACTGCCCCCATGCCATGTTCGCGCACCCCAAAGCGGAAGTTTCGCCCTTCATAAGAACCGGGCTGGAACTCCGGGATCCCTTTCAGGAAGGTCATGTTGGAGTGGGCCAAATCGGCGGATCCCCCCAGCAATTCCGGTACAGCTGCTGCCAGAGCATTCAAACAGAACTTGGACAGGTTGCGGGTGGATTCTTTACCGGTTTCGGCAATCGGGGCTAGGGCTTCCTTCCAACCCGTCGGCAATTCTCCGGCCATGATCCGCTTAAATTCAGCAGCCTCGGCGGGATAAGCCTTTTCGTAGGCAGCAAAGCGTTCGTTCCATTCCGCTTCTGCTTTCGCTCCTTTGTCCACCGATTGACGGAAATGGGCCAGCACTTCATCGGGAATATAGAATTCCGGCTCCAGCGGCCAACCGAGGCTTTCTTTGGTCAGCTTCACCTCTTCCGGCCCCAGCGGTGCCCCGTGTACCCCTTCCGTTCCAGCTTTATTGGGGGAGCCGTAGCCGATGGTGGTTTCGACGATGATCAGGGAGGGCTTGTTGGTCACCGCTTTGGCGTTTTGGATGGCTTCGGCAATCGCTTTCAAGTCGTGGTTGCCATCTTCCACTTTCTGCACGTGCCAACCATAGGCTTCGTAGCGCTTACCCACATCCTCCGTAAAAGCAATCTCGGTGTTGCCGTCAATGGAGATGTGGTTGCTGTCATAGAGCATGATCAGCTTGCCCAGTTGCAGGTGGCCGGCCAGGGAAGCAGCCTCAGAAGCTACCCCCTCCATGTTGCAGCCATCCCCCAAGATCACGTAGGTGTAGTGATCCACAATCGTGTGCCCGGGCTTATTGAAGCGGGCCGCCAAATGGGCCTCAGCAATCGCCAAGCCCACCGCATTGCCCACCCCTTGACCGAGGGGGCCGGTGGTCACCTCCACGCCGGGGGTTTCAAAGTTTTCTGGGTGGCCGGGGGTTTTGGATCCCCACTGACGGAACTGCTTCAGATCCTCCATCGTCACATCGAAGCCATTCAGGTGCAGCAGCGCGTACTGCAACATACAGCCATGCCCCGCCGAGAGCACAAAGCGATCCCGATCCGCCCACTTCGGATTGTGGGGATTGAATTTCATAAATTGCTGCCACAGCACATAGGCCATGGGTGCTGCCCCCATTGGCAGGCCAGGGTGGCCGGATTTGGCCTTCTGAACAGCATCCACCGCCAAAAAGCGAATCGTGTTGATGGAGAGTTGTTCTAAGGAGGGAGGAGCAGCAACAACCATGTGGGGGGATCCCTATCGCTCGACATTCGCTTTCCAGTATGCCCCCTTTTGGGTCTTGCTTCCGAGATGGTCTGGATCAATCTGTACTGCTAGCAGGGATTGGATCCAAGGGATCCCGCCGTACTGGGGCTGGCAGGATAAGCTGAAGGATGGGCTTGTTGCTCTTTCGCATATACAAGACCGGACATGATCGGAGAGTTCCCTTGACTGCTTCTTTTCCCACCACTACCGGCAAGCCCTCTTGGCTGCGGGTGAAGGCCCCTCAACGGGTTGGATCCGTCAAACAACTGCTGCGGGATTTGCACCTGAATACAGTTTGTGAAGAAGCCTCTTGCCCCAATTTGGGAGAATGCTTTGCCAACCGCACCGCCACCTTTTTAATCATGGGGCCGGCCTGTACCCGCGCCTGCCCCTATTGCGATATCGACTTTACAAAACGCCCGCAACCTTTGGATGCCACCGAACCGGAACGGGTGGCTGAAGCTGTGGAGCGCTTGGGGTTGCGCCATGCGGTGATTACCTCTGTAAATCGGGATGATCTGCCGGATGGGGGGGCCGATCAGTTTGTGGCTTGTATTTTGGCCATTCGCCGGCGCATGCCTCAGACAACAATTGAGGTGCTGATCCCGGATTTGTGTGGCAACTGGCAGGCCTTGGCGCAGATTTTAGCCGCCCAGCCGACCGTGCTTAACCACAACATAGAAACGGTGCCGCGCCTCTATCGCCGGGTGCGTCCCCAGGGGAACTACGAGCGCTCTCTGGAATTGTTGCAGCTGGCACGAAGCCAGGATCCCAGTCTGTACACCAAGTCCGGGGTGATGCTGGGTTTGGGAGAAACCCCGGCAGAGATTTTGCAGGTGATGCAGGATCTGCGGCAGGTGGGCTGTGACATTCTCACCTTGGGTCAATATCTACAACCCAGTCCCAAGCATTTGCCGGTTGAGCGCTATGTCACCCCGGAGGAGTTTGACCATTGGCGACAGGTGGGGGAAGAGATGGGCTTTTTACAGGTGGTGTCTTCCCCCTTAACCCGCAGTTCCTACCACGCCGAAGCTGTGCAAGACTTAATGCACCGCTCCCCCAAGTCAGGGCCAACGAGAACTCCCTGATGCTATTGTGCACCTTGCACGGCAAGGCCATCTGGGCTTAAAAAGTACTACCGGGGTGACATACTCCCGACACTCATGGTGACGCATAGAATGCGGGCTTCTCAGTGAACGGGCGTATCCTGAGCTTTTTTATACTCCACGGGATGCCCCACCGCCGAGTGTTTTATATTGATGGCAGCATTATGGTCACGGGACAATTCCAAACCGCACACGTGGCAACTATGCCAGCAGTCTTGAATGGTCTTTGGAACCTTCGTACCACAACGAGAGCAATTCTGGGTTGTGCCGCTTGGATTTACTGCAATCGTAGTCAGTCCAGCATTTGCAGCTTTGACTAAGAGAATTTGCAGAAACGTACCCCATCCGGCATCATGAGTTGATTTGGCAAAGCGACTTTTGGCAATGCCTTTGACATTCAGGTTTTCATGGACAATATGTTTCCTTTGAGATAA
>JAUQVI010000252.1:0-4797 GCA_039794885.1 Thermostichus sp. DG02_5_bins_236
TGGCCCATTCCTGGTCACTTAGGTCGCTAGGATGGGGTTTGCGGTGGGCAATGGTAGGTAGACGGCTCATCAGTTGACTTTGAACTGACCAAGCCTCACCCTAGAACCGATGGAGAAGTAGTATCGTCCTCCTTTAGATTGTCTTCATACATCAGCTCTAAAGCTAGATAAGTTAGCCACAAAGAATATCAATGGAGTGACGATTCAGATTTATATGGTTTTGATTGTTTATTTGCTACTTTTGCTCGTTGAGATTCCCAAGATTTATGGTGTCAAGCTATTAGACAAGTTGAGGTATCTTCAAATCGTCATCCGTCAAGAGTCTAATTTCGTCTGTTGGATGAATCGCTTTGCTTCAGCGCCTTAATTGTGCGTCATTTGTAAGGCTTCGATCAGCTTCCACAAAACGCTACAAGACCCTCGTGTGGGATAAGTGATGGGATCCCTAATAATTGGGCTAGCTCAGTGACTGCCGGGCATCTACCGGAGCAGGCTTGCGCCCCAATACCCAACTCCGCCCACTAAGATGGATCAGCGCCCTGACACAACTGGGCTTGAAGCTTTACTTAAGGCCAACTGCTTTTCCCGACTCACCTTCTATGCATCTCCTGGAAAAGACCTCTCTTACCCTATCCGCCCCAACCTGCAAATCCATTGCCATTTTGCACCTGGGTTGTGAGAAAAACCGGGTGGATACGGAGCACATGCTCGGTTTACTGGCTACGGCGGGCTACCGGCTAGAGGAGGACGAAGAGGCTGCCGATTACGTTATCGTCAACACCTGCAGTTTTATTGAGGCAGCGCGGCGTGAGTCGGTTAGCACCGTGATGGATTTGGCAGTGCAGGGCAAGAAGATCGTCATCTCCGGTTGTTTGGCGCAGCACTTTCAGCAGGAACTCTTGGATGAGATCCCGGAAGCAGTTGCTTTGGTGGGCACCGGCGATTATCACCAGATCGTGCAGGTCATTGAGCGGGTAGAACGGGGAGAACGGGTGAATGCCGTCACCTCCAGTCTGGACTATATTGCCGATGAGACGGTGCCCCGCTACCGCACTACCCATGCTCCGGTTGCCTATGTGCGGGTGGCGGAGGGCTGTGATTACCGCTGCGCTTTCTGTATCATTCCCCATTTGCGGGGTAACCAACGCTCCCGTTCCATTGAGTCGATTGTGCGGGAGGCAGAACAACTGGCAGCAGAAGGGGTACAAGAGCTAATTTTAATCTCCCAGATCACCACCAATTACGGCCTGGATCTCTATGGGAAGCCACGGCTGGCGGAGCTGATCCGGGCTCTGGGAAAGGTTGATATTCCCTGGATCCGCATGCTCTATGCCTACCCCACCGGCTTGACTCCTAAGGTGCTAGAAGCCATTCAGGAAACTCCCAACTTCTTGCCCTATTTGGATTTGCCGCTGCAACACAGCCATCCAGAGGTGCTCAAGGCCATGAATCGCCCTTGGCAAGGGCAGGTGAACGACCAGATCATCGAGCGGTTGCGCCAGGTTTTGCCGGAGGCGGTGCTGCGAACCACGTTCATTGTCGGCTTCCCAGGGGAAACAAAAGCCCACTTTCAACATTTGTTGGAGTTTGTGCAGCGCCATCAGTTCGACCATGTGGGGGTATTTACGTTTTCTCCGGAGGAGGGCACGCCTGCCTATACTCTTGCCAACCCGGTTCCGGAATCGGTGAAGCAGGAGCGGCGGGATCGGCTGATGCAGCTGCAACAGGGCATCGCCTTCCGGCGTAACCGTGAGCAGATGGGCAAAATCGTACCCGTTCTCTTGGAGCAGGCAAACCCCCAAACCGGAGAGTGGATTGGTCGCTCTCCCCGCTTTGCCCCGGAGGTGGATGGAGTGGTCTACGTGCGGGGCGAGGGATCCCTGGGATCCTTAGTACCGGTCCAGATTACCCGTGCCGAGCCCTATGACTTGTTTGGCCAGGTGGTGGCGGCCCCGGATGGATTTGGTTGGAGTGGGCGGTAGTGCTTCCCAGATTGTGGGTTCAGAAAACCCTGAGAAGATCGACAGATCACCCTTTGGATCGACCTTTTGTCCTACACTGCTAGTGCGTGAACTTCTGTCCTGGCGGAAGGCGCTCAGCAAAAGAGGAATCAGGAATGGCCACGCAAGATGAACTGAAGCAAGCCGCTGCTCGTGCTGCTGCCCAAAAGGTGCAATCCGGCATGGTGGTGGGCTTAGGTACAGGCTCCACTGCTGCTTTTGCGGTCAGTGCCTTGGCAGAGCGGATGCAAACGGAGGGGCTGAAGCTAATCGGGGTGCCCACCTCAGTGCGAACGGCAGAACAGGCTCGTTCCCTCGGCATCCCATTGGCCACCTTGGAGGAGCAACCGCACCTGGATATGGCCATTGATGGGGCGGATGAGATTGAGGTGGGATCCCTGAATTTGATCAAGGGGGCGGGGGGAGCTCTCTTGCGGGAAAAATTGGTGGAAGCCAGTGCTGCCGAGCTGATCATCATTGCCGATGCTTCCAAAAAAGTAACCCAGTTGGGTACCCGCTTTGCCGTGCCGGTAGAGGTGGTGCGCTTTGGCTGGAAAACCACTTTTGCCCGCGTGGAAGCCTTGGGTTGTACCCCCGTTTTGCGCCTGGATGAGAAAGGGGAGCCCTACCTCACGGACGAGCAGCACTACATTCTCGATTGCCAGTTTGGCCCCATGGCCGATCCGGCCAAAACTGCCGATCAATTCAAGGGAACGGTGGGTGTCGTGGAGCATGGCCTGTTCATTGGTATGGCCAAAGAAGCGATCATCGCCCTCCAGGATGGAATCGAAACCTTGCTTCCCACTTGAGTGTTGTTGGCGCAGCAGGAAGGGCTAGCCCCGAAAAAGTTTCCAATTTATGGGGATCTCTAATGAATAGAGATCTTAAAAAACAAACAGGATTTGCAACAGCTGCGCGCCAGTGGTTTAGCTACTGTTTGAGCCTATTTTGGTTAAGGTATCTAGGCATGGTGGCAATCGCGGTGTAATCATTGGTTGGATCCCTAGTCCTGGATGAGTAGAACGGGATCCTAGGAAATCTTTGCTCCAATTTCGTAAATTTGCCATCTCAAGCTCAGTTGTCTTTTCGCTTCACCATCTGGCCTTTCGGTAGGGATTCGAGTAAGGATAGATAGAGTGAGGAGTGTGACTCACCTGTAGGTGAGGATGGTCAATCATGGATCACGTTCAGGGGTTGGGGCATTTGCCCAATTCGCCCACGGCATCGTTTGGAAAAGATGGTACAGCGTTTCAGACAGAGAGAGAGCAAGCAGCTTCTGTTTGCAGGTTAATGACTTCGGGTTCCCGCCAATCTCCAGTCTGTAGTAGAGGATGAGTCGGATCATGCCACGACGGGTTCCTTCTACGCCGACATCTCTGCCTGTTTTGGGTGCCCTAGTGCTGGCTCTCTCTGCTTGTGGCAACCTCTCTTCTTCTACCCTATCCCCCAGTGTTGTTCCGCCTTCAGCTCTACAACCGGTTTTCACCCCCAGCCCTTCTCCGCTAGCACCAGATTCTCTGACCCTGCAACAGGCGCGTCAGTCGGGTCTGTCGGTGCCAGACAACCGCATCGTTCTGCTGCTACAGGAACAGGGATCCGACTTGGTTGCCCAGCTACCAACTTCAGAAGTGGATCGTTGGTTGGCCCGCACCTCTGAGTGGCCGGGAGTCGAAGGGATTGATCTAAGCATGACTCGGGGCTCCTATCGCCAAACTGCTACTGCTACCCTACGCCAGGGGCAACCCGCCACCTTCACGTTTACCAATCCCCCTGCTGGGGAAGCTGAGCTGAGTGCCATTGCCTATCGGGGCTCAACCACTCTGGCCCAAGGGAAGGGATCCCTGACCCTTTCTGCCCGCTCCGGTAGTTCTGGCGGTAGTATCGGCAGCAGTACCAACCGCCGCCTCTTTTTATTGGTGCTCTCTGAAGTGGAGGTACCTTTACTGCTCAGATCTACAGAGGTGACCCCAGGGCAACCGTTGCTGCTTTCAGGGGAAAATCTAGAACGGGTGGAAGCGGTTCTCTTTGCTCCAGCAGCCAACCCCAGTCGCCTACTCAAGGGGGAGATCCGCTCCCGCAGCGATGACCGCCTAACAGTGATCCCTCCTGCTTCTCTATCCGGTTCCGTCTGGGTGGCCCTTGCCGATGCCGCAGGGCAGGGGTTGGGAACTTTAGTTCTGGACTGGCCGGTGGCAACACCTTCCCCCCGTCCTTCTCCCACACCCACTTCCACAGCAACGCTGGCATGGGTTGTAGAGACCTTACCGATGGGCAGCGCTTCCCTACCTAACACCGACACAGAGGTTTCGTTGCGGGAGATCGGTGGCATCACTGTGGATCCGGAGGGATATTTTTATTTATCCGATCCGACTCAACACCTGATCTTTCGTCTGTCTCCAGAGGGAGAGCTGATGGTGTGGGCAGGCACTGGCACGGCCGGTTATCGGGATGGGTTAGCGGATCAAGCGCAGTTTGATGCTCCCCGAGGGCTGCTGTGGGATCCCAAGGGGGGGCTGTGGGTGGCGGACAGTGGTAACCATTGCCTGCGCTATATCGACCGTCAACAACAAGTCACCACTTTTGCCGGCACTTGTAGGGCCGGATACCGGGATGGGGATCTCGCTCAGGCTCAGTTTCGGGTGCCCTTTGGGTTGGCCCTAGGGCCAGATGGCAGCCTGTATGTTGCGGATCGAGGGGATCACCGCATCCGCCGCATTACTGCTGAAGGGGAAGTTACAACCGTAGCCGGTACGGGGCAGGCGGGATCCGCCGATGGGCCTGGGGAGCAGGCGCAGCT
>JAUQVI010000253.1:0-4783 GCA_039794885.1 Thermostichus sp. DG02_5_bins_236
CTGGATATTGTGCCGATTTTGAACGGGATCCCGGATCCGCTGCGCATAGGCGGTATGGACACCAGTGATGGCCTAGCGGATGCGCTGATCCAGGTATGCCAGGCCAGCGGGGTAGAGGCGACAATCGAACTACAGCGGATCCCTCTTTCAGCAGCCTTGCAGCAGGTCTTCCCGGAGCAAGCGCTCGAGTGGGCCCTCTACGGGGGAGAAGATTTTCAGGTGTTGCTCAGCCTGGAGCCGGCGGTGGCCCAACAGCTTCTGGATCAGCTACCTGGCTCGGCTTGTATCGGGGAGATCACCGGCTGGGATCCCAAGGGTACTGTCCGCTTGCAGGGGGGGGAGATCCTCAGCCGGCAGTGGGCTTTCCAGCATTTTTGATCCCGGGCTTCTTGGCTGTGAAGTTTGCTCAATCTCAATCAAATCTGTTCTAGAGGCATCAAGATGTAGGGGTCTAGGGATCCCCGCTGTTTCCCGCTTTCCGTTTGGGTCCGTGTTAGGGTTGACCGCATCTTTTCAGGAATTCCTTCCATAATCAGGGGGGGATCCCACCTACCTCATGAGCTAACCCAATGGAAACACTGCTGCTGGTTTTGCAGGAAGAGCCGATTCTCTCCTTTGCCCTGTTGCTGGGGGTGATCCTGGTGGTGCCGCTGCTGTTCGAGTGGTTGCGCCTACCGGGGTTGGTGGGTCTTCTGGCGGCAGGGATTGCTTTGGGGCCACAGGGGTTGAATTTGTTGACGGCAGAATTGCCGGCGGTCAAATTGCTTTCCGATATCGGTGTGATCTATCTGCTATTTGTAGCCGGGCTGGAGATCGATCTGGATCAGTTTCGCCAGACCCGCAGTCGCTCCGCCACCTTTGGTTTTTTCACCTTTGCCATTCCCTTGGTGGTGGGTACCTTGATTGGGCGAGCCTTTGGCTTTGGTTGGAACGCGGCCATTTTACTGGGATCCCTGTTTGCTTCCCATACCCCCTTGGGCTACCCGATCGTCAGCCGTTACGGTCTGGTCAAAAATGAGGCGGTGTTGGTAACCATTGGCGGCACCATCTTCACAGATATTGCCTCGCTGCTGGTGTTGGCGGTTTGTGTGGGCATCCATGGGGGGGAATTTTCCCTGTGGAGCTTGCTGGGTCTGCTGGGATCCCTGTTGATCTATGCGGCAGCAGTTCTGTTGGGTTTGGATTGGTTGGGGCAGCGGTTTTTCCGCTACACCGGCAGCGAAGAGGGCAACCAGTTTTTGTTTGTGCTCCTGTCTTTGTTTGTAGCCGCTCTAGGGGCGCAGTGGATTGGGGTGGAGAAGATCATCGGCGCCTTTTTGGCGGGTTTGGCCGTCAACGATGTGCTGCGGGAGGGGCCGGTGAAAGAAAAAATTGTTTTCGTGGGCAGTGTTCTGTTTATCCCTGTCTTCTTTGTGGATATAGGGCTGCTGATTGATTTACCGGCTTTTGTGCAGACTTTTAGCTCCGTATGGTTAATGTTGGCCATCTTGGTGGGGTTGAGCTTCAGTAAGTACGCTGCTGCTCAGATCTGTCAGTGGTTGTATCGCTATACGCCCGCTCAGAAACTCATGATGTGGTCGCTCTCTTTACCTCAGGTGGCCGCAACCTTAGCCGCAGCGGTGGTGGGGTTTCAGGCGGGGTTATTGAATACGGCCGTCTTGAACAGTGTGATTGTGTTGATGTTGGTCACCGCCACCCTGGGCCCAATTTTGACCAGTCGAGCCGGGGCACAAATGGCCATGCAGGAGGAGCAAGCCCAGCTCACGCCGCCCGTGGATCTCGCTCAGGAGGTGCCGTATCCCCTTCAAGAGCCCTACGTGGTGGTGGTGCCGGTGGCCAATCCGGAAACTGAGCAAAATCTGCTGGAGATGGCCGCCCTACTGGCCAAACACGAACAAGGCCGCATCGTGCCTCTTTCGGTAGCTACAGGTCACGTCCACATGGATGCGCCATCGCTGCAAGCCTCTCTAGAGCATGGCGAGTATTTGCTTAAGCGAGCGGTGGAGTTTTGTCAGCAGTTTGAGGTACAGACCACCCCCCTCAGTCGTATCGACAGCCATATTGCCCAGGGAATCAGCCATGCCAGCCGCGAGCAGAAGGCCAGCCTGATCGTTATGGGATGGAGCGATACCACTGGATTACGAGCCCGCCTCTTTGGCAATGTAATCAATAGTGTGCTCTGGGCCACCCATTGCCCGGTTGCCGTTGCCCGATTGCAACATCCTCCCCACAAACTGCAGCGCATTCTGGTGGCCTTGGAAAATTTTCGCTCCCAGTCTGCCCGCTCGGTGCGCTTTGCCCAAATTTTGGCCGCCGCCAATCAAGCGGAAATTACATTGCTCCATGTCTGTCCCAGCGGCACTTCCGAGCCCGATCGCCACTGGCTGGAAGCCCAACTGACCGCGTTGGCAGAACAACCCAGTCCTGCCTCCGGTTCTAGATTAAAAGTGAAAGTCTTGGTCAGCGACGATATCGTCAAAACCCTCTTGAAAGAGGCGGAAGGTTTTGACTTGGTGGTGTTGCCGTCGTTTCGTCGGCGCAATCGCAGTGGGGGATTGTCCTTTAGCGACGTCACCACCGAAGTTCTCGAACGGCTCAACGGTTCTTTGGTCATGCTGGGAGAACCCCTCGAGCTCGGCCAATAGCGCCTCCAAACGGGATCCCCCCTGATGCCGACAGCGCTGGATCAGACTTCCCGATACTCCCACCAACCGCCCCAACCACTCGTCCGGTAGCGGAGTTAGCAAAGTGGGGCCAAAGCATTGACAGAGGTGTTGCCAAAGGAGAGCCGCCCGCCGCAGGCTGGGATAGGATTCCGTCAACTTTTGCATGGCTTCGGCACTGTGGGCACGGCGACGATAGCCCCACTGACGCTCCAGGAAGGTAACCGGAGCCTGGAGATACACCTGCCCAATTGGCAGAACCGCACGACAATCCCGGTCGATGGCCATGCCGACAGCTCCACCAAATTCCACTAGCTCCACGGTATGGGTCTTCTCCAGCAGCAAACCATGAGGCCCCTTCCCCTTTACCAACCACACCTGGCCGCTGCGCACATGCTCCAGAAGCATGAGGGGATCCCAGGAAACAGCCCAAGGGGGAGATCCATCTTGGATCCTCTCTACAGGGGGCGGAGCACTATAGATGTTGATGGGTATGGGGGTGCTGTTTGACGTTATCGGCATCGCTCACCTCCATTACCGCATTGATAATTCGTCGAGGCTCGACACTGTGGTTCAGTTTGAAAACCCCCTGCTCTGGCGTACAGATTTGATGGAGAGGAATGTGGCGAAACTGCGGCTTACTGCGATAAGTGCGGGTAGCCGCTTGCGCTCGTTCCACAAAGTCTTCTCCGGCAAAGACCCCTGTCGGAATGATATCTGCTGGCAACACCGGGATCCCGTCCTTGACAATTTCCGCATAGGTGGTGGCGTAGAGCAGATGGTAGGAGGTGCTGCGGCGCTCCTGAACCAGGCAATCCAGATCAGCAGCAGGAATGGGCTCTGCCACCTGAACCTCCATCAGGCGACCCTCCTCATCCCGTTGGAAGCAAGTGGCCACCCCCAACACCACATATTCCAGTCCCTGTACCGCGTTTGAGCCGAGGCTGAGTTGAGCAGTATCCGACATCAATCCAGATCTCCACGCCAGTTGGCCAGCTGCCCCGATTTCAGGTTCCATTGCCAAAACTTCGGGACACAGACCGTCCTCACCATAGCAACAATTCCGGTGTTGGGCATCTCCAGGCTGGGCTAGGTGAGTGGCCGTTTTGGATAGGAATCCCGGACTTCCCTGGTTTTGCAACCGAACATCCCCCCAACGTCAATGGGTGATATTCCCGTCGAAACTGCGCAGATTCAGGGAGCCGAGAACCTGATATGGTAGGCGTTATCTTGACTGCCTTGCCTTTTTGCTCCGTGCAGCCACCCCCTCTG
This sequence comes from Thermostichus sp. DG02_5_bins_236, assembly GCA_039794885.1. Classification (GTDB taxonomy): domain Bacteria; phylum Cyanobacteriota; class Cyanobacteriia; order Thermostichales; family Thermostichaceae; genus Thermostichus. The sequence continues at coordinate 3,936 of JAUQVI010000253.1, forward strand.
ATGCGAGAATTGCCCCCTGATGCTTCCCATTCTGCTGGTATACCGCTTGGGGATCAAACCCTGGCTCTGATGCGTGTGCAGGAGGCTTTGGATCAATTGGAGGCGGCGATTCTGGATAGTCCCCGGCTGTTCTGGTCTCGCACCCTAATCGAAGAAGACAGCATTCTGGAGCAACTGGACTTCATCCGGCTAAATATGCCGACGGCACTGGAGGAAGCAGAGGAGTTGCTGCGCCAGCGGGATCGCATTTTGGCTCAGGCGGATCGCTACGCCCAAGAAATTGTGGCCATGGCGCAACGGAAAGCCGAGCAGCTGCTCAACGAGTCCACCATCCTGCGGCAGGCCCAAGCCCAGGCAGAGCAGTTGTTGCGACAAACCTACCAGCAGAGCGAAGAACTGCGTCGTCAATCGCTACAGGAATCGGATCGTCTGCACCAGGAAGCCCACCGTTATGTGGATCAGGTTTTGCAGGATCTAGAGATGCGTCTGCTGGAATCTCTGCGGGTGATTCGCAACGGGCGGCAAAACCTTCAGCCCTAAGTTATCCCTTCAGGGACTGTCCAGTTGTCCTTTTTTGAGTCAATATAGGAGTAACATTCAAGCTTGCTTACCCTGCGGATTCGTGGTAACTAAACTGGCCTCCTGTAGGGAAGACGAAGATAAGCTTTGGATGCCTTGTCAGGAACTCGATCCGCTGCCGATTGCTGTTGCCGAAGGGATCCCGACCTTTCGTGCCAGTGTGACGCAGTTCTTCCTTCGCTTCACCCAAGAGCGCGTGTCACTCTTCTTCAGCGATTGCCACAGAACTGTATTTCGGGCCATCTGTGCCAGCGGGCTCATATTTTAAT
>JAUQVI010000254.1:0-4745 GCA_039794885.1 Thermostichus sp. DG02_5_bins_236
CCATTGAACAAACCTTACAGGGGAAGTTTCAGGGGATCATCACGGCTCCGATTGCCAAGTATCTCTGGCAGCAAGCGGGGCATTCTTTTCCCGGTCAAACGGAAGTCTTGGCACAATTGAGTCACGCTGAGCACTATGGCATGATGTTTGTGGCCCGTTCCCCCTGGAGCCACTGGCAGTTGCGGGTTTTGTTGGCAACCACCCACATCCCTCTGCGCCAAGTTCCAGCAATTCTCACTCCAGCACTGCTGCGGGCCAAGTTGGATCTGCTAGTGGGATCCCTGCACCAGCTTTTTGGCATTGCTGATCCACGGATTGCGGTGGCTGGGCTGAATCCCCATGCTGGGGAACAAGGGCAATTGGGCCAGGAAGAGCAGCAATGGTTGACTCAGCTGCTGCAAACCTATCCCAAAGCCCGCACCTGGGGGCCGCTCCCGGCAGATACGATGTGGCTGTCTCCCGCTCAAGCCTGGTATGGGGCTGGCTCTGCAGCTGTTGCCGATGCCTATGTAGCCCTCTATCATGACCAAGGCTTGATCCCGGTTAAGATGCTGGCTTTTGACCGGGCGGTGAACCTGACAATTGGTCTACCGTTTATTCGCACCTCCCCCGACCATGGCACCGCTTTTGATATTGCCGGCCAGGGGGTGGCCCGTGCCGATAGCCTCAAGCAAGCCATTCTCTTAGCAGCAGAACTGTTGAATGCAATCGCGTCAGATTGTCCAGGCAACTTATCTCGTTGAAGCCTCAGAAACTACCTACTCTTAAGTAAGTAGGTGGTGGTTCATCAATTCCGGAAAGAAGTTGCCGAAAGAGCCAACCTCAATCTCGACAGACTTAAGGTGGCTCAAACTGTAATCAATAACTTTCAACAAACTTCAGCAATCTAAGGCGGTCTCTCGCTCCCAAGGGGTAATCTGGTGGCTAAACTCCTGCCACTGCTGCTGCTTTAGTTTCAAATATGCATTGACAAACGGATCCCCGAGAGCCGTTCTCATCAGGGAACTGCGTTCCAGATGATCCAGCGCCTCCTGCAAAGAGCCGGGTAGAGGGGGGGCACCGGCAATGGGGTCGGTGTAGGTGTTGTTATCAAACCGCGGCCCGGGATCCCGCTGCTGTTGGATCCCGTCCAGACCTGCTGCAATCAGGCCCGCCGCCAGCAGGTAGGGGTTGGCCGCAGCATCTGCCAAACGCAACTCAAACCGGCCTGCATCCGGGATGCGAATTGTATGGGTGCGGTTGTTGCCGCTATAGCTGATGGTACTGGGGGACCAAGTGGCCCCTGAAAGGGTCACCGGTGCATTGAGGCGGCGATAGGAGTTCACAGTTGGGTTGGTGAGGGCACATAGAGCCGGAGCATGGTACAGCACCCCGGCGATAAAGTGATAGGCCAGCTTAGATAAACCCAATTCTCCGGTTGCATCGGCAAATAGATTGGTTGTCCCGTCCCAGAGGGAAATGTGGGTATGGCAGCCGTTGCCCGTCAGATGGGGAAAAGGCTTGGGCATAAAGGTAGCGCGGTAGCCCTGCTTCTCGGCAATGCTCTTGACCATGTACTTGAAAAAAGCATGGCGATCGGCCGTAACAAGGGCATCGGCAAACCGCCAGTTCATCTCAAACTGACCGTTGGCATCCTCGTGGTCATTTTGATAGGGATCCCAGCCCAGTTTTTGCATGCCATCGCAAATGTCTCGGATCACCGAGAAGCGGCGCATCAGGCTCTGTTGGTCGTAGCAGGGCTTAGCCTGTTGATCTCGCGGATCGGAGACCGCCCACTCCTGAGGGGATAAGAGCATGAACTCACACTCCACCCCCGTTTTCACCTGAAAGCCCATGGCCTCCGCCTGAGCCAGTACCTTTTTCAAAACCCAGCGGGGCGTTTGCTCTAAGGGATCCCCATTGACTTGGATCAGATCGGCGGGCATCCAAGCCAGCTCAGGCTGCCAAGGCAGTTGGTAGAGTTGCTCGCGATCCGGCTGGGCAAACACATCCGGGTCAGCCGGGGTGAGATCCAACCAAGCCGCAAACCCGGCAAATCCCGCCTGACCATCTGCCATGATGTCAATCACCGAAGCAGGCACCAGCTTGGCCCGCTGGCTCCCAAATAGATCCGTAAAGGAAATGAGGAAATATTCAATGCCCCGGGCGCGGGCAATCTCAGAAAGTGGCTGTGTCATGGGCTTAGGCTATGGCTTGCCCTGAGGCAAAAGCGTGCCCTTTGCTACAAAAATCAAGGATCCCGAATTGGAGGTACTTTTCAGGGAGTTGAAGGGATCCCTTAGCCCTCTCCCGCCGCCATCGATTACGCTTTAGAAGCGGGGTTGTTAAAGGCTGGGTATTCCAGGTGAGCGGGTTGGGAAATGGGATAGAGACTTCGAGCTTTTGACCCAACCAATACAGAATGGATCCCAATCCACAATCCTGTCCATAGCCAGTTATCCAGCCAGATTTTTCCTAAGACCGGCAAAGTCAAACCATGAGTACCCCCCAAAAATAAGCCGGCCAAGAAAATCAACACTTGAAAGCCCAGGAATCCCAGTACCAGCATCAGGGGGATCCAAGCATAATTGAGCCACAATTGACCGGGCTTCACCGGCTTGAAAAGAGGTCGATAACTGGCAGCTAGGGTCACACTTAAAGTAGCAATTCCCAAAACAATCCCCCAGCCAAAAGAATCGGGTGTACGGGGATAGTTGTGCAGTAAATAGCCAAAGATTTGATTGGCCAGCCAGATCATTAAAGTACTGAGGATTGCCTTGGAACGAGTTAGGGTAGTTCCGGTCAGAATACCAACGGTTACAAAAGGGAGGGTGCAAGTGTAAGTGATGTTACCCAAACAGCCAACGGTGGTGATTAGGCTTGGCCAAAAGTAGCCTTGAGCCATTTGTTGGCAAGTGTGTATCCAGATTGGAGCCGGGATCCAAGCAGTTTTTCTGGGCACAAAAGAGCTTAAAGATTGTAAGGTGGTCATGGCTTATGCTCCTGGGAAAAGATGGGTGACAAGAGGACAATGGTGGAGAAGATGCTCCTGAACAATTTGCTCAGCCACTGAAGGAGTTACCCGGGTGTACCAGGTGCGATCCCCTGAATAAAAAACCACCGGCCCCCGTTGACAAACTTCCAAGCAACCGGAGGTGATGACTTTAACATTGAGCTGCGCTGCACTAACAGCAGACTCTAGGGCTTCAACCACCGGTTGATAATTGCGGGAGGGGTTGCAGCGGCTGGAACGACAGACAGCCAAATAGGGGCGCTTCAGAGGATTGTCATCATAGGGGATCCGCTTTTTACCTTGCACATAGATTTGCTGTATTTCCTCATATAAAGAGAGCTTTTGGTAATCGGCTTTGCCTTCGGGTAGATAATCTTCATCCCGACCTAAAAAAGGGCTAGGCAGAAAAACTTGTAGCAAGGCTTCTTCCGCCCCATTCCAAAATTGGATCCCCCACATACGAGGTTTCCCCTCTGGATTCAGACGTTGATAAAGAGCCGCTCGACTGACCAGCCGCTTCTTACGCAACTCGGGCGGGGTTTTGTTGTGGGGACCGCCCCGGTGCTCCTCCAAACAGAGATGCAAATGCCAAGTTTCAGTGGCTACAGTCAGATAGCCATCGTAGAGAACACACAGGGCCGGGGGAGCTTTGAAAGCCAGTTCCAGTACCCCTCCTTCGACCACATGCCCCACCTGCACCTGCGCCCAGTGCTCCTGGAATAGGCTGTACAGCAACGGCCCCAAACAATCAATATGGGTAGGGATCCCTTCATACGCAAGGGTCCACCCTGTGGGGGAAACCTCCTGCCAAGATTGGTGAAGCGGTGTAACCCAAGGATGAAAAGAAGCCATTGCTGCTCTCAGTTGATGTTGATCTTCTGATGTTGATCTTTTGATGTTGATCTTTTGATGTTGATCTTCAATGGGATTCCCTCTTCAGCCCGGTGCTATTCCACAGGTGGGATGCGGGCAATCACCCCTTTTTTCAGAGGGCGCTCGCCCCAAGGTAGGATCCCATCCGCTTTGGTCAGATAAAGTTCTGCTGTGGCCACAATCCGATCCACATCCTTGTCGGGATCCAAATCCCCGAAAACATAAGTGGTTTTCTGCTTAGCCGCCAGTCCAACCACACAGGCATGGCTACAGCCGCTCATACAAGCTATGGGCTTAATTTTAAGTTGTGGATTCAGTGTCAAGGATTGCAGCTTTTCCAGGAGCTTTTCACCTTGGCTAGTGCCTTCTTTTTGGCCATTAACCCAACGGGATCCACAGGTGGTGCAGATCAAAAGATGATGGGTCAAGCTAGATGAAGATGGAGACTGAGTAGGTTGAATCATTTGGGTCATGGTTGGTTTGATCTGTAAAGGATAAAAAGAGGTTGGGATCCATCCCATGTGTTGAAAGTGCAGCCCTAAAATTGCCCCCGCAGGTTAACTCTCAAGGTTTGCCCAATGCCGGGATAACCGGGAAACACTTCATACTGCTGATCCAGCAGATTCTCTACCCCCACTTCCAGAGCTAAGCTGTCTGCAATCGGGATCCCTCCTTTCAGGGCCAAGGTGGTGTAGCCGGGGAGAGATTGGCTGTTGCTGTTGTTGGTAAAAAAGGGCCCAATTTGATGCATCAAGAGGGATCCATACCAGCCCTCAGGATCACGATAGGTCAGCCCCAAGTTGAAGCTATCTGCCCCTACAAAGGCCAGTTCCTTGCCAATTGTGGCTGAGTCTAAAGCTTCACGAATTCTCGGCTCATT
>JAUQVI010000255.1:0-4663 GCA_039794885.1 Thermostichus sp. DG02_5_bins_236
ATACCGTGGGGCACACAGGAATCAAAGCTTGGGGAGAGAACAACCGCTATCTGAATCAAGCAATTGCTTCAGGTAAGTCGGCTCGCTGAACCAAGCATCCCACGTGCCTCAGCCGTGGGAGTGTCAATTTAGAAGGCCTCAATGAAGGGATCCGGAATAACACTCCAGACTCACAGGAGCACCATCTGTACTGCTTGGAGCTAGTTAGAGCTAAGTGGAGGCTCCTTTTTTATCCAAGGAGTGCCTCCAAATTGTCGGCAAACTTCATCAGCAAAGGATGTGGATAATCAATCTCCGGGTTGGTACGCTCGATACAGGGATCCCAGCTTGGGCAGGCTAAACACATCTGCATCCTCAGGGTTCACCTTGAGCAGATGATGAGCCAGCAGCAACCCCGCCACTGTCCAGGTTTGGTAGAGCCGTGCCTGTTGCCCGATCCACACCCCTGTTGGGCCATCGAAGTATTCTGCCCATTTCTGTTCCGGCAAGCGTCGCAGCAATTTCTGATAAGACTCCTGCAACAAATCCTGCATGGGCAAGTAGAGCCAACCATTACGCAAACCCGAATCGGGGCCGGATCCATGCTGATGACGCAGCACCGCCAAAATTAAAAACCAGAGCAGGCAAGGCCAATGGCCGGCGTTGTGGTAGCACCAAGGGCGGTTTTTCGGGTCGTAGCCAGTTTTGTTGCGCCAATCGGCATCCTCCAAAGGAGGATGACAAATGCGTAAGGGCATTTCCGCAATCAACTCACCTTGGTTGTGCAAAATGAGGCTGAATAAAGCCCGTTGCTGGGCTTGAGATAGCACATCAAAAATTGCCCCCAAACAGTTCCCCAAGGAAAAGAACCGAAAATCCGGGCGACCTGTGCGCACATTGCCGATCAGATATCCGCCTCGGGATCCCAGCCAGTGCTGCAACCAATGGGGAATGGTTTCGGTTTGAATGTTGTATTCATTACTTATTGCATTCCCGTACTGTTCAGTCGGTCGCCGCCGCAACACCTGCACCGTATGAGTATTGACCCAGTAATGTTTCAGTAAATAGCGCCGCAGTCGTCTAGCCCAATTCACCACCTGCTCAGTTTGCCACGCTTGCTTTTGGGCAAAGGGATCCACTCCATAGCCCTCTTTGGTTTTCAAATCCAACCGGATCAAGGCCGCTGTGCTCAACAAAGCCCCGTAGAGCAACACCTGAATCTCCAGCGGGCAGCCCCACACATCCATCGGGCGGTCAATCATAAAGGCTCCATCTGGCACATATAGGGTAGGCGCATCTCGGAACCCTGGATGCAGAATTAAATCCAAAAAGCGTTGCAGGCCATTTTGTACCTGTGGCTGCCGGGCCCAATCTTCATCTTGGCTGCGCTGCACATACACATAAGCCAATATCGGCCACCAAAGCGTGGCATCCACCGAACTCACCCTTCCAATTGCCCGCTGGCCATAGTCGCCCAGCAAGCGCTCCCCCTCTACCGTAAAACTGCTGGGGAAAGTACCTGCGGTTTGGGGATGGGTGCTCTGCAGACTGAGGCAAGTATCCAAAAATCGACGCATGATGTCTGCCTGTCCATCCAGCAGAAAAAACACCATCGTCGGTACGTTATCCCGGATGAAGACTTCGTGATAGTTGAGGTCGGGGTTGGATCCCACCACCTTGAGTTGACCTTCCACATAGGCATGGGTTTTCTGAGGGATCGCGGCCAAGGTGCCGATCGGCTTGTCTTGGTAGTAAACCATGGCACGGTTGTAGAGGAGGTCGCGGGCAATGCGGATAATCTCAGCTTCGGGGAGCATACCAGGGGTTCGAGGGGGCTGAGTTCTATTCTTACTGACGCGCTTCCATTACCTGAATACACCCCAAGGGGCTGGATCCCTGACGGTACCCAAAAAAGACTGCCTCCACAGTCTGTGCCGAACAAATATAAACATATATTAACTAATGAGAAAACGAATTGCAAAACTGAGTTTTTCTATGAAGAGACAAGATAAATTTATGGGATGAAACCTAATTTTTGCGACAAAAAGATGATGGTTTCTAATGAGCTATTATCAAGCTGCATTTTTTTAGAATTTTGCATTTGAATCTCACAAATAAAAGAGCCTTCTCACAGACAGAGTGGTTGGATTCTGTCTGTGATGGATGGCTTAAAAGATCAGATAGGAGCCAGAGCAGATGAATGCTAGAGAACTTTTGCTCCGCTACGATTCCGGTGAACGAGATTTTCGGGGTGTGGATTTAAGTGGAGAACGACTTAGTCAAGCCAATTTAGCAGGGGCGAATCTAAATGGGGCTATTTTGGTCGGCACGGATTTGAATGGTGCTTGTCTCCATCAGGTGGAATTATCGGGTGCGTGCCTCAGTGGGGCCAAGATTACCGGTGCGAATTTATCAGCAGCCACTTTGGAGCACATTGACCTGAGTGGGGCCAATTTGTGGCGTTCTAATCTAAGCCAATCCTTACTCACCGAAGCCAATTTGGGTCGTTCTAATCTGCATGCTGTCAGTCTGAGCAGGGCCAACCTACACAAAGCCTACCTAAAAGGGGTGAACCTAACAGAGGCCAACCTTGTGGAGGCAGATTTGAGTGAGGCCAGCCTTTCTCGGGCGATTCTGAACCAGGCAAGACTCGTCTTTGCTCGCTTACAGGGCGCGGATTTGGAACAAGCGGAGTTGATTCAAGCCAACCTCTCGGATGCTGACCTCAACCGGGCCAATGTGATTGGGGCTAACCTGCGGGAGGCCAACCTCTTGCGGGCCAATCTCACCGCCGCCAACTTGACCGGAGCCAATTTGTCACGGTCCAACCTAATGGATACGCAGCTCAATCTGGCCTGTTTGCGGGGGGCAAAATTGGATTGGGCAGAGCTGACAGAAGCCAACCTGACGGAGGCCGATCTGCGCTGGAGCAATTGCGACAATGCCAACTTCAGCGGTGCCAATCTGCACAAAGCCAACCTGACGGAGGTGAACTTGGAATCTGCCATCCTGCGGGGCACCAGTCTCTGTCCTCGTCACACTGGGTAAGTCTATGTGGGTCAAGGTGAAGGTCAAGTTGTGTAACGGGATCCCTACAGCTCCGAGGCCCAGAATTTCCCGGATCTACAGGCTCCGGCGTGTATGGTAGATGAAAGTCGTTCTTTGGGTTCCTTGCCGCCCCTATGCCCAGGGTTAGCACTGCTTCCAACCAACCTAGCCAACGTTTCGCCAATGCCCACGGTAAAGGCTTAAAACCCTACCAGCAAAAGCAACTGCAACGGCTTTACCAACTGCGCTTACCCCCCAATAGCCTGGTGACAGTCGAGTTTGCCCAACGCCTGGGATCCATCTGCCAAGAGTTGGATTATCAACCGATCAGCGTTTACCTCAACCGACGCGGCCAGGTGATTCGGGTGGGGGTGGGATCCCCCTTTGAAACCCAGATTCCCGCTTGGGAGCTGCCTCGCCAAGGCGCAGAACGACTCTCCGGCATTCGTTGTATCACCACCCAAACGGGTTCAGAAGGGCCGGGGCAAAAGACTCTCACCGCCATGGCCCTGCAGCGGTTGGATGCCTTGATCACCCTCTCGGTTTCTAAATCCGGCGGTCATCTGCGCCGGGGCGGTACGGCCACCGGCTTCATCGAGCGAGCTTATCTAGCCCATCTGCTGCCCCATGGAGACAGTCGCTGGTCGGTTTCAGATCCTCTACCCCTAGCCCAGCTGGCCGAACAAGATCTGCAGCAGCTGGTGGAAGATCTCGAGGATCAATTTCGGCGCCAATTGACAGCTCGCCAGGTGGATCTAAATCAGGATCGCGCCATTCTGGTGGGGCTGCAAGAGCCTGGCCAAAGCAGCGAAGACCTGGTGGATGTTTTGACGGAGCTAGGCCGGCTGGTGGAAAGTGCCGGGGGTCAAGTTTTGCAAAGCCTGTGGCAAAAGCGAGAAGGCCCCAGTTCGGGGACAGTGATCGGTTCTGGTAAGGTGCAGGAATTGGCCTTGCTGGTGCAGGATTTGGGAGCCAACCTGGTGGTCTTCGACCGGGAACTGACCCCCAGTCAGGTGCGCAGCCTGGAAGAAGCAGTGGGGGTAAGGGTGGTGGATCGCAGTGAGGTGATTCTGGATATTTTTGCCCAACGGGCCAGGACCCGCGCCGGTAAGTTGCAGGTGGAATTGGCCCAATTGCAGTATTTGCTGCCTCGCTTGGCCGGTCGGGGACGCACCATGTCCCGCTTGGGCGGCGGTATCGGTACCCGTGGCCCTGGGGAAACCCAACTGGAAATGGAACGGCGGGCCATCCAACGGCGCATCAGCAAATTGCGGCAACAGGTGCAAGAGCTGAGAAACCATCGGCAGCGGCTGCGGCAACGGCGGGAGGGATCCCAAATTCCGGTGGTGGCCATTGTCGGCTACACCAATGCCGGCAAATCCACCCTCCTCAATGCCCTTACCCATTCTCAGGTTTACGCAGCAGACCAACTGTTTGCCACCTTGGATCCCACTACTCGCCGCTTGGATCTGCCTAATCATCAAGCGGTACTGCTCACCGACACCGTGGGGTTCTTAACCGAATTGCCGGAGCAACTGGTGGATGCCTTTCAAGCCACCCTAGAAGAAGTGACCGAAGCCGATGCTCTGCTGCATGTGGTGGATCTCTCTCACCCCAATTGGGAGGGCCAAATTGC
>JAUQVI010000256.1:0-4655 GCA_039794885.1 Thermostichus sp. DG02_5_bins_236
TAAAAGATCAAAGCAAAACTCAAACATCCTTCTTAGTCTTTGTTCAAAGGGATCAACCCACTTGTCAGATGTCTTTCCCATTCAGATTCAGTTTGGACAAAACTGGGAAAGCCCTCGGTTGGGATCCCACCCATACCTCCTCTTCAGCTTTTCCACTGATCTAGCCCTGAGGTGAACTCAACTTATACATCTAGAATCTGATACCTGAGGAGTAGCGTATCCTTCCCTAGGGCTTGTCAGCTTTTGGCTGCTGCTAAGGCAGGCAGAGACTTAGCACTGGTTAACACCTGGTCGATCAAACCGTAGGCTTTAGCCTCCTCTGGGGTCATGAAGAACAGCCGCTCTGTATCCCGCTTAATCCGTTCCAGCGGTTGACCTGTGCTGCGAGCTAGCTGCTCCAGCATCATGTTGCGCACTGTCAACACCTCTTTGGTGCGAATTTCAATATCACTGGCCTGACCACGGGTGCCGCCATAGGGTTGGTGCAGCACAATCGTGGCATTGGGCAAACTGGCCCGGAACCCCTTGGCTCCTGCTGCCAACAACATGGCCGACATCCCAATGGCGTTGCCAATGCAAATGGTATGCACCGGTGGCTTGATGTAATTCATCGTGTCCAGAATGGCAAAAGCTGCGGTGTCGTAGCTGTAGGTGCCGGTGGAGTTGATGTACATTTTGATCGGCTTTTCCCGATCCTCGTACTGCAAGTAGAGCAATTGCTCAACAATCAACTTCGTGACATTGGCATTGGACTCTTCCGCCAAAGGCAAGCCGAGATAGACAATTCGCTCTTGCAACAGCAACGAGGCCAAATCAGGGGGAGGGGTACGGACCGGGGCACCACCACCGTAGTAGTAGGTCGATTGCACCATACCTAAAGTTCTCCTGTAGGGAAATCAAAACACAAGACACAAAGCATTGTGGATAAGAAAGGGATCCGCAGCAACACTGGCCAAACGGATCCCTTGCATGAGATAGGGTAAGACCGGCCAGGACTCAGAGCTTATTCTGCTCCTTGTGGCAATAAAACTCGCTCTGGCTCGGTAATCAGCACCTTCGGCTTTCGATCTTCATCCACATCGATGAGCGCCTCAGCCCCTTCCTTCACCCGCCCGGTGAGGATCTCCTCGGCCAAGATGTCCTCCAAGAGGCGCTGAATGGCGCGGCGCAAAGGACGTGCCCCATAGCTGGGGTTATATCCTTCATCCACCACCAACTCTTTGAAGCGATCGCTGACCGTGAGGCGAATTTTCTTCTCCGTCATGCGGTCGAACACTTCCTTGAGGAGGATATCGGCAATTTGCTTGACTTCCTCCTTGTTCAGTTGCCGGAAGACAATGATCTCATCCAACCGGTTCAGGAACTCAGGACGGAAGTACTGCTTCAACTCCTCGTTCACCAGGTTGCGGATGCGGTTGTAGTTGGCATCCTCGTCATTGCTGTTGAACTCAAAGCCTAGGCTGCCGCCCCCTTTCTCAATCACCTTCGAGCCAATGTTGGAGGTCATCACCAGTAGAGTGTTCTTGAAGTCTACCGTGCGGCCCTTGGCATCTGTCAGACGACCATCCTCCAAGATCTGCAACAGCAGATTAAACACATCCGGGTGAGCCTTCTCGATTTCATCAAAGAGCACCACGGTGTAGGGGCGGCGACGCACCGCTTCCGTCAGTTGGCCCCCCTCGTTGTAGCCCACATAACCCGGCGGGGATCCGATCAGCTTGCTGACGGTGTGCCGCTCCATGTATTCCGACATATCCAGACGGATCATGGCCGATTCTGAGCCAAAGAAGTAGGCTGCCAAGGCTTTGGTCAGCTCAGTTTTACCCACCCCTGTGGGGCCGGAGAAGATGAAGCTGGCAATCGGACGGTTGGGGTTTTTCAGTCCAACCCGGGCACGGCGGATAGCTCGCGAGATGGCTCGTACCGCTTCCTCTTGACCAATAATGCGCTGGTGTAAGGTATCTTCCATGTGTAGCAGCTTCACCGATTCGGTTTCGGTTAGCTTCGCCACCGGCACACCCGTCCAGGCACTCACCACTTGGGCAATGTCCTCTTCTGTTACTTCCGGCATCTCGTCGCGGTTGTTCTCTTCTGCTTTCTTAGCGGCAGCAATGGCGCGGATCTGCTGCTTGATCTCCATTTCTCGATCCCGCAGCTCACCCGCCTTGTCGAAATCTTGAGCCCGCACAGCCGCATCTTTATCTCGCAAAACCCGCCGTAGCTCTTGATCCAGTTCGCGGGCTGCTGGCGGCAATTGCGAGTTGATCAAGCGCACGCGCGAGGCAGCTTCATCCACCAAGTCAATCGCTTTATCGGGCAAGAAGCGATCGGAGATGTACTGATCCGCCAACTTAGCAGCCGCATCGAGGGCAGCATCTGAGATCTTCAGCTTGTGGTGCTGCTCGTAGCGCTCCCGCAATCCGAAGAGGATCTCGATGGTCTCTGAAACGGTGGGTTCGCCCACCATGATCGGCTGGAAGCGCCGTTCTAGGGCAGCGTCCCGCTCAATGTGCTTGCGGTACTCATCGAGGGTGGTAGCACCGATGCACTGCAACTCACCGCGAGCCAAAGCCGGTTTGAGGATGTTGGCCGCATCGATGGCCCCTTCCGCGGCACCGGCCCCGATCAGGGTGTGCACTTCGTCGATAACTAGGATGACATTGCCGGCCCCGCGAATCTCATCCATGATTTTCTTGAGGCGTTCTTCAAACTCACCCCGATACTTGGTTCCGGCCACCAACAGTCCAATATCCAGGCTGACCACCCGCTTTTCTGCCAAGATATCTGGTATGTCTCCCTGAATGATGCGTTGTGCCAAACCCTCAGCAATGGCAGTTTTGCCGACCCCAGGCTCACCGATGAGCACCGGGTTGTTCTTGGTGCGGCGACCCAGGATCTGGATCACTCGTTCGATCTCCCGCATCCGACCCACCACGGGATCCAACTTGCCCTCTTGAGCCAATTGGGTCAGATTTGAGCCAAATTCGTCCAGAGTCGGGGTTTTGGTACGACCTTGGGATCCTCCCCCAGCGGTGACTTCGGCGGTTTCCCCCAACATGCGAATCACCTGGGTGCGCACCTTGGAGAGATCCACCCCTAGGTTTTCCAGCACGCGGGCTGCCACCCCTTCCCCTTCCCGAATCAGTCCGAGGAGCAGGTGTTCGGTGCCGATGTAGTTGTGGCCCAGCTGACGGGCCTCTTCTAGCGAAAGTTCCAGCACTCGTTTGGCGCGGGGAGTGAAGGGGATCTCCACGGCTACAAAGCCTGATCCACGGCCAATGATTTTTTCGACTTCAATACGGGCATCCTTCAAGTTCACTCCCATGGACTTGAGAACTTTGGCGGCGACCCCAGTGCCCTCGCCGATTAACCCCAATAGGATTTGCTCCGTGCCAACGAAATTGTGACCCAATCGTCTGGCTTCTTCCTGTGCCAGCATGATCACCTTGATGGCTTTTTCCGTAAAGCGTTCAAACATGATCTCTTAGGCTCCCTCTGCCTGCATCAAGGCGGACTTGATAGGCCTAATCCTAACACAGGATTTTGGGAGACCAAGGGACGGTAAACACCCCAGACTAGAGCTGTCTGGGGTCAAGACGCGCCTGGAGAGATTTGAACTCCCGACACCGTGGTCCGTAGCCACGTGCTCTAGTCCACTGAGCTACAGGCGCAACCTACCCAACGCCATGAGAATTGGGTAACCACTCAATATAAATGTCTGTCCGCAACGGACTTTTATCAATGTGGCTCAGATATTCTAGCACAAGTGGGGCTTTTGGGAAGTCTGGTAGAAGTGTAGATATCCGTCAACATTTCCCCTGCCACCGCTGCAAGCTCTCTCCTCCCACTTCTAAGCCTGACTGGTAACTTTCGGCACAGAGAACTTGCCTCCACACTTGGCCATTCCGTTGCCACAGCCTAATCCGCAAATGGCCAGCTAAGGTATCTCGACAGTTGCGCTGCATACCCTCTGGACCGGGGGTAAAAACTGTCTGTCCAGGTTCTTGGGTATAACCTTCCAATTCAATGGCCCAGGCAGAACTTTGCCCGGTTGCTTTCCAGAATCCCCAGGGCTCCACTTGCCAACTTAGGTGGGCCTGTCCAGGTCGCCACTCTAAAAAAGGCTGGGATCCCCATCCATGTAAGCTAATCAGGGCCACTTCCTCAAAGCGTCCAAGCACTTGCCGCTCTGCTCCGGCGCAGGTGAGGCTAAGGCCGGGATGGGTGGGGAAAGCGTTGCACTGCATCCAAAACCAACGCTGAGGAAAACTTTGCCCCCAGTTTTTTTCGGCATAGGCGGGGGCTTGCTGAAACTCGTATCGTTTACCACCCCATTCCACCCAGCCGCTGGCCAAACCATGGGCCATCAAAATTTGCCAGCCTGGCTCAAAAATCGGCAAGTAAGACCCGATCCCCATGGTGGCTTGGGGCGGGATCCCGTAGGCAAACTGAGGTTGAATGTGATAAAGCCAACGCACCGGCTCGGAAGAGAGGGGATCCGGTAAAAGTCCTTGATTCAGATGGGCGGTGAACTGGTAGCCACTGGCGAGGCTTTGAAAGAAAGTGAGGGGCTCTTGAAGTCCGGTGGGGGTGTCAGGGCCTATCTTCTGCCGCAGGGATCCCTTGTGCCCAAGGGCAAGGTGATCCGGCTCTGC
>JAUQVI010000257.1:0-4616 GCA_039794885.1 Thermostichus sp. DG02_5_bins_236
GTTACCCACTCATGCAATGACAAGGGGGTGGAGTGCTGTTGAAACAAGGGTAAAGCAACTGAAATAAACCGTTGCAACATGGCGTTGACCACGGTTTGGGCCTTTTCGTGATCCGGCAGGGATCCCTTCACTTGCTCCACCGGAAACAGGTAGGTATCCGGGAATAGGTAACCTTCTAGAGAGGTTAAGTCTTGGGGTAGCCAATCCAGAGGTGGAATCACCTGAGCCATGGCAATGAAGGTATCGGCCCCAAACCAATTTTGTCGGGCCAAGGCAGCAGCCATCTGAGCGATCCGCCAGCCTTCTGGAATCGTTAGACGAGTTTGTAAAATGCTCCCTTGGCGCAACTGTTGAGCTATGGCCAGCATGTCCTGGTTGGGATCTAGCAAGTAGGTACCCGCCTGAAATACCCAATCCCATGCCAGGGTACGACTCCAGAGTCTCCAGGCCAGATCGGAGCGAATCACACCCGCCTGATGAAGCTTTCGTCCAATCAAGCGGCTACTGCTTCCCTGCTCAATCACCACCTGAATCGATTCTGACCCACCCACGGGTTGTAGCCAACGTTGCCACTGCCAATAGGCCAAACCGATAGCCAGCACCAGCAGCAGCACAATACTTTGAAGACAACGCCTAGCCCAACGACGAGTACTGAAGTGAGGAGGCACAGCCGAGTGTTTGGGCCTATGAGTATCCTGTTGAGACGGAAGCTGCAGATCTTCTGCCATCAGTTACTCCTCCATAATCATTTGAGCACACCCCTCTGTCAGGCTACTCTGCAATCCAGCAGAATGCTTGTCAGGGTACGGTGAACCCGGCCCAATTTTAGCGTTACCTCGGTTGGGGATCAGCCCTCCGGAGTTGCAGCCACGGGGATCCCTTTGCTCTCACCAGAATGCTGCCCGATCACCGTCCCGATGGGTTCTCCCTTGACCACCCGATAGATGTTGCCGGGAGTGGTTAGGTCAAAGACGACTATGGGCAGTTGATTCTCTTTACACAGCGCAATGGCAGTGCTGTCCATGACCCGCAGATCGTGGGTGAGCACGTCTTGATAACTAAGGGCCTCGTAACGGCGGGCTTGGGGGTTGGTTTTGGGATCGGCATCGTATACCCCATCCACCTTGGTAGCTTTGAAGATGACTTCTGCATCAATCTCAGCAGCCCGCAAAGCGGCAGTGGTGTCGGTGGTGAAAAACGGATTTCCAGAACCGGCTCCAAAGATCACCACCCGCCCCTTTTCCAGATGACGGATGGCACGACGACGAATGTAGGGTTCTGCCACTTCCTGCATAGCGATAGCGGTCTGAACGCGGGTGGGGATCCCGGCTCGCTCGATGGCATCCTGTAGGGTGAGAGCATTAATAACCGTGGCCAACATACCTACATAGTCGGCAGAAGCCTGATCCATGCCTTGCGCAGCAGCCTCTTTACGGCCTCGCCAGATGTTACCCCCCCCCACCACAATCGCCACCTGTACACTGGCTCGCACCACCGAGGCAACTTCACTGGCAATTGATTGCAAAATCTCGGGGTCAATTCCGTAGGAACGTTCCCCCATCAGAGCTTCACCGCTCAGCTTCAGTAAAATCCGTCGATATTTCATGCTCACCCGCTCCAGCCCACCCCTGCATACGATAGCAGGTTTGTTGAACTAGCCCTGTTCAGAGTAGGGTCTGGCCAAAGGATCCCAATAGACTAGGGCTCTTCGGTGGCGCTGGCATCATTATCTCGGGGGGCAGAACGGAAGCGGCGGCCATTGCGAGCGCGACTCTTTTGAAATTGTCTGGCATATTCACGGTTCCGCTCGGCTTTTTCTCGCTTCAGGTTGCGTTTTTTGGCCATGCTGGTTTTCCTGACCGGCTATCCGGTATAGAGTTGTGGGGCACCCGACTCAGGTGCGAAAATCAAGCGTTTCCAATCCTAGCACGGCTTGGCTGCCCAGTTCTGAATCTCTGCACTCAACTGGCTATCGGCAGGGATCCCCACAGCAGCGTTAGCCCAATCAGCACAAAACCCAAACCGGCCATCGTTTTAATCCAGCGAGGTGGGAACAATCGCGCTACCCAGGCCCCGGCCCATACTCCGATTAAGCTGGTGCTGATCAAGGCGGCGGCGGCTCCGAAAAAGATCACCACAGGGTTTTGAGAGCGCGCACTCAGTAAAAGGGTGGCCAGTTGGGTCTTATCCCCCATTTCTGCCAATAGAATCGAGCCAAAACTCACCAGAGCGACCCGCCAGGCTGTCTGGCTCAAGGAAGATGAAATCTGGCTCTCGTCGTTGTCGCTCAACACGTTCCTCTGCTGCTCCCCGCTTTGTCTTGTTTGTTTGTATTTGTTTGTATGTATGGGTTTCCCCCACTAGCCCTCCGGGAGGATCTCTCCCTGCCACTCTTGCCAAAGCACATAGCCCCCAATCACCAGGAAGCCTGCACCAGCTAACCATTGTAGCCAGTCCGATGGAATGACCTGACCTAGACCACCCCCCAACAGAACACTGAGCAAACTAGCCGTCACCAAAGCACTGGCGGAGCCGAAAAAGATCGCCCAAGGGGATCTGGATTGCGCACTCATCAACAAAGTTGCCAGTTGGGTCTTATCCCCCATTTCTGCCACGAACACCGTCAAAAAGGTCATGAACCAAAGTCGCGGCCTGGATCCCTCAACAGGGCTATTGGCAGCAGCAACCTCAGTCGGTATGGATGCGCTCTCAAAAGCAGTCTCAGGGGAAGAGGCTGTACCCAAACCCACCTCCGCTAGCGGAGATGCGGATCCCGGATGCCATTCCAGATACTGATGCCCAAAGGCCAAAAAACCTAGGCAAATGGCCAAAGAGACCAAAGTCAGTCCTAGTCCCAAAACCAGCTGACTTTTCCAAGAACGCGGCGACGTCATGTTGTTTGCCGTTTGTAACCACTGACATGCAGCTTATCCTGTCTGTTGCTCCCACTTCATATCTTTCAAGCCACAATGAGGGCGCTAAAGTAGAGATGTTTGGGGGCGTTGGCCGAGCGGTTTAGGCAGCAAACTCATAATTTGCCTTACACAGGTTCGATCCCTGTACGCCCCATGGGTCATCAGCTTTCATCGTGCTCTGCACGACCCGGAGGGTTATTGACTGGGCTGCACGGAGGGTGACTCTTCCCCTGTACATCCTGCTCAATAAAAAAATGTTTTTTATCTAAGTGCTCCTACTGGGCAAAAAATGGAGTGAGTAAGCCTGACTGATGTCCAGCTTCGACTCTATGACCTGAAGAGCCACCATATCTTCAAAGTAACGGTGCCAACGTTCATTGGTCATTGCCCCGATCCCTAAGGTGGCGGCATCCTCTGAGGTGAGCAGGCTATAGTCTTTCATGGCTTGGTGACTATAGGCCAAAAGGGCATCGCTCATGTTGGGGTTATCCTGTTGAATCAAATGGTTGCCGGGTCGGGGATCCTCCAAGTAGCTCTGCCAGCCCTCAATGGAAGCAGCAACAAACTTTTGTACCCGTTCCGGTTGCTGCTCAACAAAGCGACGTGTGGTTTCTAGGGTTGTGGCATAGGGAGAGTACCCATAGTCTGCTAGGAGAAACACCACCGGATCAAAGCCTCCCTCTTGGCGCACCCGAAAGGGCTCGGCGGTAACATATCCCTGCTGAGCAGAGTATTTATCCAACAAAAATGGCCCAAGGCTGAAATTGTAGGGGCGTTTTTGTTCATCACTAAAGCCAAACTTGGCTCGTAAAAAGGGCCAATAGGTCAGATTTGCCCCAGGAGAGACCCAAATGGGTTTGCCCTGCAGATCCTGCAGGTGGTTGTAACCCATCCCAGGGTGGGCCAACAAACATTGGGGATCCTTCTGAAAAAAGGCAGCCACAGTTACCAAGGGGATCCCGGCCTGCAGAGCGGCAAGGGCATCCGGGCTGGATCCGAGTACAAAATCTGCTGCCCCTCCCGCCAACAGTTGCAATACGTTCACGCCCGTGCCACCCATGCGGATTTCCACCTCCAGCCCATAACGGGCGTAAATGCCGGTGGCTAAGGCTTGGTAAAATCCGCCGTGCTCCGCTTGCGCATACCAGTTGGTAGTAAGACGGATGGTTTTGGAGCCGGGCGGGGATCCCCAACCTAGGGTCAGTAGGGCAGCTCCATTGAGGAGGAACTCTCGGCGGAGCCAACGCTCCCCGGTTACGGCAGATGTACTCACAAAGATTCCAGAGGCAAGAGGGCTTTCTTTCAGCTTAGTTTTCTTTCAGCCCAGTCTGGAATGTCTTTACAGGTGTTGCCGGGATCCGGCTCGGGATCCCAACTTGGGGCAGGATCAAAAAAGCACGAGGGATGCGGTGATGGGTAAGGTGTATTTGTTGGGGGCGGGTTTGGGCGGACAGGAAGGACTAACGCTGCGGGCCTTGCAGATTCTGCATCAGGCGGAAGCAGTTTGGGTAGATGAGCTGGTGGATGAGCGCTTGCTGGCGGAGTTGCCGGCTCAGGCACAGCTGTGGCGACGGTCTGGGGAGTCTTCTGTGCAGGAGGGAGTCCTTTGGCTGATCCAACGCTGCCATGAGGGCAAACAGGTGGTCCATCTCAAGTCTGGGGATCCGCTGATTTTTGGCCGTACTCGCGAAGAGGTAGAAG
>JAUQVI010000258.1:0-4604 GCA_039794885.1 Thermostichus sp. DG02_5_bins_236
GGCCAGGATCCCAGTGTAGGGCTAGGTGGGGATCCCTTTTGGCTTGAGACCGCCCCAAAAGCAGATCACAATTCGGGGTTTTCTCCCAGTTCTCGCAACCGCTGGGCTAGGCGCTCAGCACGGGAGCGTTCTCGGTCGGCTCGTTGCCGCTCCAGTTCCGCCCGTTGTCGCTCCAGTTCCGCCCGTTGCCGCTCCAGTTCCGCGCCGGTGGGCAACAATTGCCCGGCTCCATCGTACCAGCGCACCCAAAACCGTTCTCGTCCCTCATAGGATCCCCACCAACGACCGATGCACAAATCCAAATCCGCTAATCGAATCAGGGCCTGTTCTTCAGGGCCTGAGGTGGGTAGTTGCTCATAGTGTCCACCCTGGAGTTGATACGCATTCAGCTCATCAGTCTCCAACTCAAAGGTGACGTAGTAGGGAATGCGCAGCCGTCGCTCGTAGAGTTGAAATTTGACTTGGCCGGGTTTTTCTTCCCCCTGATCATTGCAAATGATCTCCAAGACCAGAATGGGGAAGATATTTCCCTCATCCCAAACCACATAGCTTTTGCGGGCGCTGCCATCCCGCCAACGCGGCACCCCTAATACCAAAAACAAATCCGGGACAATCACCTGCCGGGGTAAGGCGTAGTAAAGACCCATATTACAAGCGACGAAAAAATCCTGCCGCTCTGCCCAGTGCAACAGCAAGGGATCCCGTAGCAACGGGTATTGGCGGCCTTGATCCTCATTGTCCAAGGGGGTATCGTCCGTATCCGGCAGGTCGTGTTGGGTGGGCCAGCGGTAGGTGGTAACGGTCATAACCACTTAGGAATACCATTCCCCTAGCGTAGCGAAGATGAGCTGGCTCAGGGGCTGGGCCCGCTGTTGCTGAGGTGAGCAGTTGACCGTCGGGTCTGTCAGGATTGCATCCGGCTCATCGCTTCCAAATCCAAAATCTCTGCTACCTGTTCTGGGGTAAGCAGGTGGCGCTCCAGGACAATTTCGCGGATTGACCGACCGGTTTCCAGAGAAATCTTGGCCACCTCTGCCGCCTGCAAATAGCCGATGTAGGGGTTGAGAGCAGTAACCAGAGCCAGTGTTCCTTCCGCGTAGTAGCGACAGCGTTCCGGTTGGGCTGTAATGCCTTGTAGGCAGCGTTCTGTAAAGACGCGCAGGCTGTTGTTGAGGATCTGCAAGCTGTGCAGCAGATCATAGGCAATCAGGGGCATCATCACGTTCAGCTCAAATTGCCCCGCCTGGGCAAAGAGGGCGATGGCACTGTCTAGCCCCATCACCTGAAAGCAGACCATGTTCAACATTTCTGCCATCACCGGGTTGTACTTGCCGGGCATGATGGAGGATCCCGGTTGCACAGGCGGTAGCTGGATCTCCTTCAGGCCGGTTTTGGGGCCAGAATCCATCAGACGCAAATCGTTGGCCAACTTGATGCCATCCTGCGCCAGATTGCGCAGGGATCCCGACAACTGCACAAAGGGAGCCATGCTCTGCATAGCTGCCATGGGGTGGACAGCTGGGGTCAAGGGTAGCCGAGTGAACTCCGCCAGCTGCTGCACCACCCGTTGTCGATAGTGGGGGTGGGTGTTGAGGCCGGTACCGACGGCGCTTCCTCCCAAGCCCAAGCTGCAAAGGGAGTGGCTGGCTTGCTCTATCCACTGACGGTGTTGGGCGAAAATGGCTGCATAGGCGCCGAAACTATCTCCCAAGCGCACCGGAACCGCATCCTGCAAATGGGTACGCCCCGCCTTGAGAATCGGCTGGAACTCCGTTGCTTTTTGTCTCAGGGCGGCCACCAGATGATCCAAAGTAGGCAGTAAGTACCGCTGCACCTGCATCAGAGCAGCTAGCCGAATGGCAGTAGGGATAACATCGTTGGTGGATTGGCCGTAGTTGACGTGATCGTTGGGACTGACCCGCTCGTAGTGACCCTTAGCTTCTCCCAAGATCTCTAGGGCGCGGTTGGCCAGCACCTCGTTGACGTTCATGTGATGGGAGGTACCCGCCCCCGCTTGGTAAACATCCACCACAAATTGATCCCGCAGGGATCCCTGTAAAATCTCATCCGCCGCTTGGACAATCGCCTCTGCGACATCTCCCGGAATGCAGCCTAGCTCTCCGTTGACCTGGGCAGCTGCCTTTTTGATGAGCAGACAGGCATCCACATATTCCGGCAGAGGCTTGAGGCCACTGACCGGGAAGTTGTCCAGGGCGCGGGCGGTTTGAATACCGTAGTACACCGACTCCGGCAGTTGCCGCTCCCCCATGGAGTCCCGTTCGCTGCGCACAATCGCATCCCCTTAGGATTCCTGAGATTGCTTCTGTAGGCTGGCCAGTTGTTGGCTGATGCGATCGTTGTTTTCCGCCAAAACCAACACCATAGCAGCACAAGCCAATTGCACTCCAGCTCGGAATTGGGCGGAGGATTTGTACTGGGTCAAGGCCTCGCTATCCCCTTCGCGCCCGCTCAGGATCAATTGCACCGACTTTTGGGCCAATTCCGTCAGTTCCCGTTGTGATAAACCTACTTGCACTGTCCCTACCCTCCTTCGCTAACCTCAGTGGAAAAAATGAGGTGGATCCCGCTGGAGTCTTGGCCGCTCCTAAACAGAATCGTTACCCTGGTCATCCTACCGTGGTTATAGCCCCAATCTGGCAGGATTCCTAAGTCAGGGGGCCTTAACAGGACTAGAAAGAGACTAAGAATGCTAGTTAATATGGTTGGAGTCTTCCTTGCTGTTCTAACCGTTTGTTGGCCATTCCATTCCATCGGTTAGTATCGGCGAGGAACCCTTTGTGATTACTCCGTTCATCTCATAGAGAGGAAAACTTGGCCTTAGAACGTCCATTTGACCGCTTCCCCCGCAAGCAGCGTGCAGAGCTGCCGAACATTAACGAGCGCATTCGTTTCCCAAAAATTCGCCTCATCGATACCGACGGTGGACAACTGGGGATTATGAGCCCACGTGAAGCCCTGCGTTTGGCAGAAGAAAAGGATCTAGACTTGGTGTTGGTGAGCGATAAAGCTGATCCGCCCGTCTGCCGCATTATGGACTACGGCAAGTTCAAGTTTGAGAAAGAGAAAAAAGAACGGGAAGCACGCAAGAAGCAACACACCGCTGAAGTCAAGGAAGTGAAGTTTCGTTACAACATTGGCGAGCATGATTATAATGTCCGCCTGCGCAGTGCCCAGCAATTTATGGCGGATGGAGACAAGGTGAAAGCCACGGTCATGTTTCGCGGTCGGGAAGCTCAGCATGCCGAGTTGGGAGAAGAATTGTTGCGCCGACTATTCAAAGACCTAGAAGAAGTGGCGGAAATGCAGCAAGCCCCCCGTAAGGAAGGGCGAAACATGATTATGATCCTCTCCCCCAAGAAATTAGCTTGAGGAGGGATCCCACCCATGCGTTTTTCTGTTGGGGATCCTGCCCCTGAGTTCACCTTGCCAGATGCTGAGGGCAACCTCGTTTCCTTGAGTGATCTGCGCGGTCAGCGGGTTGTTCTCTACTTTTACCCCCGTGACAATACGCCCGGCTGTAGCAAAGAAGCCTGCGGTTTTCGGGATGCTTATGCGGACTATCAGGCACAAGGGATCCGCATCTTGGGGGTCAGTGCCGACGATGCGCGTTCCCACCAGAAGTTTGCCCAGAAGTTGCAGTTGCCCTTTCCGTTGTTGGTGGATGAGGGGGCACAGGTGGCCACAGCCTACGGGGTATTTGGCCCAAAGAAATTTATGGGCAAGGAGTACAACGGCATTCACCGCACCACGTTCGTCATCGACCCGCAAGGCAAGATTGAAGCCATTGTCAGCAAGGTTAAAGTGGAAACCCATGCGGCGGAGCTGTTGAAACAGTTGGCAACTCGGTAAAATCTCCATCTCTGATGGGGGAAAATTCTATAATCTGCGAGCCCCCTGATGTCAGGGATCCCGGACAGAGATTAAACTGCTGCACATTCCCCTCTGGTTTGGGTTGTGTCCCGACGTGCCCGTACCACCAAATCCATCCACGACACTTACCAGCTATTGGGTATGGCCGGGCAAGGGCAGTATGGCCGCGTCTTTTGCGCCCGCGCTCACCAGGGAGAAGAGTTGGTGGCGCTTAAAGAGTTACAAACCCAGCGGTTTCCCACCCACAACCTGCTGCGGGAGCTGCGCTATCTGCTCACCCTCAACCATCCCAACATCACCCGTTGCTATGCCCTCGAGCATGCTCGGGAGGGTCGGTATTTGGTGTTGGAGTACTGCGAGGGGGGCACTCTACGGGATCTGATTAACCAGGTGGAACAGGGGTTGTGGTTGCCGGTGAAGCAGGTGTTGGGTTTCGTGGATCAAATTTTGGCCGGGTTGGCCCATGCCCACCAACAGGGGGTGATCCACTGTGATGTGAAGCCCGAGAATATCTTGCTCAAACCCACACCCACAGGTTGGCAACTGAAGCTGACGGATTTTGGTATCGCTCGTCACCCGGAACCGCTTGCTGGAGAAATCACCGCCACTGGATCCCCAGCCTACATGGCCCCAGAGCGGTTTTATGGACATTTCAGCCCCGCTTCCGATCTCTACGCTGTCGGCATCATTCTGGTGGAGTTACTGACGGGCCA
>JAUQVI010000259.1:0-4578 GCA_039794885.1 Thermostichus sp. DG02_5_bins_236
CAGGTTCTGCCCTTGGATGTTCACCCGCAAGCGCACCGGCCAAGAGAAAGGATTGTACAACCGTAGATCTGCCAGACCATACCAAACGGTGGCATCCAAGCCAGCAGGCACCGACTCCACAAGGGTGTAATGGGGATGTCGCTCCACTACCTCCAGCCCTGCCAGCAAAGCAGCATTGTAAAGACTGGAAGAGACTTGGCAAATTCCGCCCCCCACCGAATCCACAGTTTCCGCCACCATAAACACCGGTGCCGGTAAATAGCCTCGTTCCAAGCGACGCGGCCCAACCACCTGATTAAAAGAGAAAGTCTCTTCCGGTTGAATGTAAACCCCATCCAAAGCCTGGGCCGCCTGGCGGATGTTGTGGATTTGGGATCCACTGCGCTGCTGCAAAGAGGTGACGTAGTGACTAAGGGTTGTCGGGGTGGGATCCGTCCACCACAAAGCCAGTAGAGCCAGCAACGGCCCCATGAGCAAGAACAATCTCCATCGGTTGAGGTTGAACATTACACCGTGCCTGTCAAGACGGGTTCTCCACGCGGTTCTCGGGGACTAGCGGGGACTTGGGCCGTAATCCACAGTTCTTGGGCACGGGTTCCGCTAGGAGGGGTGCGAGGCGGGCGCATAGCCACAATCGCTGAGCCGTAGGCATCTACTTGAAAATCGCCACAGTAGAGAGTGTCGCCGTTGTCCAGCTTCAGCCAGAGGTGATAGCTCTCCCCCGAGGCAAGTTGCGGTAGATTGGTTGCAGCCAAAACAACCTCCTGCCACTCCCCAGCCCGAAATAGCAGGTTGGCCGCTCCAGACTCACCCTGCAAATTCACCAGACGGGATCCCGGTTGTTGCAGAAGATTGGCCAACTCTTGCACCGACTCCAATTGGGCCAGTTGCAACGCTTGACGCAACCGCCAGTTATCCAGACCCAGCAACACCAGAGCCACCGCCACCAGGCCGGCTAACCACCGCCACCAAGCCTTGAACCGACTGGCCGGAAGCGCAGGCAAAGCGGATTGAAGGGGTAGGGGTGCTTCTGCCAAACCCACTTCCGCCAAAACCTTATCTCGCAAACCCGCAGGTGGGATCACTCCGGGCAACCCGTAGGGCAACAATTCCAGGGTTTCGTGCAGCACTTGCAATTCTGCCGCCAACTGGGGATCCTGCTGCAGACGTTCTTCCAGGATACGGGCCTCTTCGGGAAGCAAATCCCCGAGCAGGTAGCTTACCAGGTCTTCGTTAGCTTGACCCTGGCCCATTTCACTTTCAGATTCAAAGGTAGATTCAGACATAAAAGCGGGCAAACATAACTCAACGGAGAAGGGGCTGCAAAGATCGACGCAATTTGAAAAGAGCCTGGCGAGAGCGGGTTTTGACTGTTCCCAACGGGATCCCTAATTGTCGGGAAACTTCCGCCTGGCTCAACCCCTGATAGTAGAGCAACTCCAAGATCTGCCGCTGATTTTCGGGCAATAGGCTGAGAGCCTCCTGCACTACCTGACGACGTTCCTCTATGGAAACCTGTTCAAAAGGAGCTGGCGTCAGGATGTCGGCGCTGAGAATAGGCTGCCAGCGTTCCAAAAAGCGTTGTTTGCTTCCCTTGGCACGGAGACGGTCAATGGCTCGAGAACGGGTCAACACACACAAGAAGCTGCTCAGGGATCCGCGCCGCACATCGTAGCTGAGTTTTCGCCAGAGGGTGACAAACACCTCCTGCGTCAAATCCTCAGCATCGGTGGCATTGGCCATGATCTTGAGGGCTAGCCCGTACACCAACCCGGCATAACGGTCGTAGAGCACACTGAGAGCGGTAGATTGCCCAGCCTTGAGGGCCTCAATCAGCTCAGAATCGCTGCGAGAGGGCAAATCGCTCAGCCGAGGAACATCAGACATAGAGCCAGCATCTAGCCCCACAACGAAGCGCGCCAGGGTGCGGCGCAGGAAGAAGATGAACCCGATGACCTTTTGGGTCGGGTGGTTTTTGCCCTCGCGACAGCGTTGCGTAGACCACAGGTCGTTCCTAGCACGAGGGTGCTGTAGACGCAGCACGTTCTTGAAACCATACTTCATCCTAATGGGTTGCGGCTCCCTCTCTTTCCTGAGGGCAAACCCATGCACTCCTTGTCGGTAGTATCCAGTCGGCTGGCCAGTCCGCCCGTAGATCAGTACCGTCGCTTGCACAGGATCCCACCTCCAGAACCCAACTCGTGCTCTGAGCAAATCCTCATTTCCCCTATCCTCGATACGGCTGCCCACTGCCTTTGGATTGCACTTTGTGCATCCCTGGCGGATCTCCGATGGCCCAGAAGTTGCGAGCCTGTCAGGTACCAAGCCATTCCCGTTCACGTACCCGGCAGGCTTGGGCTCCACGTGGCGATCCGATACAGAGGTACGCAGGATGGGTGAATGCCATCGGTGGCCATCACCAAACCCCTAAACCTACTGGACTCAGCACAGCATGGTACTCAAACCCTGATTACTGCATCTGTAGTGATTCTACGGATGACTCCACAGTCTGTACTCCCGATTCCCCCGACAGCAGAACATCCAATTTGCTAGCAATAGCGGCAATCCAAGCTTGATCCCGTTGGGTAAAACTGCGGGGAGTATCACTGCCCAAAATCAGGCACCCCTTTTCTCCGATCGGCTGGCACAGTACCGCCTGGGATCCTGTGGGTAAAATCCCATCAAATTCAGCTCGGGCTGGAAACAACTTCAAGTCCACCAGATAAACAGGTCGGCCCGTCCGCAAAACCCGCTGCAGAATGCTCTTGGGCTCAAGCTGAGGCAACTGTCCGGCACTAACCAGTAGACCCCGTTGCAGCAGGGTTTGGCCGTCAACCCAGATCAGTACTGTGCGGGCAGCGGTGGTGGTCAACAAAGTATGAGAAGCCCAAGCCAGCTCGATCTTTGTAGTTTCCGATAAGCCAGGCTGCCAGTCGAAACCGGGGATCCCTTCTAGAGGCATGGTCTTGGGGGCAGGGGGTTGAATCTGCTGCCAAAGCAGTCCGGTCAAGATTAACAGCGCACTAAGGAGGATCCCCAACGCATCAGAGCGAGACTGACTGATGGCCAATTCTGGCGTAAAAACCAGCCGATTCAAAACCAGTAGGCCGCTACCGAAAATGCCCGCGAGTAAGGGTAATCGCCTCAGCCAACGATGCGGATCCCTGGAGGTTGGAGAGGATTCAACCGGCAAAGCAAACGTAGAAAAAGAGGTCTAACTCTAGATTACAGTTTTTTCCAGTGTTGGCGCAGCCGGAGGGAGTCCCTTTCCTACTACAGCCAATACAGACCCATCTCTTGCGTGGAAAGGATCCTGAACAGAAAAAGTGGTAGAGCGAATTTAAAAGCGGCTCCAAATGCCGAGACGATCCTGTTGCGCTTTTTCCTGCAAACCGCCGTAGTAGCTGTCGTACTTAATGTTGTGGCTGTAGGGGATGATGCGAGCCAAACCGTTGCGCACCAACAGGGCATTCATCTGCTGGCCTTCTAACCAAACGTAGGCTTCCACCAAGCCTGTGGCATCTTCGTTACGCAGCAGCTTATCCCCCTCCAGTTTGACGGTGCGGTACAGGATGCGCTCACGAATCAGTTCAATCGCCTGTTGGTGGTAGGGGTTTTCTTCCGAGCTGATGCCTTCGATGCCGGCCAGCTTGATCAGGCGCATTTTCTGTTCCCCTTGAATTTGCACCACCAAGGTTTCACCATCCACCACCCGCACCACAATCGCATCCGGGTAGCGATCAAAGCGGTGGTTATCGAAATAGAAGCTGGTGTCGGGCACCACCCGAGGCTCTCCAAATCCGTGGCTGGGCATGACCTGCACGGTCAAAAGCAGCCCCAATGCAGCAGAGCCGAGAGCAACACGCTGGAACATGACTTTTCCCCATCCTTGGATACAGCTCGCCTTTTGACAGTCTGCCCTCTTTTGTAAGGGGGAGCCTCTCACGGCAGCATTCAAGGTGTAATGGTAACCGCAACTGTCCAGAAAACAACCCCAAAGCCGTTCTGCACTGCAGTCTAGCTGGGTGAAGATATGCCGTTGGCTGGGGGGGATCCCGCTTTGGCTTCCAAAGAACCAATGCGACTCAGCAATTCCTGATGGGTTTTCTTCAGTTGATCCAGTTCTTCTCGCAATTGTCGAGTGGATTTATCGCCCCCAAGACGGGATTGCACCTTTTGAATGGCTTCACTGATGCGCCGTTCAAGACGGCCATCCTGTGTGGCCAGGCTTTGCAAGAGGGGGATAGCTTTTGGGCTGTTCAGTTGACTCAGGGCTGTAATCACCGCCATTTGGGTAAAGAAGAAGGTCTCACGGCGGAGATCTCCCAAACACTCAAGAACGGGCGGGTTCTCTTGGTCGGAGCCATAGGTGCCGAGAGCGCGGATGGCAGCCAAGCGCAAGGGTTGGGGGGTTCCCAACTGGGTATGTTGGAGGAGCAAGTCCAGGGCTTTTTCCGAATGCTTCATTTGCGCCAAGCCAGACATCACACCGGAGCGCACCACTTCATTCCAGCCTGCCTTTTGCTCGAGGGCGGTTTGAAACAGAGCCAGCACCTCCGATTCCTGGGGTTTCGGCTC
>JAUQVI010000260.1:0-4495 GCA_039794885.1 Thermostichus sp. DG02_5_bins_236
TCGCAGCGCGGTCGCAATCGCACCGTATGCGGTTCCAGTTGGGCGGGACAACTGTAGCGATATTCGAGTCGGTGGCGAATTTGAATTTGCACAGGCTGTCGTTAATTCCAGTGAGTGTGTAAAAGTGATGGCAAACTCCACTGTAGGCATGTGCCGGGAATGTCGAACTCAGCGCTGCACCGCTTCCACCAAAGATTGGATGCCTGCCTGCAGCCGCTCCTCAATTTCTGCTTCCAACTGTAGCTTCCCGTCCGTGCCGAACTGAATTTGAGCGCTGAGAATGTAAATCCCCTTCAAGATCGTGGTTGCCCCCATCACCGAGAGCACAGGCTTCATGGCAAAGTCGATGGCCAGCAAATGGGCCAAGGTTCCCCCCGTGGCGACCGGTAGGATCACTTTCCCCATCAGAGCATCTTGATCGAGCAGATCCAGCAAAGCCTTGAACACACCGGGATAAGACGCTTTGTAAACCGGGGCGGAAAGCAGGATCCCGTCGGCTTGGGCCACCTGGGCCTGAATCTGCTTGAGCTGCGGGCTATCGAACTTGGTCAGCACCAGATCTTCAGGGGGAAGATCTCGTGGCGACACGAATGAGGTGGTGAAGCCCTGGCCAGGCAGGAGTCCGGCAGCATGGTGCAAAACGGCTTCTGAGCGAGAATTGGCGTTAGGACTACCCGAGAGCAAGAGAACAGCTGGCATGGAGAAGAGTGGAAAAACTGTTTCCGTTGTACCTAAGGATCGATGGCTTTCCCAACGTTGAGGATTAGCCCCGGTTCCAGCTCAAAGTGCTGTTGAGGAGTTATGAGGTGGTTTGTTGCGCTTGCCATTCCATCCAAGCTTTCAGCTTGCCAGGATTGAGTAAACCCAAGGGATCCGTGCGTTTTTTCAGCTCCAGTTGTTCGTTGCGGTTGCTGGCATCTTTCTTTTGCAGGCTATCGAGGGTGAAATCGTGGCAATCGTGGACATGTACCCCTTGATCTCGATGAATTTGCATAATCTCCCGCAGGCGAGCTTCGCTGGTATAGCGCACCAACTGGCCTCCAAGGGCGGTGACTTTGCCATTCAGACGCAGGTACTCGATGTGGATCATCATCTCCTCCCCCAACGTTCTATAGAGATATTCCATCGCCTTTAGGTCAGGATCGGCAGGGAAAAGGCAGTCGATGTAGGTTAGGCTGGGATCCGCAGTGCGGGCATGCAAGGTGGTGTGATTGTAGCCATATTCCATCAGGGTGATGCCCTTGCCGACTAAGGACTTTGTCCCGC
Source organism: Thermostichus sp. DG02_5_bins_236 (assembly GCA_039794885.1). Lineage (GTDB taxonomy): Bacteria > Cyanobacteriota > Cyanobacteriia > Thermostichales > Thermostichaceae > Thermostichus. The sequence continues at coordinate 1,267 of JAUQVI010000260.1, forward strand.
TGACAGCAGGCTTGGTATAGGTGATTTGCCCCCCCCACTCCTTGACCAAATCCACCAGCGGCTCTAGGGAGTTTTCGGCGATTAACACCAAGGCCGCATGGGATCCCTCTGGTAGATAGGGCCTAAGGGCAACAAAGTAGCTGGGGATGGGCCAGGCATGGAGGCTAATCATTCGCTTCACGATGCCGTCCGAGTCTCCCAACCGCTGACAGAAGCGGGCCGACTGCATGAAGTCGTCGAAGACCACAATGCACTCCGCCCAGGGATAAGCCATTCCCAGAGGCATTTCCATCTCGGTGATGATGCCGTTAACACCCCAAGCATGGCTGACCTGATGAACGGCTTCCCCGCGCAGCTCCAAGATTCGCGGCTCTGCTTCCATAGTGACCACCCGCAGACCGAGGATGTTGCCTCGTTCCCGCAGCACCCCGTAGGTAATGGAGCCAATGCCACCAAACCCGCCGGAAACAAATCCGCCTACCGTGGCTGTCCGAAAGGTAGAAGGGGCCATGCGCACTTCCCACCCCGTTTTGCGGGCTTCTTTTTCCATGGCCATCAGTTTGGCCCCCGGTTGTACCCGCATGATTCCCCCTTTTGTCCAGAGGATCGACTGCATGCGGGTTATATCCAGCACTACACCGCCTTCTAAAGGCACGACTTGTCCATAGTTGCCTGTACCGGCACCCCGGGGGGTGAGCGGGATCCGATGATGAACACAGGCTTGGATGATGCGAATCACTTCCGCTTCGCTGGCGGGGAAATAGACGATATCCGCCTGCTTGCCGGCCAGCTTCTCCCTCAGAACCGGGCTAAAGGTATGCCAGTCGATGGAGAGCTTGCTCAGTTGTTGCGGATCGGTGGTGTAAGGGATCCCTTCTAACTCCTCCCTCAGGGCGGCGAGGGCAGTGGAGCGCTCAGAGGTCTTGAAGTCTACGGGACGGAGTCCTGGGGTCATGGGATCCAGTCGTGAATGTCAGTTTTTAGTCGCATAAGATGCGATAGAGACACAGTAAAGGATCCCTGGATGAACTTTTGTAGCCTTCAAAACAGTATGGATTAGACAGGGGTGGTCGATGGCTCCAGGGAGTTGAGGCTGGGGAGCTGCTGCAATTGCGGTTGTTGAGGGCGGATCCCCATCGCCTGACGCATCAAGGCCGGTTTGAGCAGTGGCAGAGAGTCCAGGCTCCACAGCCCCAGCTGGCGCACGAGCATCAGTGGCCCGATGCGGTTGGAGAATAGACGATTGGCCATATCGGTTCCCAACAAGACCCAGCTATTTTCGCGGCGGCGACAGCGCTCGTAAGTTTGTAACAACTGCGGAGCGCCCGGATCCCAACCCCAAGCTAGTGTCTTCATTACCAAAGCCGCCAAAGCCGCCACATCCCGCATGCCTAAATTCACCCCTTGTCCCCCAACTGGATGAGTGGTGTGGGCGGCATCTCCAATTAAGGCCAGTCGGGATCCGATATAGGTTCGGGCATGGGAGCGCTGCGGTTCATAACAAGCTCTGGGGGAAGCCGCCAGCAAAGCCCCCAACTGGGATCCAAAGGAGGGCTGAATGGCCTGTAAAAACTCCCCCTCGGGCAGGCTCATCAATCGGTCTCGGTCTGACTGTCGGGCTGTCCAAACCACACAACTACGGTGGGGATCGGTGGTGGGCAAAATGGCGAAGGGGCCACTGGGCTGAAACCGTTCGTAAGCCACTTGGGCGTGGGGCAACTCGTGGGTGAGGGTGGAAACAATGCACACCTGCCCATAGCCCCAACGGGATACGGGGATCCCCGCCCGTTCCCGTAGCTGTGAACGGGATCCATCCGCCCCCACCAACAAAGCGGTTCGCAGGGTGTGTCGGGATCCGTCCTGGGACAGCTCCACCTGCATATGATCTGGCTGAGCGGAGAAACCTTGCACTAGAGCTGGGCTAAAGACCGTTACCGAAGGGCACTCCCGGATCCGCTGCAACAGGGCTTTTTGGGTGATCTGGTTCTCCACGATATAACCCAAAGCTGGCGTTTGGATCATCTCGCGGTGCAACTGAGCCACTAGCGGGCTCTCCCCGTCCGAGACTTGAATGCGGTGAATGGGGGAAACCCCCCAAGACTGCATCAGAGGCCACACCCCAATCCGTTCCAGAATACGCGTCGTCCCCAAAGCCAGAGCACTGGCTCGTCCATCCGGCCCTACTCCCTGACCCAGATCGCGGCCCTCAATCAATGCGACTCGGATCCCGGCTTGACCGAGAGCAACTGCCAGAGTGGATCCCACCATACCAGCTCCCACAATCCCCACATCAAAATCCAAGTCAACGGAATAGGTCGAGGCTATTGAGGAGACAGGGATATGGGAAGGGATCATGGGGGATCACAGCAACTATGCTCAATTTCCATTTTAGGAAATGGTGGCCTAGCCCGCCGTATGCTCCACAACGCTTATGCGACGGCAGAGCAATACAGAGCTGTAACAGCAGATTGCAGCCCATGAAGAAACTGCAGGGATCTCTTACCGAAAACTTGCGACTGCTGCCACTGCAATGTCACGATTCGTAAGGCCCCTTACCCGGATTGCCCTCCCATGTCGCACTCACCCGCTATGCCCAGCGCCACTCTCTCCACCGCCAAAGATGGCGGTCGTTTGCTGCGGGCAGCTCGGGGAGAAGTATTGGATCGCCCCCCCGTTTGGATGATGCGGCAGGCGGGTCGCTACATGGCCGTTTACCGGCAGTTGCAGAGCAAGTACACCTTTAAGCAGCGCTGTGAGATTCCGGAATTGGCAATTGAAATCTCGCTGCAACCCTTTCGGGCTTTTGCTCCTGACGGGGTAATCATGTTTAGTGATATTCTCACTCCCCTTGAGGGGATGGGGATCCCCTTTGAGCTGGTGGAGCACCAGGGGCCGATTATTGATCCACCGATTCGCTCCCAAGCCCAGATTGACCAGATTCGCCTGCTGGAGCCGGAAGAAAGTCTGCCCTTCATCAAGACCATTTTGCAGACTTTGCGGCGGGAGACTGAGGGGAAAGCCACCCTGTTGGGGTTTGTCGGATCCCCGTGGACGCTGGCCTGCTACGCGGTGGAGGGACGCAGCTCCAAGGACTATGCCCACATTAAGAGCTTAGCCTTCACGCAGCCGCAGCTGTTGCAGCAATTGCTGAGCAAACTGGCAGATAGCATTGCCCGTTACGTTGTGTACCAAATTGAGTGCGGCGCTCAGGTGGTGCAGCTGTTTGACA
>JAUQVI010000261.1:0-4492 GCA_039794885.1 Thermostichus sp. DG02_5_bins_236
AAGGCTTGACCGGATCCCCGTAGAAGCCGCAGGGACAGGGGTTGGTGGAGGCCACCAGCGTGGTTTGGGCCGGAAACTCCAGCGTAACGCGGGCGCGGGAAATGGTTACCTTGCCATCTTCAAGCGGCTGGCGCAACACCTCTAGCACCTCGCGGCGAAATTCCGTCAGCTCATCCAGGTAGAGAATGCCGTGATGGGCCAGTGAGATCTCCCCCGGTTTGGGATAGGGCCCCCCGCCTACCAAGGCCACAGAAGAAGCCGAGTGATGAGGAGCGCGAAAGGGGCGCTGGGTGATCAAGGCGGTTTGTCCGCCTAGGTGCAAATTTTGTCGTAATAGGCCGGCTGCAGAATAAATGCGGGTAATCTCTAAAATTTCCTCCCACTGCAGAGCCGGTAGGATCCCTGGCAACCGCCGCGCTAACATGGTTTTACCGGCTCCGGGACTACCCACCAGCAACAAGTTGTGCCCACCTGCCGCTGCCACTTCTAGAGCCCGACGGGCATGCTCCTGCCCCTTGATATCTGCTAAATCCAAGATGGATGTCGGGTTTGTCCTCTGTATCTGCTCCGGTTGTAGCTGTACTGGCTTAACTGTTTGTGGATTTTGCAGCCAGTTCACCACTGCTGGCAAAGAAGGTAACCCATACACCTGGATGCCAGACACCACAGCTCCTTCCAGGCTATTCTCTTGCGGCACCACCAAGCGGCGGATCCCCAACTCCGCTGCCGCAGCGGCAATTGGCAAGACCCCTGCCACGGGGCGTAGCTTTCCATCCAGAGCCAGTTCCCCAACCACAAGGGTTTCCGGCAAGACTGCAGGATTGATCACCCCTGAGGCAGCCAAGATCCCGAGGGCAATCGGCAGATCAAAACTAGGACCTTCCTTGCGCAGATCGGCAGGGGCCAAGTTAATGATGATCCGCCCCTGGGGCAAGGCAAAGCCAGAGTTTTTAATCGCCGCCCGCACCCTTTCTTTGGCTTCTGTTACCGCTGTATCGGGTAAACCGACAAGAGTAATCTGGGGCAATCCACCGCCAACATCTACCTCCACCGTGACCCGTACCGCCTTTAGTCCCAGGAGGGCAGCCGAAAAAACTTGGGCAAACATAAAAAAGCCGCTGGTCTCTGTTATCTGCTCCGCTTATCTATCCTGACAAACCCTTGAGGAGGGGAGGACTCAGAAAAATTAACCGCTCCATCCTCAGCCAATAGAACCCAGCAACTCCCCTGAAAAGAGCCCATCAAGCAGTAAAGACCCTGGGCAACCAATTCAAAATTAACGGATTAACTATCTCTGGCCGTTCATCATGGGGGCAGTGACCGGTCTCAGGGATGGGCAGAAATTCGTAGTCGATCCCGCCGTTGACATGGTTTTGAAAGCCCCAACCCCGTTGAATCGGTGTCCAAGGATCTGCCTCTCCCCAGAGCACCAAAAGTGGGCAGCGCACCTGAGGTAACAGAGATTCAGGAGTCGGGCCGGCAGGGGCAGTGAGAATCGAGGCAAACACTTGCTGAGCGCCGACATCGCAGGAAGGAACGTAGAGAATGTCCACCAGCTCATCGGTAATGGCAGTAGGATTGCGGTACACCTGTTTGAGGGTTGCCCGAATGCGCTGGCGCTGACGCAGGCGATCAAATAAAAATGGCCCGGTAACCGGGGAGGCTGCCAGAGCCGTAAAGGTGCCCATAATCAACCGAAATAGGGGGTTGAGCTCGTGAGAACGGTGGTTCAACCCTCCAGCACAGTTAAGCAATACGGCTCCTGCTGTCAGATCCGGATGTTGAGCCGCCATCCTCAAGCTGAGGAGGGCACCAATGGAATTGCCAATAAACACAGCCGGTTGCTGAATGTGCTGCTGCCAAAAATCCACCAGCAACTCCACCCACAAATCCAAAGAGTAAGGCAAATTGGGTTTGGCAGAGCCACCAAACCCCAGCAAATCAAGGGCATAAACCCGATACCCTGCTGCCGCCAGAACGGGGATGTTGTGCCGCCAGTGGCCAATCGAAGCCCCAAACCCATGGACCAGCACCAACGGGGATCCGGAACCTTGTACGACATAACGAATGAAATGTCCGCGCCAGCTCCAGGTCTGGGGAGCAAAAGGAGCAATGGCATTAGTCGCCAAGCCAGCAGGAGAAGCAGTGAACACAGTCAAAAGATGTAGAAATGTTGCAAGGTCAGTATCTTCATCTTACTGCTTCTCTCTCGAAGGGTCTTGTTGGTGCACCGCTGCTGTTGCAATTTCCTCCTGTGACCTGCAATCTGCATCCGCTCACCCTCTGTTGAAGGAAGACCCACTCCTAACTCGAAGCACTGGTGTAAAACCGCAGGGCAAAGCGCCAAAAAGCACAGGATGCCCAGAATAGCCCTACTGCCAACAAAGTGGATCCCAGTAACCATTCCCACTGCACCCGGCCGAGCAAGGTTTCCGCAGGGATTGTTGTTAAAAAGGCTACGGGCACGATGAACGTAAAAAACACACGGTAGGCTGCCGGGTAGGCAACAATTGGGAATCGCCCTGCCTCCACCAAGCCCCGTAACACCTCCGTGACATTGTAGATTTTTACAAACCAAACGCTAGTTGCCCCCAACATAAACCAAAGGCTATAGAGAATTACCAGCCCCGACCCCAGCGGCAGCAGACCTAGCCCATAGGCCCAAATCGGTAACTCCAGCTGGATCCCTGCGTATAGAATCACCAGCAGCCCGAAGCCAATATCCGTCAGCCCCCAAGGGGAGAAGACCCTTGCCGAAAGCCAGAACTGGCTGCTCATTGGCTTGAGCAAGACAAAATCCAGAGTGCCTTCTTGAACCTGTTGCACAATACGGTTCAAGTTGACGTTGAAACTGCTGGCTGCTACCCCCTGTAGGATCGTGAATATCCCCAACACCATCAGGGCTTCCGGCCAACTCCAGCCGCCCAACTGATGCTCCTGCTGATAAAACAGTGACAAACCCAACAGGGCTGCTGCCAATCCGCCGATACTGCTGAGGCTGGCAAAAAGAAAATTGGCTCGGTATTCCATTTCAGCGGCCATCGAGGTGCTCCAAAATAACCCCAATACCCGCCAGTAGCGCCTCATGGCCCATCTTCCCGCAACGAAGCAGACAACTTACGGTAGCAGCGGCTGGTGATTAAGTAGGGGTGAAACACCTCTAAAAACCAGCTCTGCAACACCTGAAAAAACCTCTCGATCACCTGGGGGTCATCCAGATGAAAGGGAAACTCCCCCTGGAAACCCTTGAAAAAGTACCAATTGATCAAAAGCTTGCCCTCCGGTCTAAGCCACTCGTGAAACTGCCGCAACTGCCCCACCGGATCCGACAGATGTTCCATCACATCCAAACAAACCAGCGTGTCGAAGGAGATCCCTTGCGGGAAAGTATCTGGGCACCAGATCCGTTCGGTCAAACCCAGCTTTTCTGCTCGCAGCTTCATCAACTGCCGATGGATCGGGTTGAGATCCCAGAAGATCACCTGTTCTACGTCCGGACACAAGGCTGCCCCGATCGCATGGGTACCGATACCACCGCCGAAATCCAACACCACTCCCTGTGCATGATCTGCCAGTAGGCGCAATGTATCGCCGATGTAGTCTCTGCTGCTCAGATGCCAGGCTGCCAAATCCAGCAGATAGGCGGATCCCACCTGATCACGATAAAACTGCTCCGCTTGATCCCAACGAAAGTCCCGCCGACCCAACTCTGCTAGCTGTTGTTGTCCTAGCTTAAGCTTCTCCTGCAAATCTGCCGCCTCAAGGCCAAGAAAGGATCCCAGGTGGGCTTCCAAGTCAAAAGCGTTTTCCCAAAAGGGGCGCAGAGCAGGTGGGATTGGGGACACAGCTATCTGCGAGAACTCGACATATTCCATTCCCCTGTCGCTATGGTGGATCAGCCCGTCATCGGGGCCGGGCCTGCGGGCATGGATGGCCTGTTCCAGGGCATCGAGCACGAAGCCGGCGGTAGCCGACGTGCTGACCTTCCAGCCCACGATCCGCCGGGCATAGGCATCGATCACGAAAGCCACGTAGACGAACCCTGCCCAGGTGTGGACGTAGGTGAAGTCGACCACCCACAGCGCATTGGGCCGGCTGACGCGGAACTCGCGGTTGACCTTGTCCAGCGGACATGGCGTCTTCGGATCGCTGACCGTGGTGATAGTCTTCTTGCCCCGCCGCACACCTGCCAGGCCCATGGCTGCCATAAGCCGTTCCACCGTGCACTTGGCGATCACCACGCCTTCGCGCCGCAACTGATGCCAGACCTTGCGCGTGCCGTAGAGGCCAAAGCTGGCTTCATGCACGCGCTTGATCTGCGCCCGCATCTCATCGTCGCGCCGCGCTCGGGCCGATCGCCTGCCAGGATCGGCAAGCCGGGCAGCATGCTCGTGATAGGAGGACGGGGCGATCGCCAGTTCGCGGCAGATCGGCTCGATACCCAAGTCCTCGCGTTGGGCGTCGATGAACGCCATCATCATCTGCCGTGGCG
>JAUQVI010000262.1:0-4487 GCA_039794885.1 Thermostichus sp. DG02_5_bins_236
GCCATCGAGTACAACCAAAATGCTTGGCTAGCGTGATGGACTGCTCATTGGTGGGATAAATTCTGACCTTGACTGCTTTCAACATGTCTCTATATTAGATTAGCATAAACTCATCATTGCGATAAAGGCTTATCTGTCAGGATTCCTAGATAGTTTGTTCCTTCGCTTCGCTCAGTCACGCGGCTCTCATCCCGACGCTGACCGTTCCGGTGCAGCGCGGGGCTTCCCGCCTAATAGCTAAAACCAGGCAAAGCAGAGCCACCCATCAGAGTGACATCACCCACCCAGTACTCAACAGGACTACCGGAACGATAAACAAAAGTTTGTTTGGAGTCTGGGACAATTAGCCAACCCAACGGGATCCATTCTCGAGGTATTCCCGCAATTTAGCTTGTAGAGTGGACAAGGGGTCAGTGGAAGAAGCCAATTCAAGAACACAATCGGAGCAAATTGCAGCAAAGTGACGCTTTTGCTCTGAGGGCAATGATCTTAACGGATCCAAACCGCATCTGGGGAACGAATGGCCCCACTAGGCAGGGTAAATCCAGCAGAGGAGTCAAAGGCAATGCCAAGTCGGGTTTGCTGATTCCAATTCCAAAGTTGAGCAGCAAGGTTGAGGTTGAAAGAGCTGCCTTCACTACTGACGGGAGTGATGGCGATCAGGTCTCCACTGCTGGTACGCTCAAGGCACATCTTCTGGGTTCTGCTGACAAAGTTGCCAGAAAACCTCATCCGTAAGGGTTAAGGCGGGATTGAGGTGAAGCTTAAGAGCCATATCTATCAATATCTTGTAAGCCCACGACGAGGATTGAACTCGTGACCTCCCCCTTACCAAGGGGGTGCTCTACCACTGAGCCACGTGGGCAAGTCGAAATGGTGGGCCGAGTTGGATTTGAACCAACGTAGGCGTAAGCCAGCGGATTTACAGTCCGCCCCCTTTAACCCCTCGGGCATCGACCCATTCATGCCGGCCTCCCATGTTAGCAGAAAGAAGTGGGATTGATCGAGAACTGATCGGGAAAACCCCTCATTTTCTCGAGACTGGTCATCGCCTCAAAGAAACTTGATATGGTGAAAGGCAGTCTTTGTTTCCCCTCTATGGTTTCTACCCTCGGCAGCTCCACCCAAACAGCCCCAATTGTCTCTCCCAATCAGTCTTTACACCCCTTAACCAGCCGTACCAACAGCCAGGGGCACCTGGAAATCGGGGGTTGTGATGTGGTGGAGTTGGTGCAACAGTTCGGATCCCCTCTCTATATTTTGGATGAATGGACGCTGCGGCGGGCCTGTCAGCTTTACCGAGATACCCTGGCCCAGTGCTACCAGGTCGGATCCCAGGTTTTGTATGCCACGAAAGCCTGGAATTGTTTGGCCATCTGTGCCTTGGCTTTGCAGGAAGGGTTGGGGTTGGATGTTGCCTCGGGTGGGGAACTATACACCGCCTTGCAAGCGGGAGCCAAGGGAGAACATCTCTACTTGCATGGCAATGCCAAGTCAGTGGAGGAGCTCAAAATGGCCCTCGAGGGGGGCTGTACTTTGGTTGCGGATAGCTTGTACGAGCTGCAAAAGTTGGCAGCCCTGGCAACTCCAGAACAGCCAGCTCGGCTGCTTCTGCGAATCAACCCCGGCATCGATGTACATACCCACGAGTACATCCGCACCGGCCAAACCGACAGCAAGTTTGGCATTGGGCAGTTTCAATTGCCACAGGTCTTTGAGTTTCTTAGCCAGCATCCTCAGTTGCGTTGTGTTGGGTTGCACGCCCACATCGGATCCCAAATTTTTGATCTGCAAGGTCATCGGGATCTGGTGGAGGTTCTAGCCCAGATCTGGCGGCAAGGGCTGAATCAAGGGTTGCCCCTGCAGGAACTGAACGTGGGCGGGGGCCTCGGGATTCGCTACCTAGAGTCGGATGATCCCCCCTCAATTCCCAACTGGGTAGAAACAGTCGCTACCACCGTTCAACAGGGGTTTGGATTGGCCGGGATCCCGTTGCCCAAGTTGCTCTGTGAGCCGGGACGTTCTCTGATTGGGCCGGCGGCTGTTACCGCCTACACCTTAGGAGGTCAAAAAGGGATCCCGGCTAACGATGACCTACCAGAAGGACGTACCTACATCACCATTGACGGTGGTATGTCCGACAACCCGCGCCCGATTACCTATCAAGCCCGCTACACGGCACTCCTGGCCAATCGACCACAAGCTGAGCCCACCCAACGGGTGACGGTGGCAGGTAAGCACTGTGAATCGGGGGATGTGTTGCTCAAGGATATCCGGTTACCCGATCCGGTGGCAGGAGAGGTGTTGGTGGTGCTGGCTACAGGTGCCTACAACTACAGCATGGCCTCTAATTACAATCGTTTCCCTCGGCCAGCAGCAGTATTGGTACGGGAAGGACAGGCACAACTGATTCTGCAACGGGAAACGTATGTCGATTTAATCCGTCAAGACCTTCTACCGGAGCGGTTGCTGCGCTGAAGGGAAAGGGGGGTCGCAATTGAGCGTCTATCGCCAGAGGAAACGTCAGTCTAGTGGGGTGAGTGGTAGGCTGGTCAGGGGGCCGCAGGTCTGAAAGTTCTGGGACGGGGCAGGCAAAGGTTCCGCAATGAGAGGAGCGTGAACGGGGTTTTTCGCCATGCTGGCGGCCATATGGGCTTGGCTACAGCAATTTAACTTTCTCAGCCTTTTGGACTGGGCCCTGGCAGTCTTGTTATTGGCACTGGCTCTTTATTACACCCGCGACAGTCGTGCTGGGGTGCTGGTACGGGGATTTATTTTGTTGTTGGTGTTATTTCTGGCTACCACCCCGCTGCCGCTGGTCAATCTGATTCTGGATCGGTTGTTGGTCGGTACCGCTGTGGCGATGGGCGTGCTGTTTCAACCGGAGTTTCGGCGGCTCCTGGAGCAGTTGGCCAAGGCAATCCGCATTGAGTGGCCGGGTAACGCGGGAGACTACGAGGAGGATCCCGAGGAGGACCTACTGGAGGAGCTGGTGCAGGCGGTGCGGGAGCTCTCTCAAAATCGAACCGGGGCATTGATCGTGATTGAGCCAGATCAACCGATTGATTCACGGGTATTTACCGATAAAGGGGTACTCTTGCAGGCGCGGGTATCGCGGGAGATCCTGCAGACCATTTTCCAAACCACAACCTTGCTCCACGATGGGGCAGTGGTCATCCATCAGGATCGGATCCGGTCAGCGGGGGTGATCCTACCCGTGTCGGAACGGGTGGCCTCCCGGCAGTTGGGAACACGGCACCGTGCAGCGATGGGGATCACAGAACAAACCAATTGCTTGTGTATTGTGGTCTCAGAGGAAACGGGATCCATCTCTCTAGCCGAAGGAGGCCGTCTGGAACGACCCCTAACCAGTACCAAATTGCAAGAGCTGCTAGCAAAACGATTACGGGGTAGCCGCAATGCCAAACGGGAGGTACCGTTGCAAGGATTGTGGTCGTATCCCTGGTTTCGCAATGGGCTGAAACGCTGGTGGGGATCCCTACGGGATCTGGTCAGATTACCTCGCAAACCCGAAAAAACTCTTCCAAAAGACTAAAGCCGCATGACCCTTTCATCTGCTCATCTTTTACAATTGCCCGCCGATCTGGATCGTCAGCTTTTGCCCCACCATGTGGCGGTGGTCATGGATGGCAACGGTCGTTGGGCACAAAAGCGAGGACTACCCCGTAGCCTTGGACATCGACAGGGGGTCTCGGCCCTGAAGGAGTTGCTGCGCTGCTGCGATGATTGGGGGATCCCTACTTTAACCGCCTACGCTTTTTCCACCGAAAATTGGGGCCGGTCCCATGAAGAGGTGGATTTTCTCATGACTCTGTTCGAGCAGGTGCTCTGGCGGGAGTTACAGGAAATGCTTCAGCAGGGGGTGCGCATTCAGTTTGCCGGTCAACTGTCGGCATTACCCAATTCATTGCAAGATACCATTTTGCACGCGGTGGAGAGGACCCGCCACAACCAAGGGATTTGTCTGACAGTAGCCCTCAACTACGGCGGTCGGCAGGAGATCCTACAAGCCTGCCGTTCTATTGCTACCTTGGTGCAGCAGGGGCTTTTGCAACCGGATCAGATCGATGAAGCTTTGTTTTCACAGTTTCTTTACACCACTGGCCTATCGGATCCTGATCTGTTGATTCGTACTAGCGGCGAAATGCGCATTAGCAACTTTCTCCTCTGGCAGATGGCCTATACCGAGCAGTATTTCACCCCAATTCTGTGGCCAGATTTTGATCGGGCTGCCTTTCACGAGGCCTTACTTAGCTATCAGTCTCGGCAGCGACGATTTGGTAAGTAGATCCCAGGGGATCCCCATTCAGCCCTGAGATTACATCATTATTTTGCCGAAATGAACTACCCCACCGCGTAGGCGGATGGGGTTTTTAAGACCCCAGTTTCCGCCACAGCAGAAGATTTCTGTCTTTTCTTCTGCCCTAGTTGCTTCATAGATCCCATATGCTTACGAGTCTCTGAAG
>JAUQVI010000263.1:0-4479 GCA_039794885.1 Thermostichus sp. DG02_5_bins_236
CTTCTGCTTTGGGAGGGACTGTAAGACCAAAGGGAGGAAGGCGCAAGTCTACCCTCTCGGAGGCAAGTCCCGATGAACAAAGAAGCCCGCGCTCTATTGCGTAGCAATGAGCGTCGGGTACTTCACTGAATTCTTTGCATGAGTGTCGTTGGGCTGTAACCCAGATGGTGGCTTCATCCCTTAACAACAAAAGGTGGATCCTGAGAAAAGATCCACCCCTAGCCTTTCCAAAGTGTTGATTGAAATCTAGTTGAGGTTGGCCTGGATCACCTCTCGATACTGGGTTTTGGGCTTCACGCCGATCAATTGGGCTACCAGGGCTTTGTCTTTAAAGAACTGAACAGTGGGAGTGCCAGTTACGCCACCCGCTTCGGCGATCTCGGGATCCTTCTCGATGTCAATATCTACGACATGCAGCTTGTCTGGGAATTCATCGACGATCTTATTCAGGATCGGCTTGAGGGCATGGCAGGGGCCACAGGTGGGGGCAGTGTACTTCACCATGATTAGGCGATCGCTTTCGTGATAAAGCCGCCGCAGTGCGTAGCCCCCTTCATGGTGCATCGTGTTGAGGTCAAAGCCATTCTCACCATTGTCTGTAAAACTGGCCTCGTCAACAGTGGACTCCGCTTCGGGTGCAACAGCATGACTGGCTTCAGGATGACTTCCGGGAAGAGCGTGAAACTCTTGGACCAAATCGTGCTCGGAGAGCCAACGCTCTGCCAACATGGCAGCCATACAGCCCGTTCCGGCGGCGGTGATTGCCTGACGAAACTCGTGATCCTGCACATCCCCAGCGGCGTAAACCCCTTCCACGCTGGTGGCTACGGATCCCGGTTGAGTGACGATGTAGCCAATCTCATCCAGTTCCAGTTGGCCTTTGAATAGGTCGGTGTTGGGTTTGTGGCCAATGGCGTAAAATAGGCCGCCTGCTGGCAACTCGCTAATTTCGCCGGTTTGATTGTTGCGCACCTTCACCGCAGTTAGGCGCAGATCATCACCCACCACATCGACAGCTTCGCTATGCCAATGGACGGTGATCTTGGGATTATTGAGAACGCGGTCTTGCATGGCTTTGCTAGCCCGCATTTTGTCGCCTCGCACCAGCATGTGGACACGGGATCCAAACTTGGTCAGGTAGGTAGCCTCTTCACAGGCGGTATCTCCACCCCCGATCACCACCAATTCCACCCCCTTGAACATGGGCATGGCCCCATCACAAATGGCACAGGCTGACATGCCTCGATTCCAGTAAGTAGCCTCTCCGGGCAGATGCAGGCGCTTGGCAGTGGCCCCCGTGGCAATGATCAGGCTGTGGGTGCGTATTTCTCGTTCGTCGGACCGAACCACAAAAGGCCGCTGGCTCAAATCCACAAAGGTGACATCTTCAGTATAGAGTTCGGCTCCCCATCGCACTGCTTGCGCTTTCATATCCTGCATCAGTTGTGGGCCAGTAATGCCTTGGGGGAAACCGGGAAAGTTTTCCACTTCAGTGGTGGTCATCAGTTGTCCGCCTGGGATCCCTCCGGCTTGGAAACCCTCAAACACGACTGGCTTTAGGTTGGCACGCCCAGCATAAATGGCGGCCGTAAACCCAGCAGGGCCAGAACCAATGATTACCACATTCTCAACCCGACTTTGCTCTGTCATGCGCTGTCTCCTTTTGCAATGGGGATATTAAGTCAAACTCATAATGACTACGCTTTAGCTTAACATTTTTTGATGGATGGGGCGAGGTTAAGGCTTGATGTTTTCATTTTCGCCCCAGTCGGGGTGAGAGATGCCAAGCCCCCTTGTAAGCAAATAAGTAAAAGGCTCACTTGCAGAAGTGCTGCTGTTACGGGGCCTTTACGGCTTCGGGAGGGGATCCATCTCTGGGGGGTAGACCAGTGGGATCCGCACCCAAACGGTGGTGCCTTGATCTGGTTGACTGGCGATGTGAATTTTGCCCCCATTTGTTCGAGGTGTTTTTTCACCTCCGCTAAACCCAGTCTGGTGCCCTCAATTTTGCCGACATTACGGGCGCAATGAAACAGCTCAAACAGGTGCTCTTGGTCTTCCAAAGGAATCCCAATGCCCGGATTCTGTATTTGCAGCCTGGCCACTTCCCCTGCTTGGGTGAGGCTAACCTGAATGGGGTCGCCATCAGGAGAAGATTTGATGGCATTCCCGCTTAGGTCTGGAACTTCATGGTCATGGCGTGCCCACAGGATCCCTTGGATAACAGGCCATTTCGGCTCCTGAACCCGTTTGACAATGACTTCAAAGGTGGGCCAATGGTTGATGTGGCAATCATGTGGGCCTCAACTGTTCCAGAACCAGGAGAATCGATATCTGTCAACTCTCGGTCTGCAGCCTCAGCAATCACTTGGCGATAGAGTTGGGGTAGCTGCACTTTCTGTCTCTACACCGCAAAACCACCAGGCCGTCGTTCCAATACCTGTACCAACTGCTCGTACTCTGCCAAATGGTTGTAAAGCTGAGCAGAGATGCGTACCCAAAGCTGCCCCGCAAAAGGGATGATTGGCACTTCGATGCGGTGTGTGTGCCAAAGGTCATCGTGCAACTGGCGGGCCCGAATCGGCAAAGGCAGATCCAGCATCCACTGCTGCCAAAGGGGCGGCAAAGGAAGAGTGGCCATAAAGCCCAACATGTTCTCTGGAGCGGGTGGGATCCCTTCGAGACGATCCAGTAGCAACTGCCGCGCCTGCATCATCAGGGTGTGATTGTGCTGATGAATAGGGTCTATCCCCAACTCCCGAATAAACTCTAGTGCCGCCGAAATGGCCAACCAAGCACTGGGATCCCGTGTGCCCACCCAATCGAACTCGGCTAAGAACCCTTGGCCAAAGCCATGGGAGATTACTGTCGGGTGGGTTTGGAACTGTTGATGAGGTGCCACCCACAAAAAGGCACAGCCTTTCGGGGCAAACAACCACTTATGGGCATTGCCGGTATACCAATCGGCCCCTAGATTTTCCAATTCTAGGGGGAGGGTTCCGGGGGCATGGGCACCATCCACCAGAACAGGGATCCCGCGCTCCCGACAGAGGCTGAGCAGCTCCGGTAGTGGGTAAATTAGGGCCGTGGGTGAGGTGATGTGATCCAGCACCGCCAAACGAGTTTTTGGGGTGAGAATCGCCTCGAAGGCTGCGATAACCTGATCCGGCCCTGCAATCGGGAAGGGGATCTGCGCTTCAACCGGGAGGGATCCTGACTGGGCAGAAACAAACTGCACCGCCTGACGGACTGCCCCATAGCCCTGATTGGTACAGGCAATCTCATCCCCAGGTTGAAAAGTGAGGGAGCGCAAGACGGCATTCACCCCACTTGTGGCATTTTCCACAAACACCAGATTTTCAGGTTCAGCCCCGACAAAATCGGCCAACTCTGCTGCTGCTGCCCGCAAAGCCTGGGGAAGCACCTCTCCCATAAAGTGCACCGGCTGAGCTTCTAAGCGTTCTCGCCAAGCACTCTGAGCCTGTAGCACCGTTTTGGGGATCGCACCGTAGGAGCCGTGATTCAAAAAAATTGCCTGCGGATCCAACCCCCACAGAGGGCGAAGAGCAGTGCCAAATCTAGAAAAATCGAATCCAATGCTGGAGGAGAAAGACATGGTTTAGCCGATGGGGCCGCAAAGGTGTACAGCCTGTCTGTGATCAGGGAGGGAGCCCGCTTGCAGGGGGAAATGTCACAATAGCCACTGTAGAGGCCGATGGCATCCTACGCGAATGGCTGGTCTTCTTCATAGACTCAGGAGATGGCTATGAACGAACTGCAAATCACTCAGTGGTTAGAACAAGCGCTACAAAACCCACGCCTAAAACTCCAGGTGAAAACCCAGCCAATTCGGGACGGTGAATCAGAAGCCTACGCCTTGGTGGTGATGATCAATCGGCCTGCCGATCTCACCCTCGACTACGAAGAACTCACCTCCTGGTTCCGAGCCACGGTCTCTGGGCAATATCCACAGGTGAAAAGTTTGGCCCTCTACAGTCGCCCGATTGGCCAACACACCGCCGACTGGAAAACTCAGATCAAGCTTCAGCCACCCGCTCCACCAGAGCCAGTCTCACCAGCAGCGGATCCCGACGAGCCTCTGGATCTAAGCCGCTTTTGCTTTACTGACAATCGATTGCTCCTTACCACCGATTTGCCCAAGCCGCCGGGTTTGCTCTGCCAGGCCATCCTCGCTTTCCATCGCCTCAGCGACGAGCAAAAACGGGAGGTTTTGCCCCTGCTGCCTACCCTGTTTGAGAATCCTACTTCTGTCTCAACGGTGCTGCTCTCGGTGGAGGCAGCCCTGTGGATAGAACCTCTCAAAACCCTGAATCAGCAACAGCTGCGCCTGTTGAGCATCTGGTTAAGCCGCTACTGCTTCGACCCCAACACCACCCTGGCGGACCTGACATCTGGGCGGACCACAGGACAACTCAAACGCAGCAGCCGCAGCCCTCAGATGGGGATCCCTCTGACTCT
>JAUQVI010000264.1:0-4441 GCA_039794885.1 Thermostichus sp. DG02_5_bins_236
CATCACCACCTGGGGAAACACCTCGCTCAGGGTGCGGGCGATGATCCCCATCTCCCGCTCGGAGACTTGATACAGCGGGATCCACTGCACATAAACACCATTCGGCTCCAGCCGTTGCGCAGCCATGTGATAGTGTTCCAGGGTATAGAGATATCCCGTCCCCCGCTCCCATGGGGTAAACAAATCGCTGATGATCAGGTCATAGGTGTCGCGGCTACGGCTGAGGCAATTGCGTCCATCCTCGGCATAAATCGTCACTCTGGGATCCTCAAATAGTCCCATGATCCAGGGGGTGAAATGCTTGCGAGCCAGATCCACCACCTCTGGCAATAGCTCGCACACCACTACTTTTTTCACAGGAAAGGCCAGGGCCGCCCCAGCCGAGATCCCCGTGCCCATGCCCAAGATAAACACCCGCTCAATCTTGGGCTGAATCATGAGGGGGATCACCGCCTGGTTACGTTCCAGGTGCAAATTGCGGGAGCTGCCCAGGGTGTAGTAGGTATTGACCCGAATGGCTCGTCCCCCCTGCGCCAAATCCACCACCGCAACCGTGGCATGGGATCCCTCCTGCACCTCTACTAGAGAATCCCGTGGCCCTGCCCCAAAGGTGACCGTCTGCCAAGTGGGTAACTGCCAGCTTCCCCAGGCCAGGATCCCCAAGCCCAGAGCCACCGACAGTAGGATCCCAGCTTTGCGCAGATAATGCAGCGACATCCCCAGCAGCACCAACGGATAAACCCCCGCCAATAGCAGCAAACTGCGCCAGGTTCCCAAGCTGGGCAACAATACAAACCCCGTCAACAGGGATCCCAGAATTGCTCCCGTCGTATCAAAGGCAATCAAGCGCCCCACCCGCTCCCCTGCCTGTCCTGGCAGTGCCTCTAGCACTCGCAGTAGATAGGGCAACACGGATCCCAGCAATACCCCCGGCAGCAACATCACCACCCCGGCAACCGTCGCCACCCGCGCCACATAGGCTCCCCAGCCCAGCGTTCCCCCCAGGTAGCTCAATCCCTGGGTGACCCGATAAAACACCCACGGGGATGCTGCTGCCGCCACTCCTGCCAACACCAGCAGGATCTCTAAAATCCCCTCCGGTGCCAGCCGTTGCCAGCGGGACAAGAGATGGGCATGCAGGGATCCCAAGGCCAGCGCCAGCAAAAAGGTGGTCAACACCAGCGCATAGGTATAGGCGGAGTTTTGCAATACCTGGGCAAAGAGCCGTGTCCAAACCACCTCAATCCCCAGCGTGGCAAAGCCGGATCCCAGGGCTAGAGCGGTGATAAATACGGAAGCTGCTGAGGATTTCGCGGCAGGGATCCCGGTGTCTCGTTCTTTGGGGGAAAAACTCTTGCTAACCCAGTCAGGATTCCTCTGAGCTAATAGAATCGACGCCACCCCCACACCGAGATCCAGCCCCACCCCCAGCAAATAGGTGGTCTGAAAGCCCAGCACCAAGGGCAACACAAACCCTGCCACCAAGGCCCCCATCGCAGATCCAGCTGTATTGACCGCATATAGCAGGGATCCCACTGGGCCGAGGGCACGCTGGCGCGAACGTCCCAAATCATCCCGCACCCAATGCTGCACCATCATTGGCAGTGTGCCCCCCATCAAAAAGGAGGCCGGAAACAACAACGTTGCCGCAAGCAGGGCTTTGAGCAGAGTATCCAAGACGGGTGAATGGCCCAGGATCCCGTAGAGGGTAGGATAAATTCGGTGATAAGCCCCCAGCAGACCAAAATGGCTTAAGGCCATCAACGCCACTCCCACCTCCAGCCAGCCAAACCCCGCCAGCGGCAAGCGCATCCGGGATCCCTTGCGTCCCCAAAACCACCCCCCTGTGGCTAAGCCCCCAAAGAAAATGGCCAGGGTCAAGGCTGCCGCCTGAGCCGTGCTACCCAGCAACAACCCCAACTGCCTCACCCACAGCACCTGATAGACCAGGGCAGCAAAGCCAGACAGGAAGAAGAGAACCAAGAGCACGGATCCCTGAGGTGGAAACGAGGAGGAGCGATTCAAGAGAGAGTGCCACAAAGTAAGAATGGTTATCACTCTTAAGTGTAGGGGATCTGTCCTTCAACTCCTAGGTGGGATGCAGCGCTGGATCCCTGAGTGTCTGGAGAGGGATGTTATCTTTCCCAAAGACAGATAATGTTCGGTTTGGGGTGATTATCAGGCAGGATCCCATATATTGCTGAGTTTCAGGATATTATTTCTCCGGAGAGCGGATAAAATCAAGCATCGGCTAGCTATCCAGCATTTTGCTGCAGAGGCACTTGTTATACAGGCTGTCTCTTCAATGACAACGTAAAGTACTTTGATTTTCTCCTCTAAAGTTTTAAGACTTGGATTTCTGTGGCAATGAAAGAAAAGACGAAGGATGAATATCTAAAGCGAGTCCGTCGTGTCCAAGATTACATTGAGAACCATCTTGCCGATAAAATCTCACCATCTGAGTTATCTAAATTAGTGAATCTTTCCCCACATCATTTTCATCGGGTGTTTCGAGGTGTTACAGGGGAATCTGTCCTTGAATATACAAGACGCTTAAAATTGGAACGGGCAGCCCGTCGATTACGTGTTACTGGACAAAAGGTTACTGAAGTTGCCTTTGATGCAGGTTATGAATCTCATGAGGGATTTACACGCGCGTTTCGTGAGCATTTTGGCGTGTCCCCTTCAGAGTTTCGTGGGCAACCACCGATTTATGTCCCATCTCCTGTATCGCCGCCAGATAAAGTTGAAATTCGAGACATCACTTCTATCTCCGTTGCACAGATTCGTCATATTGGTTCTTATAACGAAAGTGGCAAAATGTTTCCTGCTCTGATGAATTGGGCAGTCTCTCAAAAACTAGATCTCTTAAAAGCAAGAGTTTTTGGGCTTTGCGCCGACGATCCTGAAATTACTCCAGGAGAGCACTTACGCTTCGATGCCTGTATTGAGTATCAAGAAAGTGGTGACGAGGCGCTCGGAATTATGGTCGGATGTATTCCTGCCGGGAAATATGCGATCGCTACTCATATTGGAGCATACGATACGATTCTGAACACTTATCTTGCTTTGATTGGCGGTTGGGTTCCAACCACCGATTATGAACTTTACGATGAAGCTGTTGTTGAATTCTATATAGATGATCCGAGTGTTACCCCTCCGGAGCAATTACGTACTGAACTCTGGATTCGGTTGCGGCTTCCCTAGATTCAGACCAAGATCCCAAAAATTAGCACTATCGGTCAAGCATAGGAGACCGTATACAGCATAAGTTCTAAATGAAATGTCAATTCAATAATGTTGTAGGAACATGAAGAACTTTCTACTAATTGGAGTGGTAAGTCTTGTAGGACTGGGATTTACAGCCTGGGGAATTGGTATGTTGTTGCCCTCTCAAGCTACTGCTTCTAGATCTGCTGAACTGAAAGCATCTCCGGCAAGAGTTTTTCAAACAGTAACCAATATAGAGGAGCAAGCCGCATGGCGTAAGGACATAAAAGCAGTTAGCATGCACTCCTCAGGGAAGAGTTGGACGGAAGAAACAACGACAGGTACCATTATTGACTTTGAAGTTCGGCGTAAAGAGCCAAACACACGATTTGAAATTGAATTTGTCTCCAAGCAAGGATTTAGTGGCTCTTGGGTTGGAGTATTTATACCCTCTTCCGACGGAACAACGGTTCAAATTACTGAAATGATTGAGATTCAAAATCCAATATTTCGAGTAATGTCCCGAATTTTTGGATTTACAGACAAATTCATTGATACTTATTTAACCCAACTCAAGGAGGCTGTTGAGAACTAAATCATTAAGACTGCATAACAATCCGCCTGCACCCGACCACTTACAGTCTTGCCGTCGAATGCAAACGGATGCTAGCGGCGGGTGAGGCGAACCGTTATCTCGCTTTAGTCTTGGGTTGGGACAGCATTTTGAGAGCATCATTCAGAATTTAAGATTGCTGCACTGCGATTTTCCTAAAAGACATTGCGCGATGAGCAAAGTCCGGACGGAGACCATCGAGATCATCGCATCCTCCATAATCAAACAATCAGGGTAAAATTTCAGAAGTGCATTAAGAGGCAATAATCGGAACCCTTGAGCCAGCGATGGTTAGAGTATGAACGCCGTCGAAATTGAAGAAGCCGTTTCTAACCTGGCAGAAGCACCTTTTGACCCAGAGGAGTTTCCTTTTGCCTTTCTAGAAGCCTTTGGCAACAAAGCCACCACGATCGCGCGCCTAAAAAAAACAGGCAAAGACTCTACTAATCACTCCGACATGGGTGGCATCCTCCAGCGGGATAACATTCATCTCAAGGTATGTGAGTTGGGTAAGGTGGGGGAAACCCTCACAGCCCTGCGGCAAAGTCCTGCCACAACCAGGCATAAAGCGAAGTTTATTCTGGCGACCGATGGGCAAACCCTCGAAGCCGAAAACTT